>QOPK01000034.1 GCA_003331685.1 Halieaceae bacterium | reverse complement strand
CGTTTTTGACGAGGATCCGCCTATGACAGGTGCCTTCATTGGGGTGACTGGCTACAACAGTGGCAACACGTATCCGTCAACATTCGATACGTTGAGCCGTCGATACAATCTCGCGATCAACGTTAAGTTCTGATTGCGCTTTTAATCGATACACGGGCCCTACGGGGCCCTTTTTTTTGCCTCCCAAAGTCGAGGGTGTGCGGGGGAGTAAGACAATTACCGACCAGCATTTGCAGAAGCCCGAGGATGGAGCAGTGGCAGGCGGTGTAAGTGCCTCCTATAGCCAGAGCGAGTTATAGCCAGAGCGAAAAAGGTTGTGCCAGCTCATCCAACTACTGAAGTCGATGTTGATAAATGCCGCCAAGACTTTGGCGCTGGCAATTTCCAGCAGGTAGGTGAAGCCAAGAAGCTTTTATGTCGAGTATCGGGTAGCATGCGACGCAAGTTGGGAGGCGTGGGTAGCCCTGCTTAGCACCAACGGCTTCGACCACCGGCCTGCTAGAAAATTTGCCCAATGATCTCGCTTCCTTGAAACTACAAACCTCGCGACTTCGGAGCCCTCATGTCGTCTCAAACTGAACTGGCCAACGCCATTCGTGCCCTCGCTATGGACGCCGTTCAGGCGGCCAGCAGCGGCCACCCTGGTGCGCCGATGGGTATGGCGGATATTGCCGAGGTGCTATGGAATCGCTTGATGAGACACAATCCAGCGAATCCGGATTGGCCGAACCGCGACCGGTTTGTGCTGTCCAATGGCCACGGCTCGATGCTGATCTATGCCCTCTTGCATCTCACCGGGTATGAACTCTCCACTGAAGACTTGAAACAGTTCCGGCAACTGCATAGCAAGACGCCGGGCCACCCAGAATATGGCTATACCCCGGGTGTCGAGACCACGACCGGGCCGTTGGGACAAGGCATCGCGAATGCCGTAGGGATGGCGCTGGCAGAGAAAACGCTGGCCGCTCAATTTAATCGCGATGGCCACACTATTGTTGATCACCATACCTGGGTTTTTTTGGGGGATGGCTGTCTGATGGAGGGCGTATCGCACGAGGCTTGCTCTTTGGCCGGCACACTCGGGCTGGGCAAGCTCATTGCGGTCTATGACGACAATGGGATATCCATCGATGGCGAGGTCGAGGGCTGGTTCACCGACGATACGCCGAAACGTTTCGAGTCCTACGGCTGGCACGTAATATCCGACGTCGACGGCCACGATCCCGCCGCCGTCGAGGCGGCGCTAATCACCGCAAAGGCAGAAGCGAACAGACCTACGCTCGTTTGTTGCAAAACCGTCATCGGTAAAGGCAGCCCGAATAAACAAGGCACCGAGAGTTGTCATGGCGCTGCACTGGGCGAAGACGAAATTGCACTCACTCGCGAGGCTCTGGGCTGGCACTATGATCCATTCGAGATCCCCGATGAGGTGCGAGAGGCCTGGGATCGACGACCTTCGGGTGCGGAGATGGAAGCTGAGTGGCAGCAGGGTTTCGATGCGTATCGCGCCGCCCATTCCGATTTGGCGGATGAGTTTCTGAGACGTCTCCGTGGTGACCTGCCCGCCGATTTCTCTGATCAGGCAGATGCCTACATAGCCGGCTGTATGGCCGCCGGGGACGACGTGGCCTCGCGTAAGGCGTCCCAGCAGTCGCTCAATGCGCTTGGCCCCCACCTGCCCGAGTTGTTGGGAGGGTCTGCCGATCTGGCGGGCTCTAACCTCACCTTGTGGTCCGGTGCTCAAGGGATTTCGGTGGGGAAGCCCGAAGGCAACTATGTGTACTACGGGGTGAGAGAGTTCGCCATGGCGGCGGTCATGAATGGGGTGGCTTTGCACGGCGGGTTTATCCCCTATGGCGCCACCTTCCTGATTTTCATGGAGTATGCCCGCAATGCGGTGCGCATGTCGGCATTAATGGGTCAGCGGGTGCTGTATGTCTTCACTCACGACTCAATTGGTTTGGGAGAGGACGGCCCGACCCACCAGCCGGTCGAACAGCTCACAGCGTTGCGCGCCACGCCCAATCTGCAGACCTGGCGACCCTGTGACGCGGTGGAGTCGGCGGTTGCGTGGAAGCAGGCGTTACTTCGCGACAACGGGCCCACTGCTATGATTTTCTCCCGTCAAACCTTGCCCCATCAGGTCAGTAACGCGGAGCAGGTAGAGGGAGTCCATCGAGGTGGCTATGTATTGATGCGCGAGCAGGGTGACCTCGATGCCATTGTGATTGCGACCGGCTCCGAGGTGGGCTTGGCAGTCGAGGCCGCTGAGCGCCTCAGTGAGGCGGGCAGGCACGTCCGAGTCGTTTCCATGCCATGCGCCGAGATCTTTGAAGCGCAGGAGGCGGGTTATCGCGAGGCTGTGCTGCCCAGCGATGTGCTCGCTCGGGTTGCGGTAGAAGCGGGCCATACCGACTTTTGGTACAAGTATGTGGGTCTTGACGGCCGCGTGGTGGGGATGTCTTCTTTCGGAGAATCTGCGCCGGCCGAGGCACTCTTTCAGCACTTCGGCCTGACGGCAGACAATGTGGTAGCCGCAGTCGAGGACGTGATACTCGATTGACTATGCGTTTTGCGATCAATGGCTTTGGGCGAGTTGGACGAACGCTCCTGCGGGTCTACCAAGCACGGGACGACGCGCGCGCGCGTCTGGAGCTTGCGGCCATCAACGAGATCGCCGATGCCGATACCGTGGTGCATCTGGCGCGCTACGATTCCAACTATGGCCGCTATCCCGGGCGCATCGCCCGCTCTGGAGAGCTGTTGGCCATTGATCAGTTACTGGTTCCCCTGAGCCATGTGCTGGAGGTGTCGGCGCTGCCCTGGCAGACGCTCGGCATTGATCTGGTCTTTGAGTGCACCGGTGCATTCACCGACCGCGCCACCGCCGAGCAGCACCTGCACGCAGGCGCTGGGAGGGTGTTGTTTTCGCACCCGGCTGAATCGGATGTCGATGCCACGATTGTCTTTGGCGTGAACGATAAGGCCCTCACCGCTGACATGGATGTTGTGTCGGCGGCATCTTGTACCACCAATGCGGTGGTGCCCGTGTTGTCAACGTTGTATCAGGCATTTGGTATTGAAGCGGCCAGCATCACCACCATTCACTCACTGATGAATGACCAGCCGGTTCTGGATGCCTATCACCATACGGATTTGCGCAAAACTCGTGCGTCCTCCCAGTCGATCATTCCGGTCGACACCGGGCTGGCGGTTGGTATCGAGCGCATACTGCCAGCCTTGGCAGGCAAGCTGTCTGCGCATGCGTTGCGGGTCCCCACTACCAAGGTGTCGGCGATCGAGTTAACCGTTGCGACTGAGCGTGCCTGTAGCAGCGAGAGCATCAATGCCGCACTCCGAGACGCGGCTGAGGGAGGTCTGTCGGGTGTGCTGGACTATTCCTTGGAGCCCTTGGCGTCCTGTGATTTCGCCGGTGAGGCGGCATCGGCGATTGTGGATGCCCAGCAAACTCAGGTGGCTGCAGGTCGACTCGGGAAAATCTTGATTTGGTTTGATAACGAGTGGGCTTATGCCAGCCGCATGATCGATGTGGCGCTGGCGTGGGAGCGGCTCGCCCGGACTTCCCGGCCTGCAGTGGTGGAGGGCGCGCAGTGAAGTTGATGAGCGAGCTCGATCTTTCAGGTCGCCGCGTGCTGATCCGAGAAGATTTGAACGTGCCGCTCCGAGCTGGCGAGATCACCAATGAAGCTAGATTGCGCGCGGCTGCGCCGTCGATACGCGCGGCGCTTGAGCAAGGTGCGGCAGTGATAGTGATGTCACATCTAGGCCGACCCACGGAGGGAGAGTGGAGCGAGGAAGCGTCCATGGCCCCGATAGCTGCGCGACTGTCCGAGCTGATCGGGCGCGATGTGCTACTGGCGACCGAGTGGCGACAGGTTGCGCCGCTGCCGGGCGATGTCGTGTTGCTGGAAAATGTGCGTTTCAATATTGGTGAAGCAGCAGACGATGCTGCGTTGTCCGCTGATTACGCGTCGCTATGTGATGTGTTTGTCATGGATGCCTTTGGCACGGCACACCGGGCGCAGGCCTCAACGCACGGTGTGGTGCACTGCGCCCCGGTGGCGTGTGCGGGGCCTCTGCTCCATGCTGAACTGACGGCACTGGAACGCGCGCTCACCGGAGCGCAAAAACCGATGATGGCGGTCGTTGGCGGCTCCAAGGTGTCGACCAAACTGGAGGTGCTGGATCAGCTCTCCAAGCAGTGTGACAGTCTGGTCGTGGGCGGAGGCATCGCCAACACCTTCCTAGCGGCCGCCGGATACCCGGTGGGCCAGTCACTGTGTGAATGGGATCTGATTGAGACGGCCCGCCGGCTCATGGATAAGGTGGACATTCCCCTACCCCTCGATGTGGTGGTGGCGCCGGGCATCGACGAGGGTCACCGTGCTCAGGTGAAGCTCGCCGCGGAAGTAACGGAGCAGGACATGATCCTGGATGTTGGCCCGGAAACGGCCGCTGGCATTGCAGAGCGCATTCAGCATGCGGCGACCATTTTATGGAACGGCCCGCTCGGAGTGTTTGAGCACGAGGTTTTTGCACATGGCACGCGCGTGCTGGCCGAGGCTATTGCATCGAGCGACGCTTTTTCTCTGGCGGGTGGCGGCGATACGCTGGCGGCCATCGATCAGTTTGGCGTGGCCGACGCGGTATCCTATATCTCCACCGGCGGCGGCGCTTTTCTGGAGTATGTTGAGGGGAAGGAACTGCCGGCGGTTGCAGCATTGAAGGCCCGCGCATAGGTGAACGAGCGCAACGCCCAATAAGCCAGCGCCGAATACGACAAAAGAGGAGCCACACATGGCACTGATCAGCTTGAGGCAACTATTGGACCATGCCGCTGAGTACGGTTATGGCGTGCCGGCGTTCAACGTCAATAATCTTGAGCAGACGCGCGCCATTATGGAGGCGGCGGACCAGACCGACTCGCCGGTGATCATGCAGGCGAGTGCCGGCGCAAGGAAATACGCGGGAGCGCCGTTTCTCCGCGCGTTGATGGAGGCGGCCATGACCGAGTTTCCTCATGTCCCGGTCGTAGTGCACCAGGATCATGGTACCTCGCCCGGCGTATGCCAGCGCTCTATCCAGCTCGGATTCAGCTCCGTGATGATGGATGGTTCCCTGGGTGAGGACGGTAAAACGCCCATGGATTATGACTACAATGCCAGTGTGACCCGCCGAGTCGTGGATATGGCACATGCGTGTGGCGTGTCGGTGGAGGGAGAGATTGGCTGTCTCGGTTCACTGGAAACCGGAGAGGCGGGTGAAGAGGACGGTATTGGCGCTGCGGGCAAGCTCAGTCACGATCAGCTGTTGACCGATCCAGAAGAGGCGGCGCAATTTGTGGCAGACACCGGCGTAGATGCTCTGGCAATTGCCTGTGGCACGAGCCACGGTGCCTACAAGTTCACGCGTCCGCCGACAGGCGATATTCTGGCGATGGATCGCATCAAGGCGATTCACTCCCGCATTCCCAACACGCATCTCGTGATGCACGGGTCGTCAGCCGTCCCTCAGGACTGGTTGGCGGTGATCAATGAATTCGGAGGCGAGATCCCCGAAACCTACGGCGTGCCCGTTGAGCAGGTGGTTGAAGGGATTAAGCATGGGGTGCGGAAGGTCAACATTGACACCGATTTGCGGCTCGCCTCCACAGGATCCATTCGACATTTTCTGGCGGAGCATCCCGCTGAATTTGACCCGCGCAAATATCTAGCCGCCAGCCTCGAGGCTATGAAAGCGATTTGCATTAATCGATATGAGGCGTTCGGCACCGCGGGCAATGCATCCAAGATTCAGCCACTGTCACTCGCCGATATGCAGGCGCGCTACGCCGCATAGTGTGGGGCCCACTCGCTCGCTGAGTGGGCATTTTGCCAAGTACCGGCCGTGTGTTGCCGGCCGCTAGGCCGTATGATCTCGGGTTTTTCGGCGGCACACTGAGCAGATGTCACAGCCTTACATCAAACGCATTCTCAACGCGCAGGTCTACGACGTGGCGCGGGAGACGCCTTTGGATGCCGCGCCGTTGTTATCGGCGCGCCTGGACAATGAGGCCTTCCTGAAGCGGGAGGACTTGCAGCCTGTCTTTTCCTTCAAGTGTCGTGGCGCCTATAACAAGATGGTTCACCTTGATGTTGCCGCTCGGGCAGCGGGCGTCGTGGCGGCCTCGGCAGGTAATCACGCACAAGGCGTCGCGCTAGCGGCCTCGAAGCTGGGGATTAAAGCAACGATCGTCATGCCCGTGACGACGCCCCTCATCAAGGTGGATGCGGTTAAGGCGCTGGGTGCCAAAGTGCTGATGCATGGTGACTCTTTTGATGAGGCTGCGGTGCGCGCCAGGGCGCTGACAGAATCGGAAGGCTGCACTTTTATTCACCCCTTCGATGACCCCGATGTGATTGCTGGTCAGGGTACAGTGGCAGTCGAGCTGGTAAGGCAAGCCCAACAGCCGCTGGACTATGTGTTTGTCTGTTGCGGTGGTGGCGGATTGCTGGCCGGCATGGCCGCCTATTTGCGGTATGTTTGGCCACATACCCGGATTATCGGCGTGGAGCCGGAGGACGCTGCCTGCGTTCAGGCAGCCTTGGAAAAAGGTCGTCGCGTTACGCTGCGTGAGGTGGGGCTTTTCGCCGATGGTTGCGCAGTGGCGCAGGTGGGCAAGGAAACCTTTCGGCTAATTCGCGACTGCGTTGATGACGTGATCACGGTGAGCACCGATGAAATCTGTGCCGCAGTGAAAGATATCTTCGAGGATACCCGCGCGATTGCCGAGCCAGCGGGCGCATTGGCCGTAGCCGGTATGAAGAAGTACTCGGCGGAACACCATGTGACTGGCGCCTCGATGGCGGCGACTGTCAGCGGCGCCAATACCAACTTCGACCGGCTGCGCTACATCTCAGAGCGGACCGAGATTGGTGAGCGGCGCGAGGCGGTGCTCAGCGTCACGATCCCGGAGCGACCCGGTGCCTTCAAGGCTTTTTGTCATGCCATCGGCAAGCGCAATGTGACCGAGTTCAACTACCGGTATGAGACGGCTGCCGAGGCGAAAGTGTTTGTCGGTCTAACCGTCACGCCAGGGGACGAGAGTCTGGATGCCTTGCAGGATGCGCTGCGAGAAAAGGGTTATCGGGTGTTGGATATGACCGATAACGAGACGGCCAAGTTGCACTTGAGACATATGGTGGGCGGACGTCTCTCCGAGGACATCAGTGATGAGATGGTTTTTCGGGTGGAGTTTCCGGAGCGGCCCGGCAGCCTGCTCCAGTTCCTTACGGTGCTTGGCGACGAATACAGTATTTCACTGTTCCATTACCGGAATCACGGTGCAGCTTTCGGGCGCATTCTGGTAGGCATGCAGGTGCCTGAGGGCAAGCGCGCCGCACTGAGAAAAGCGTTGAATCGGTTGGGATACCGTTTTTGGGAGGAGACCGACAACCCCGCTTATCGCGAATACTTGGGCCAAGTGGAGCGGACTTAGGGCCAGTCGGGCTGAGTTGATGCGCTAACGGTTATACCGAGTTGCGCCTGGCATTTACTCGAATACGGTCAAGCCTTCTTCGCTCAAAAAACCATCCAATCGTTGATCGTGCGCTTCGCTCTCCCAATCGCTCACACGCTGCAGGGCAAAACCCACTCCTAATCTGAGACCACCGACCTGGGCAAACAGCCGGTCGTAAAAGCCGCCGCCATAACCCAGCCGCATACCACTATGACCGCACCCCAACAGTGGCGTGAGGAATAGATCAATGGTGGCTGCATCGACCACTGGCGCCGCAGGCCGTGGCTGCAGGACACCGCCAATCGTTTCCTCTGTGTCGTCACCCACATGCCAATGATGAAATGACATGGCATTGCCGTTTACCCGCGGGCAGACAATGTCAGCACCGCGCGCGCGCGCTGCCTGTGCCAAAGGCCTGGGGTCAAATTCCGATTCATGTGGCAGATAGCTGCCAACCAGTGTGGCCCTGGTCCAGGGCTCCCAAGTAACCAGATGCTTTAGGGCGCGTTTCGTGTAGTCAGCCCGCTGGCCTGCAGTCATTGCGTCCCGGTCTGACCGCAGGCGTCGCCGCAGACTGCGTTTTTCCAGCGCCGTATAAGAGGTGCCGGTCATGGCGGCTGCATTGAGTTGCAGATGTTCGAGGAACGAGAGGAGCGAAAAAAAAGACCCGCGGTACCGCTGACGAATAGGCCCTTGAACCCTTGCGGCTCAAGGTGGTGACCACCACGCGACTTCAGGCTTCCCGGTTCTGGCCAGGCTTGCTCAACAGTCGCGGAAGTGACCTCCGGGTACTGCATTATCGGCTCGAGGACAAATCGTCTGGCGAATACTTCAGGCCGGTACCAGTATAGCCCAAAGAGAGGTTCAGTTAATCTCAAGTTGTCGGAGTTGGTAAAGGACCTCATCGAGCTGACTGTTCAGCGTGGAGAGACGCTGTTGCTCCTCACTGGTCTCGACGGGGTTGTCTCCGGTTTTGAGCGCCAGTAGTTCGTGGCTGATATTGAGTGCCGCCATGATAGCAACGCGCTCCAGCCCGATGACCTTACCGGTCGAGCGAATATCGCGCATGTGCTGATCCAGATATTGCGCCGCCTGAGTCAACCCGGCTTCCTCGTCGGGGGGACAGGCCACCTGATATTCCTTGTCGAGAATATCGACGCTGACGGTGTTGGGGCGACTCACGCGCTACCATCCAGAGAGCGTAGCCTGGCAAGCGAATTTTCTACGTGCTCGCTGGCAAGTCGTTGTCGCTCCAGCAACTCTCTTCTCTCTCGCTGCAATTCTGCAGCACGAAGCTTCAGGGCGCGATTCTCACGATTCAGCTCGCGGCTGAGTTCGATCAGGTCGTTGACTTTTTTTTCTAGCGCCTGGATGAGGTTGTCAGCCACTGAAGGTACACTGCGTTATAAGCAAGCCAGCACTATAATGCCCGTTGTTTCACTGGGTCAACGTGCCATTGCGTAGAGCAGACTGCTCTCGCTTGATCAGGTTTTAGGTAGCCTGACCGCGAGAAGCCTAGCTCTGATGACCCACATTCATCTTGATTGAGGAACGACTCACAGTGTTACTTGATGCACTTGGCGCCTTCGAAGATATGCCGTCCTGGGAAGAAGCGGCGGATAGTCTTTTTAATGTAGGCCTGACAGTGAATCCCTCTACGCTACATGGTGCGATGGCCGGTTTGTTAGGGGCGGGATTCAGCCCGCACACGGAACATCATTTTTCGGCGACGGTTGCTGCGCTGGAAAAAGCGCTTGGCACTGATATCACGGGCGACCTAGTCGATTTTGTCTCTCGCTTGAGTCTGGCGACCTTGTCGGCGATACAGGATGCCGATTACACCTTTCAGCCCTTACTGCCGGAGGACGACGGCTCACTGGAGGAGCGTCTGCTGTCTATTTCTGAATGGAGTCGGGGGTTTTTATCGGGATTTACGCAGGGCATTACGCTCAGAGAGGCAGCGGGTGAACCCGTCCCGAACATGACTGCAGAGGCGCTCAAGGATATGGCGGCCATTGCTCAGGTCGACACCGATGAGAGAGACTCTGAGGACGCAGAGCGTCAACTTGAAGACATCATCGAGTACATTCGCTTCGCGGCGATTAACATTGTCAATGAGGCGCAATCTTTACAGGAAGGCAACAGTGAAAATCTCTAAAGCTGAATATACCCGCCGCCGCAAAAAGTTGATGGCGATGATGGATCGCCACAGTATTGCGATCATTCCCGGCGCACGCGAGGTGACCCGAAGCCGCGATACAGAATATCCCTTTCGCCAGAACAGCGATTTGTTCTACCTCGCAGGCTTTGAAGAGCCCGACGCAGTGCTGGTTTTGGTGCCCGGACGTCGACAGGGTCAGGTCGTACTGTTCTGCAGAGAGCGAGACCCGGAAATGGAGCTGTGGAATGGCTACCGTCTCGGACCAGAGGGCGCCGCTGCCTACCTTGGGGTCGATGATGCTTTTCCGATTGATGACCTCGACGAGATCCTCCCCGGTTTGATTGAAGGCACGCAGCGCATTTACTACTCCATGGGTCATGACGATGTATTTGATCAGCGCGTGATGGGATGGGTGAATCAAATTCGCAGACTGGTGCGATCGGGCGCGGCCCCACCGGTTGACTTTACGGACCTGGCTTTTTTGCTCCACGAGCAGCGTCTGATCAAATCCGCGGCGGAAATCCGCGTTATGAAAAAGGCGGGTGAAATCAGTGCGGCGGCTCACGTTCGGGCTATGCAAGAGTGCCAGCCAGGACGATACGAATATCATCTTGAGGCAGCGATTCAGCACACCTTCTCAGAGCATGGTGCACGATTTCCAGCCTACAATTCCATTGTTGGGTCGGGCGCCAATGCCTGCGTGCTGCATTACACAGAAAACGCGTCGCGGATGAAGGCCGGCGATCTGGTGCTGATTGATGCCGGTTGCGAGTATCAGGGCTACGCTGCCGACATCACACGAACCTTCCCGGTCAGCGGCCAATTTTCTTCAGAACAGAGGGCGATATATGACCTGGTACTCGAGGCACAGCGCGCCGCGATCGCCAAGGTGCGCCCGGGCAACACCTGGAATCAGCCCCATGATGCCACGGTACGCGTGATTACACGGGGCCTCATTAAGCTGGGCCTGTTGAAGGGAAAGGAGCGGGAGTTGATCAAGGCTGAGGCCTACCGAGACTTTTACATGCACCGCGCGGGCCACTGGCTGGGCCTCGACGTGCACGATGTGGGCGACTATCGCGTCGACGGCCGCTGGCGGCAGCTGGAGCCCGGTATGGTTCTGACCATTGAGCCTGGTGTTTACATAGCAGCCGACAACACCAAGGTCGCTAAGCGCTGGCGAGGCATTGGTATTCGTATTGAAGACGACGTGGCGGTGACAGAAACCGGCTGTGATGTACTCACAGCTGATGTCCCTAAGCGCGCGGATGAGATTGAGGCGCTGATGTCCGAGGCGTCATGAGCGACGGGCCGCAAGTACTGATTCTTGGGGGGGGGCTGGCAGGTCTCTCCTTCGCTATCGCGCTGGCGACAGAGACCCCGACCTTGGACATTACCTTGCTGGAAGCGCATCCCTTTCGGTCGGGAACACCCAGCCCTATGGACACCCGGGGCTCAGCGTTGAACCTACACTCCGTTGAGTTATTGAACCGCTGGGATCTGTGGTCAGCGCTGGCGTCGCACACCGGCGCGATCGGCGACATCCATGTGTCCCATCGCGGTCATTTTGGCAGCGCCCTGATGACAGCCGAAGAGCTCGACGTGCCGGCATTAGGTTACGTGGTGGAAAATCACGAGCTGGGTCGAGCATTGCTGGCGCGCGCAGAACAATTGGGTGTGACCGTCCGCGCCCCTGTCCGCTGTGTTTCGCTGGAGGCTGGTGCGGAGAGGCCGGCTGTGCAGACCGATGATGGCGAGCGGCTCACCGCGGATCTGGTGCTGCTCGCCGCGGGTATTGCCGAGGCGTGGTTTGAAGGGCTCGGTATTGGTGTGGAGGAGCGTCCCACCGGTAATCACGCGGTGGTATTTAATGCGAGCTTTCCTGGAGTGCAGCAGGGGCGTGCCTTCGAGCGCTTCACGTCCCATGGTCCGCTGGCAGTGTTGCCACTGCCCTCCCTGACGCGATCAGAGCAGCGCTTCAATGTGGTGTGGTCGGTCCCGGATAAAGAGATCGAGACCCTTGGCAGCTTGGGGAACGAAGCCTTTATCTCCGCGTTTCAGAACGCCTTTGGGTGGCGACTTGGCCGAGTCAGCAATGTGGGGCAGCGTAGCCAGTGGCCGCTGGTGCGTCTCAATGCCTCTGAGCAATATCGATCAGGATTTCTTCTGGTGGGGAATGCGGCGCACACGCTGCACCCGGTAGCTGGGCAGGGTCTCAATCTCTCGCTGCGGGAGGCGGGACTGTTGGCGTCTGAGTTGGCGATAGCGGTGCGCAAAGGTCAACCTATTGGCCAGTTGGGTAGTCTGAATCACTACCTTGAGCGCGCCACTGACGAGCAGCGCTTCATCACAAGAAGTACGGACCTGCTGGCAACGCTCTTCAATCGCCGGGGCCCGCTGCTTGATGCACCGAGAAATCTGTCGTTGGCCCTGCTCGACCTGGTTCCTGCAGCGCGTGCCCGGGTGGCCGACCTTGGCACCGGTCAGCGCAATGCCCGCGGTTCTCTCTGGTGAGTAGGCTGAGCGGGCCATGACACATCCCGATATCCTGATTGTGGGCGCGGGGGTCGCCGGTCTGTCGCTGGCGAGCGCGCTGGGGGCCGAGGGGTTCCGTGTGACGGTAATCGATGGCGCTAAGCGCCCGCTGCCACCCACGGACGATAGAGCGATTGCTGACTGGGACCTGCGTGTCAGCGCACTGACCCCAGTATCGATCGCTTTTCTGGAGGGGCTGGGAGCCTGGTCAGCGATACCCGCGCGCCGCACAGGGTGCTACACAGGCATGAAGGTGTGGGACGGCCACGGCAGCGGTCGTATCGGCTTCGACGCCAGCGAGGTCAACGCCCCGTATCTCGGACACATTGTTGAGAACCGGCTGACGCTGCAGGCGCTGTTGCAATGTGCGGAAACCTGCCCCGGTGTTGAGGTGCTATGGGAATGTGCCATGGACGGCATGATGCTCACCGATTCTGGCTGGGAAATTCGCTGTGAGGATGGCTCGACCTTTTGCGCGCCCCTCACCGTGGGGGCGGACGGTGCGCGCTCAAGAGTGCGCGAGTGGGCGGCCATGCCAACGCGCCAATGGAGCTATGAGCAGAGCGCTATCGTGGGCACCGTGGCATTGGCATCCCGTCATCAAGACACCTGCTGGCAGGCTTTTCTCGACAGTGGTCCGCTCGCTTTGCTACCACTTGCTGACGAAGACAAAGTGGCCATCGTCTGGTCGCTCGATGAGTCGCAGCACGAGCAGATCGCGGCGCTGTCGGATGAGGCATTTGTATCGGCGCTGAATCGCGCGCTGGGGGATGATGCGCCGCAAGCGTTGGCTGTTGGGCCGAGAGCGAGCTTCCCCCTCAGACAGTCTCATGCGGTTGACTACATCGATGAGGGCTTGGTGCTGGTGGCGGACGCTGCGCACAGTATTCACCCACTCGCAGGCCAGGGTATCAATTTGGGCCTCAGTGATGTCAGGGTGCTGGCCGAAGAACTGACAGTGGGTAAAGCCAAAGGTTTGGCCATCGATAGCCCGGTCGTGCTCAAGCGCTATCAGCGCCAGAGAAAGACGGAAAATCTCGCCATGATGGCGGCGATGGAGGGATTCAAGCGCGGCTTTGGCAGCCTTAACCCGCTGGCTGTCATCGCGCGCAATATTGGACTGGGCTTGGTGCACCAACAGGCCTGGCTGAAACGCTGGTTCATGGGTCAGGCGCTCAGCTGAGCTCTGTGCTCGCGGAGCACGCTGTCTGGTTATGTCACCTTACCCAGGTTGACGGTGATCTCTGCTAGCGCGGCGGGTGTATCACTCCTCGCCGATTGAATTTGTCTGACGCTAGCGCAGTGTCATGATCGGCCAATGATGTGCGTCGGCGTGTGCGCGAAGGGTGTCGTCGGGATCCACGGCTACCGGATGTCCCACTGCATTCAACAGCGGTAGGTCGTTGTGCGAGTCAGAGTAGAACCAGCAGTTGGCTGGGTCTCCGGCCTCGGGGTGGTGCTGTCGCCAAGCGGCGAGATGACTGACCTTGCCCTCCCGAAAGCATGGGCTGCCCTGGGCTTTACCGGTATAGCACTCGTCCTGTAGGCCGACTCCGCTACCCAGCCAGTGCTCAAATCCGAGCCTCGCTGCCACCGGCTCAGCCACAACTGTATGGGTGGCGGTCATCATCAGAAGCGTATCTCCTTTGATACGGTGCTCGTTAAGCAGATCAAACGCTTTGTCGAGCAGCATCGGTTCAATGCACTCCGTTACGAATTGCCGCTGAAGCGACCGGACGGCTGACCGCGTCATCCCGGCCAGCGGCTCGAGCACAAAGTCGAGGTAGGCTGTCATATCGAGCTGCCCCGACTGGTAATCGGCGTAAAACGCGTCGTTTTTGAGCCGGAAGGTGTCCGCATCAACCAAGCCGGCATCGCATAAAAATTCGCCCCATCGGTGGTCGGAGTCGCCTGCCAGTAGCGTGTTGTCGAGGTCAAATATCGCCAGTGCCATAGGGTGCCCCGATTCGCTGTCGAAGAAAGATGTTTCCTCACGTGCCGTCGAAGGAGGATGTGTGGAAGAATACGGACACGAGGCCCGCGTCTCAATCCCGGGCCACTATCTGATTAACTTCCGGAAAATGATCTTGGAGCAGGCAGAAGACAAAGAACGCGTGATTGATCGCGACGGCTTTCGCCCCAACGTGGGGATTGTGGTCTGTAATGATGACGACAAGGTTTTATGGGGTCGTCGCATTAATGGCCGCGACTCCTGGCAGTTTCCCCAGGGCGGCATGAACCGCGATGAGAGCGCTGAGGCGGCGATGTACCGAGAGCTGGAGGAAGAGGTGGGACTGCGCCCGGAGTCCGTCGAGCTGTTGGGTCGCACCCAAGGCTGGCTTCACTATCGCTTGCCCAAGCGATTCATTCGCAAAACCGAGGACCCCATCTGTATTGGCCAGAAGCAGATTTGGTTTTTGCTCCGCCTCACAGGCGCTGAAAGCGATATCAATCTGGCGGCCCACGATGACCCCGAGTTCGATCATTGGAAGTGGGTGAGCTACTGGTATCCTGTAACCGCAGTCGTTGACTTCAAGCAGGCGGTATACCGCAATGCATTGAGCCAGTTGGCAGGCCGCTTGGCGCCAAAGCCACGCACTCAGCGCAGACGCAGGAGACAGCGTTGATGCTTGAGGTGCTTCGCCGGCTGATTCAGGACGTGAACGCTGCGGACTCCCTTGACGACGCGCTCGCGCTGATCGTCGCGCAAGTCAGAGCTGCGATGCACACCGATGTCTGCACGATTTACCTGCACGACAAAGCCAAACAGCAACTGGTCTTTCGTGCGACTGAGGGCTTGAATTCAGAGAAGGTGGGTCAGTTCGGGCTGGGTTTCGATGAGGGCTTGGTGGGCTGGGTTGCCACCCGCGAAGAACCACTGAATTTGGACGATGCCAGCGCGCACCCCCAGTTTCAGTTGGTTGAGGGTCTGGGTGAAGAGCCTTTTAACGCCTTTCTAGGCGCACCTATTGTGCATCAGCGCGATTTGCTGGGTGTCTTAGTGGTGCAGCAGGGCGATCACCGCAGGTTTTCGGAAGACGAAGAGGCTTTCCTGATTACCGTGTCAGCGCAGCTGGCGGGCCTGATCGCACACGCAGAGCTGGCGGGTGTGATCCGTGAGTCGGCGACGGTGCCGGAGGACGCGGAGGGCGGCGCGCGTCTGTCAGGGGTGGCCGCGTGCTCGGGGATCGGTATCGGTATAGCAGCATGGGTTTCGCCCCATGCCGACTTGCAAACAGTGCCGACGAGGGAATCATCGGATCGCCGTGCTGAGCTGAAAGCCTTCAGAGAGGCGCTGGCGAGCGTTCGCAGCGATATTCAGCAGGTTGCTGAGAACCTAGAAGACGAGCTGGGTCCTGAAGATCGCGCTTTGTTTGG
>QOPK01000033.1 GCA_003331685.1 Halieaceae bacterium | reverse complement strand
TTGTAACAGTCGGAGAGTGTGATCCCCATGTTCTACTCCGGCTCAGTGGGTTCAGTCGAGCGGCTGCAGCGGCATCTGCTCGTGGAAGGCCTCGACACTGTCAATCACGTTCGCGCCCTCTATCGTGGCGAAAGGCTCCGCCTTCCAGCGCTCTCCCCGCATCTGAATCAAGATGCGGCTTGGGTCGCTCGATAATACCGTTGCGCGATAGTAGTCACGCATGGCATCCAACGATACCGCCTCCACCGCCGCGATCAGCTCAGCGCGGCTAGAAAAGTCATAACGCTCGCGGTTCCAGTCCCCGATAAAAGGCCCAGCTTCATCAGAGAGATTGGTGGGCGGTTCAGTCAGTTGGGTCAGCACACCCGACTTCAGATTGGCAAACTGATCTTCGGTCAGCTCGTCCAGCATCAGCGCATATTCCGCTGCGAATGCCTCAAACCGCTGAAGCATGGCGATCGGCCCTTTCACCGGCGTCTGAATGTAAAAACCGATCATCGGGTGATCCTGCAAGGTGGTGGTGAGTCCACCGGCTGCGTAACCCAACTGCTCCTCGGTGCGCAGGGTATCGAAAGCCCGGTTCCGGAGGTGCCTAGCCAACACCCGCCCCGTCGCCTCGTTAGCCAACGTTGCCCTGGGCGCTGCATAGAGCAACATCATGCCCAGATCTTCAACAGGTAGATCCGTATTTTTGACCAGCGTCTGACCCGGCACCGGTGAATACACGCGTTCACGAATATACTCCGTCGCACCCGTCCGTTCCTCAGGTAAGACGCTCTGCAGCGTTTGCGTCAGGCCTTGGGCAAAGGCTTGATCGTAGTTACCAAATAGATACACGCGGATCAGCGCCGTATCCAGAACACGTTCGACAAAGGCATTGAAGCGCGCCGGCGTGACCTCCGCCACCGCATCGAGTAAGGAGGCTTCATCATAAAAGCCGGTGCGGGTCAGACTGGACAGGGTCCTGCCCAGCTGCCTAAAAGGGAGTTCGCGCTTGCGGTTCTCAAGTCCGCGGACAAAGCGATCAATCGCCTGGTTCAACGCCTGCTGATTCGAGTCAACCCGGAGTCCCGCCAGCGCCGCGGTCAGCAGTTCCGGTTGCTTATCGGTAAAACCGGAGATGGAAAGACGCAGGCCTTCATCGAGGCCGAGGGTGAGACCCATCCCTGCGATGCTGGCCTCATTGATCAACGCCGTCTGCTGCAGGCCGTATAAATCTGACCACAGCACCATCATGACCGCCGCATCAACCGTCTGCTGGCGAAGCGGCGAATTCAAATAGACCTGTGCATAACCCCGCGGCAGGTCAGCAAACGCCTCACTACCCTGCAACCAGACACTGATACCGGGCTCATTGATAATCTGTCTAGGCTCGCTGGTTGTGTTCGCCAACTCAAACTGCTCGGGCAGCAACCGGTTCTGTGCCGGTAGCGCGAGCTGGTATTCGGCCGTCTGGGTTTTCAATGCCTGCGCATCGGGCAAGGCCAGCGGCTCAACCGTATATTGGCCCTCATAAAAATAGAGGCTCTCGGAGACCGGCTGCGCCTGGTCGATTTCCCAGACATGGAGCCGCTCCGGGACCAGCTGAGCCAGCACTGCCTCCACCGCCTCACGATCGAACCCGGTGAACCGATACGGTGCCTCAATGGCATATTGTGCGGGATAGGTCTGCATCGCCCGGGTCAGTTCGTGGGCGTAGCTGAAGTCATCCATTTTTTCGAGAAAGCGGAAACGATTCGCAAGCGACGTGCCAAACTCTTCGGCATAGCGATCATCGACACCCTGCTCACGCAGCATGTCTAGATATCCCAGCAGCATGGCGGTGATGTCGTCCCGATGCGCCAGGCCCTCTGGCGTCAGCTGTACTGAAAAAGTAAACAGCCCGTAGTTTCCATAGCGCGCGGGATCGGCGCTCACGATCAACGCGCTGGCCCACCCCAGATCCCGCAGTCGCACCGCTGGCGTATCGGGCATTTCAGAGCCCAGAATATACGACAGGTATTCACTGGGCTTGGTGTCGTAAAGGTCACTGTTGTTATCGATAATGAAATCGAGCCGGAGCTCGCGGGTGTCATCCTGAGGCGCATAGCGCACGCGCTTGGCGCCGACTTCTGCAAAATCGATCGAGGCCGACATTTCAGGCCGAACTGCCTGCTTGTTGGGGATCTCGCCAAAGTGGGTCTCAGCCAATCGCTGCAATGCGGGCAGCGGCAGATTGCCGATGAGCGATGCTTTCATCAGATTGGCACTGTAGTACCGCTCGAAAAAGGCTACGGTGGCAGCGTGCAGTCCCCCCTCGGTTTTATCGGCCAGGGACTCGAGATTGCCAATCTGGAAACGGTTGGCAGGGTGATCGCCCAACAGCTGACGTGCCAGCCGGTAGATAATGCGGAAGTCTTGCTCGCGGCGCATCGACCACTCTGCATTCACCGCGTTCTTTTCCTTGTCGATGTAGGTGGGGTCCAGCAACGGGTCGGTGAAAAAGCTCGAGAAGCGATCCAGAGCCTCGGGCAATGCGTCGTTCTCAACCATCATCATGTAATTGGTTAGATCGAGGCCGGTATAGGCATTGGTCATGCCGCCGTGCTCCGCGGTGAAGGCCATAAAGCCATCGGGCTCGGGGAACTGTTCGGACCCCATGAACAGCATGTGCTCAAGATAGTGGGCCATCCCGGGATAATCCTCGGGATCTGAAGCGGCACCCAAACCGACGCTCAAAGCGGCCGCGGATTTCTCTGCGGTCGGATCCGACACCAGCATGACTTCAAGTCCATTTGCCAGCTCTATCAGATCGTATGTCCGATCGTCGTTGGGACTCACCACGACTGCAGGCTCAGCAATGTCCCGCGAATCGGTCGACTGGCCGCAGGCGGCCAGCCCAGCGCTCAGCAACAGCACGCCGCACAGTCGGTTACAACGTGACGCACAGGCGGCTGGGATGCTCACGAATATTCGCACCAAATAGAGAGTAGACACGTCCTTGAATGATGTACTCATCGATAAGGATCTCTTGGTTAATTTATGAGGAAACAGCGAGCGAGTCGCTGGATGGCCAGGCTGACAGAATGGCATTGACCAACGTGGCCAGAGGTATAGCGAAGAAGACCCCCCAAAACCCCCACAGTCCGCCGAAGAATAATACCGCTATCACAATCGCGACCGGATGTAAGTTGACCGCTTCGGAAAAGAGGAGCGGCACCAGCACGTTGCCGTCGAGCACCTGTATCAGCAGATAAGCGCCTACTACCCAGTAAAAATCAGGCGTGACGCCAAATTGAAAATAAGCGACGACCACCACGGGTATGGTCACCAGTGCGGCACCGATATAAGGTACGATTACTGAGAACCCTACTAGCAGTCCCAACAACGCCGCGTAGTTCAGGGAGAATATCGCAAAGACCACGTAGGACGCGCTGCCGACGATCAACACCTCAATGCCCTTGCCCCGGGCATAGTTGGCAAATTGCAGATTCAATTCCGACCAGATTCTCTCGAGCAGTGGCCTCTTGGTGGGCAGGAAATCGGCAAACCACCCGGTCAGCTGCTCGCGGTCCTTGAGAAAGAAAAACACCATTAGAGGAATCAGAATCAGGTAAACGGTGGCCGCCAGCACACTCGGAATCGAGCTCAGACCCTTGGTCACCAGTATCTGTCCCACCGAAGCCATTTCGGCCTGAATTGCAGCCGTAAGCTCGTTGACCTGCTGCTGGGTAAAAAAGACCGGGTACTCCTCCGGGAGCGTTACGAGCACCTTGCGCCAGGCCTCAATAATCGCCGGGGCTTCGCGCACCAGCGCCACGAGCTGTCGCCATACTAGCGGCGCCAGGCCGAACAGCACGGCAAAAAAACCACCAAGAAACAGTAATGTGGAAAACGCGACGCTCAACTCTCCGGGCAAGCCCCGCTGTCTCAGGACATTGGCAACGCCCTGCATCAAGTAAGCCAGAATGACCGCCACCAGCACCGGCGCGAGAATGTCGCCGAACAGCAGTATGACGGCAAAGGCCACCGTCAATAGCACGAGCAAAATAACGGCTTCTTCCTCACTCAGATAACGCTGGTACCACCTCGTCAGAACTTCTTTCACGTTGCGACTCCTTGATTCAGGCCTTAGTGATGGTCAGCCTCAGCACCTCATCGGGCAACCGTTCACATTCCACGACATGCCCCGCCAAACGCGCAAAACTCTCGAAGTCACGTTCAGAGCCCGAATCAGTAGACAAAACCTCCAATACCGCACCTGAGGGCAGCGCACTGAGCGCACGCTTGGCCATCAACAGCGGCATGGGACATCGTTCCCCCCGCGCGTCTACCGACTCAGTAGGTGGGGTTTGATTCGGCATGGACAGGGACCAGATCGTTAGAGGGCGAGGAGTATATCGCTTATTGCTACAGGGGGGTTTCGGTACGAATTTTCACACTCGCCTCGAGCTCCCCGCAAGAGCCCAAGTAAGCTAGAGTGCGACCATGCTCCACCGCCTGCCCACCCCGTTGCAACGGGTCTTTCCCAGCCTGATCTGTCTGCTTTTGATCAGCGGCGTAATGGTGTCTCCGAGTAGCCGGGCCGTGACCGAGGACCTCAAGATCCCCAACCTGGGCGAATCCAGTACCAGCCTGTTCTCTGCAGACTACGAATATCAATTAGGTCGTATGTGGCTGCGGAGCTTCCGAGGGCAGGCACCACTCCTCAACGATCCGCTGATGCACAGCTATTTGGAAAATCTCGTTTTCGAGCTGGTGCAGCACAGTGAGCTTCAGGACCGCCGCGTCGAGCTGGTGATCGTCGACAACCCGACAATCAACGCCTTCGCGGTGCCGGGCGGCGTGATCGGTGTGCACAGCGGCTTGTTCCAGTACGCTGAAACGGAAGACGAGTTCGCAACAGTCATGGCCCACGAAATCGCGCACCTTAGCCAACGTCACTTCTCCCGTCGTATGGAACTGGCGCAGGAGCAGGGCCCGATGCAGCTGGCGGGACTATTAGCCGGAGTACTCCTGGCCGCCACCGTCGGCACCGACGCGGGTCTCGCAGCCATGACGACCGCGCAGGGGCTCGCACAGGATGCGCAACTACGTTATAGCCGCGCCAATGAAGCAGAAGCCGACCGGGTGGGACTGCGAACCTTGTTCAACGCAGGTATGGACCCCTACGCGGCGCCGCAGATGTTCGAGCGTATGTATGCCGCCACCCGCTACAGTCAGGGCGACCGCATCCCCGAATTTCTCCGCACCCACCCCCTTTCTGAAAAACGCATTTCTGATACCCGAGCTCGCGCAATGCAGTATCCGAAACGCATTCGCGCGGTCAGCCTCGACTACCAGCTGATGCGCGTCCGGGTCGCCGTTCAGGCCGCGCAAACCCCAGAGGAAGCGGTGGCGAACTTCCGCTCGGCGTTGGGGGGGGAGTCGCTGTCCCAGGAGGCCACCACCTATGGTCTGGTGCTGGCGCTGACGGCCGCGGGGCGCGCCGATGAGGCGGCACTGGCGCTAGACAGCATCTGGTCAGGCAACAGTGATCGCATCGAGTACGTGATTGCGAGTGCCGATATCGATCTGGCTAGGGGCAATACGAGCCGGGCAGTGACGACGCTGGAACGACGCCTTGACCTCTCACCCGGCAATCACCCGCTCACCATGTCCTACGCCAATGCACTGCACCAAGCTGGCTCCCCTCATCTGGCCGAGGCAGTGCTCATCGAGCAGTCCCGCAGGGTGAGTAACGACCCCGGGCTCTGGTACTTGCTGGCGGAGGTTCAGGGATTGGCTGGCAATATCGTGGGCCTGCATCGCTCACGGGCAGAGTACTTCATTTTGGTCAACGCGCTGGACGCTGCCGAGCGACAGCTCAGCTATGCCTCAAATCTAGTCGGCAACGACTTCACCACCTCATCACTGATCAATGAACGACTCAGAGACATTCAGAACATGCGCGCCGCAATGGACATGGGCTGAGGCCTAGCGCGAGCGCTATGGCTTGAGGCTCTCGGCAAAGGCCAGCATGCGCTCGAGCGGCTTCATAGCCTGCGCCGCCAAGGCCTCCGGCACTTCAATTTCGTTATCGCCACGGTCGAATACCGCGGCCATCGCTTCCAGATCGTTCATCGCCATCCAGGGGCAATTGGCGCAGCTACGGCAGGTGGCCCCCTGCCCGGCCGTGGGAGCAATGATGAAGGCCTTGTGGGGAGCCGCTTGCTGCAACTTGTAAAAGATCCCCTGGTCAGTCGCCACGATGAATGTTTGGTGCGGCATCTCACAGGCAGCGCGGATAATTTGCGTGGTCGACCCCACGTGATCAGCCAATTCGATTACGGCCGCCGGAGATTCGGGGTGCACTAACACCGCAGCCTCCGGATGAACTTGCTTGAGATCGAGGATACCCCGGGCTTTGAATTCCTCGTGCACGATACAGGCGCCATCCCACAACAACACGTCGGCCCCAGACTCGCGCTGCACGTAATCCCCAAGATGGCGATCCGGTGCCCAGATGATCGCCTTGTCCTGCTCGGCAAGATGCTCGGCGACATCCAGCGCAATGCTCGACGTCACCACCCAGTCGGCCCGGGCTTTGACCGCCGCTGAGGTGTTGGCGTAGACCACCACCTCGCGGTCGGGATGCGCGTCACAAAACGCGGAAAACTCGTCGATTGGACAACCCTCGTCTAAGGAACAGGTCGCCTCCAGAGTGGGCATAAGCACCCGCTTACCCGGTGTCAGAATCTTGGCGGTCTCGCCCATGAATCTAACGCCGGCGACAATCAGGGTCTCCGCCGGATGATCTCTGCCGAATCGCGCCATTTCGAGAGAGTCCGACACACAGCCACCCGTTGCCTCAGCCAGCGACTGAATTTCGGGCGCCGTGTAATAGTGCGCCACAATTACCGCATTGTGAGCCTGTAAATGTCCGTGAATCGTGGCCTCGAGCGCGGCTTTTCTTGACGCAGTTAGCTCGGCCGTCTGCCGGCCATCGAGGTGCGACTGGACCTGAGCGCGGATCTGCTCGAGTTTTTCCTGGGCTATGGACATAAAAATCGGAACGCCTAAATCTGCCTCAACCCTAGCATAGTCGGCTTAATGGCATCTGGATCACTGATTTTTAAAGCGCGGCGCGCGCTTCTCTCGCTGAGCCGTAATGCCCTCCCGCACATCTTCCGAGTCGCTACAGGCCTCGGCCAAGGTGTGGGCGTGATCTCGATCCAAGTTACCTGCCTCCAACTGGCGAATGATCTCGAGCATATTGGCCACGGCCATCGGCGCCAGCGCGAGTAGTGACTGGGCATAGTCGCCAGCGGTCTCTCGTAATGTGTCACCGGGGTGGACCGCATCGACCATCTTGAGGGACAACATCTCTTCTGATGTAAACGTTTCAGCTGCCACCAACACCCGCCGGGCGAGGGAGGGACCAAGCCGTCGGGTCAGACGCTCGATCCCCTCCACCGGGTAGCAGAGCCCGATCGCGGCGGCAGGAATGCGCAATACGATGCCTTCGCGGGCGAGCCGAAAGTCACAGCTCAGTGCCAGTTCCGCGCCACCACCAAATACATTCCCCGTGAGCACCGCGATGGTCGGGATCGGCAGCGCGGCAATCTGGTTGGTAACTGACTGGAACCGATTGCCGTTCAGGGAGCCATCAAGAATCTGCGTCAGATCCGCTCCGGCACAGAAAATACGATCGTCCGAAGACGTCACGACCAACACCCTCGTCTCTGCGGATAGTGCACCTAAGGCGCGTTCGATAGCGTCAAGTTCCGCCGCCCCCAGCGCATTGCGGCGAGATGGGTTATCGAAGGTCAGCGTGGCGATGCCCTGCTCTTCCGAAAAAGAAATCGTGTCGGTCACGAAACCGCCTTACAGGGGCAAAATCGGGTTGCGAAGTGTGTCATAGACGATCGATAAGGCCCAGAGAAACGGCGGCGATCCGCCCCCGTTCAACCCTTGCAGAAAACACCGATTTTTCGGCATACCGCACATGATTTTCATGGACAGGGTCAGTAAAAATACTTAAAGTTCAAATTATCGAATTTTGAGAATGGCCGCTCCGAAGCCTGCTTTACTCAAGGAAATTTTGGACACCTCGACCCCTGCCAATCGCTCCCCCTTCAGTCGCGGCCTACAGCGCGAGACCAAACGCGCCGCTGTGCTGTCCTGCGCAGCGAAACTGTTCAATACCAAGGGCGCGCGCTCCACCACCTTAGCCGATGTGGCCAGCAGGTTGGGGCTCACCAAAACCAGCCTCTATTACTACGTGGCGACCAAGGAAGATCTGATCTACCAGTGCTACGACGCCAACATGCGACAAGCCCATGACCAGCTTGACCGGGCCGAGGAGACTCATGAAGGCGCCATCGAATGTTTGATGGCGTTTCTGGAGAGTCAGATCAATACCACTCTGCGCTCCCTCGACGGCGAGGGCGATTTTTATGCCGCACCTTTGGAGGTAGCCTCACTAAAGGCGGAGCATCGCGAGGTACTGGAGGAGGAATATCGCCGCCTGCTGCGACGACTGATCGACCTGCTAAACCGAGGTATCGAGGCGGGTCAGATCCGGCCCTGCAACCCGGTAATTACCATCCGCGCCATCATCGGTGCACTCGACTGGTCGTTCTATTGGCTCTATGAAATGCCCCGCGAGCAGGCGCGAGGTGTGGTGAATGCATTGCGTGACCTGCTCACCCACGGGCTCATGTCATCGCCCGAGCGGCCCGCGGGTGGCGACGCGGCAGCGATACCGCCGTTCTCTCCTGAGGATGAGGCCTTTGATCGCGAAGCACAGAACAGGCTCAAGCAGGAAGCGTTTTTGAAAGCCGGTACCCGCTGTTTTAACCAAAAAGGCTTTAGCGGGACTTCCCTAGATGAAATCGCCGAGCAATTGCAGGTCTCCAAAGGGGCTTTTTATTATCACTTTGCTAATAAAGAAGCGCTGCTGACCCAGTGTTTTGATTACACGCTGGATCAATTGGAGCAGGTCGTCGCACGCATCGAGCAACTCGAAGCGCCGGCTGCTGCGAAGCTCGAGACAGCCTGTCGGCATATTTTTGCGCTACAAAATTCTGACCAGGGCCCGCTGGTGCACTTCAACGCCATCACCGCCCTGCCACCCGAGGTACGTCAGCGCCTGCTCGCACGACTGGCTTCGGTTCACGCCACCCTGGAAAACTACGTGGCGCTGGCCGCGGAGACGCTTGAGTTCCGGGATATTCCCCCGGGGATCGTGATCCAACTGCTCACAGGCGCGCTCAATGCCGCCATGGATCTGGATGCCTGGCAGCCTATCGATGACATCAACCACAGCGCAGGCGAATACTTCTCCGTATTTTTCTCGGGGCTGGCCTCGCCTACACATCTGCAGTAAGGATTCCCCGTGACCTGCTTTACCAAAGTGCTCGAGCACATTGCGCCGCGCCAAACCGACGCCTTTGCTTTTATCGGCGATAGCCTCATGCCACAGCAAAGAATCTTCGGGGGGCAAGTCGTCGCCCAGTGTCTCATGGCCGCCAACCAGACGGTGGCGCCTGATCTCCACGCCCACAGCCTGCATGCCTACTTCCTCCGTGCCGGGGATCCGTCCATACCGATCGATTTTGAAGTCGATCCGATCCGGGACGGGCGATCCTTCTCAACCCGCCGCGTGGTCGCCCGACAGAAGGGCGAGGCCATTTTCAATACCTCGATCAGTTACCACTGTGAAGAAGAAGGCGTGAGTCATTGCCTCACGATGCCAGAGGTCCCGGCACCCCGCTCCCAGGCAGACGATCTATCGGGCTTTCGGGGGTTTACCACCAAGCCCGGCGACCCCAATCTGATCGATCTCTACCAGATCGAGCGACAGCGAGTAACCGAGTACCTCGCCGAGGAGCAGCCACCACTTGGGCGATCCTGGTTTCGCGCCGCAGGCCCCCTTCCCGTGGACCGCGCAACGCATCAAGCGGCGCTGGTGATGATCTCTGACTACTCGCTCCTCAGCACTGTGTTCTACCCGCACCCGTTCAGCAACCCGATCAAGCATTTTATGGCCGCCAGTCTGGACCATGCCATCTGGTTCCATTATCCGGGCAAAATGGACGACTGGGTGCTCTACGACTGCGACACGCCCAGGGCCGGTGGCGGACGAGGGTTCAGTCGCGGATTTTTGTGGTCGCAGGACGGCACCCTGCTGGCGTCGACCGCTCAGGAATCGCTGATGCGGGTCAAGCGCCGTTAGTTCACCACAGTCTGGAGCATCTCACCCCGCTCAATCCAATGCCAGCGCTCTCCTTCTACGCGCAGATGGTGCACTGACCCATTGGCAGGTACACATTGGATTACGTCATCCCTTCCGCTCATGTGCGCTGCCACGGTATTGATCACCAAAAAATGCGAGAAGATCACGGTCGGTGATTGCAATCCGTGAATGGCCTCAACGATATCGCGCTGCCAGTTATGAACCGATTCGGGCAACTCACTCCATTGCCCCTTCAGAACCCGCTGAATCCATTCTTTGCGCTCGCTCAGCTTCCCTGGTGAAGGCAACTCTATGAAGCGGCGATCGATATTCAGGACTCTCTCGCGCAACCCCGCAAAGGGCTCGCCGGTCTGTATGGCGCGCAGCTTGGGACTGGACAGCAGCTGTGCGTCATCGGGCACACATCGCGACAAGCTGTGAGCAGAAACTGCGGCCTGCTCGCGGCCGAGATCAGACAAGGGCGGATCCGTATTCTGATCAAAAGCGGCGGCCGCTTCTCCGTGACGCACTAACCAGATATCGGTCACTCGCAAACCTCAGCGGTAGGTCACCAGCGTTTCTCCCAACTGCTGACTCAGCAACTGAAGGTGCGCGGTATCGTTGAAGTTCGACAGGGAGACTCTGCCCCGAGAAAAAATCATCCGCGTTATCGAGCAGTTGAAAACCGGCTCATAGAATCCGTAAATCTGGTCGTGGGGCGCGCCGAGCACCCAGCTGACCGCCGTAGCAATCGTGCCGCCAGAGGTAAAGATGGCGGTGTCGCTACCGCTCTCCGCCTGCTCCATCGCTTCCTCCAATGCGCCGCGAACACCAGCGAGGTAGTTCGGCCACGACGCCGTATTATCGAGCTGCGGACAGTCAGGGGACACCCACGCGTTGAACACCGCCTGAATCACCTTTTGATACTGCTTACTGTCGCTGCGACCTGCTTTCACACGCTCGGCGAACGCCGCGTCCTGCTCACACAGTATCGGCAGCAAGGCCGCAATCTGGCCCTCGTTGTCGACTTCGTTCAGGCGAGGATCGATCCTGAGAGATGCGGGCTCAAGTTGGCTGGCCAACACACGCTGCCCGGTTTCCCGCTGCCGCGACAAATCACCGCTGACCGCTTGGCCGAAGTGAAGCCCAATGTCTGCAAAAAAACGGCCAGATACGTCCGCCTGACGCTGCCCAAGTGACGAGAGCTGATCGTAATTGGCGCTGCCGAAAGACGCCTGGCCATGACGAATGAGGTAAAGAGAGGCCATGATTACGCCACCTGCTGTCTTTGCGAGAACCGAACTCGCCGTGGATAAGGGTAAAAATCTTCAACGACACCGTCACGGAGCTGCTCCTGCTGTCCGATCCAGTAGTCCGCATCGTAAAGATCTGCGTGCTGCGCATCAAACGCGGCGCGGGCGCGGGCATTACCGGAGAAAAACAGCCGGAACTCCTCGGGGAAAATGTCTTTGGGGCCCACCGAATACCAGGGCTTGTCTGACATCTCGTCCATCTCATCCCTAGGCGGCGGAATGCGCCGGAAGTTGCAATCGAGCAGCGGCTCAATTTCGTCGTAATCGTAAAACACCACCCGTCCGTGACGGGTCACGCCAAAGTTCTTCAATAGCATATCGCCCGGAAAGATATTCGCCGCCGCCAGTTGTTTGATAGCGTTGCCATAGTCATTCATGACCTCGTTCACTTCGTCGTCCGAGGCTTCCTGCAAGTACAGATTCAGCGGATTCATGCGTCGCTCAACGTAGCAGTGTTTGACGATCAGAGCGCGACCGTTGATACGTAGCTGCGAGGGACAGGTTGCGTATAGCTCTTCCATCAACTCATCGGAAAAGCGACTGGCATCAAACACCAGGTTGTTGAATTCCTGGGTATCGGCCATGCGACCCGCACGGTCCCACCTCTTCACCAGATGATACTTGTCCTTCACGATTTGGTGGGTCACTTCTTTGGGTGGTGTGAAACGATCCTTGATGACTTTGAACACATATTCATAGGAGGGCAGCGTGAACACCGACATCACCATACCTTTGATGCCCGGCGCGACGATGAACTGATCCTCGGTCGAGCGAATGTGACGGGTCGAGGTCCGATAGAAGTAAGTTTTACCGTGGCGGAAGTGACCGATCGAGCTGTAGATCTCTGAAACCTCTTTCTTGGGCATGAGTTGTTGCAGAAACAGCACGTATTGGGACGGGGTCGACGCGTCGACCATGAAATAGCTGCGAGTAAAGGAGAACAGCAGGCTGACCTGATCCGGACCAAACAGAAACGCATCCACATAGACGGCTGGCGCCTCTCCCGAGTCGTTGTGCAACAGAGGCAATACAAAGGGCATTTGCTCCCCCGCCGCGTAGAGACGTCCGACGATGTAGCTCGCCTTGTTCCGGAAGAAGTGGTGTTCCAGCACCTGCAGCTCGATATTGGGGAGGGTAATATCAAACCGGTGAACGAGATGGTGGTCTATCGCCGAGGTAATGCTAGCGACATCCCGAGTAAGGTCCTCGTAAGGAATGCTAAACGCGTAATCCTCAAGCAGTTGGGTAAACGCCTGCGCGAAGCCCTCGCCGACCGGATAATGATTGACCACACGTCCCATATCGACCGGCGGTACATCACCCTGAGGCGAAAACACAAAGGCGTACTTGTTGCGGATCGACCGATGGCCAAAGTGGGAGTTGAAAATGGAGTTGTAGAAGGTCTCGGCGATCTCGAAATTAGTCATCCCTTGGACCAACTCGGTATAAAGCTTGCGGGTGCCGGCCCAAAAGGTCAGGTCTTCAATCTGATCCCCGGCGATGAGGCGCGCCACATTGAGGGTCTCCATGACTGTCTCTTTGTAAATATCAATACGTTGGCTCGAGATCTCCTGCATGCTCGACCACTCCGCCCTCTCAAAGCGGGTGCGCGCGGCCAGAGTGATATTTTCAAACTCCGCGAAATAAGCATAGAAACCGTTCAGGATGACCCGGGCGAAACGTTGCTGTTTGTCCACTGAAGACCCTTAAAAAATGATCAGGGCAGTGTAGGTGGGGGCATGCTCCGGCGCAATTTTCGCATGCCGCCAATCCAGCGGTCATAGTTTTGCGCTTTGTTCAGATGGTACTGCGCTACCTGCTCGTGGGGCAGAATCAAAAATGACTCGTCCTCGAGCCCCTGCACCACGGCTTCGGCCACCTGAGCAGGACTCAGGATGCCATCGAGGCCAGCGGCACCACCATCTGTGCCGCCGAGCATCGCCGTATCCACCCCTTGCGGACACAAACAGCTTACCTTGATGCCCTCGTCCCCGTGGGTGATTGCCAAAGATTCGGCAAAACCGATCGCCGCATGCTTCGTGGTAGCGTAGGCGGCGGTGTAAGGCTGGGTTAAAAGCCCTGCAGCGGACACCGTATGCAGAAAGTACCCACCACCCCGCTCGATCATTGAGGGCAGACAAGCCCGAGCAGCATAAACATGGGCCATGACATGGATCTCCCAGTTACGCTGCCACACTTCGTTGGCGCTCGATGAGGCCCAGTAGTCGCCCCCGTCGAGGTCCAGCACGCCGGCATTAGAGCAAAAGAGATCGATCTGTCCGAACTCGGACTCGGTCTCAGCCACCATCGCCGCCATAGCCGATTCTTCGCGCACATCGACCTCAACACTCTTTGCATCGAGCTCACCCGCTAGGGTGCTCGCCGCCTCGCCGTTGAGGTCCGCGATCACCAGGCCACGAACCTGCTCCTCTCGGAATCGGCGACACAGGCCCATACCGATGCCACTGGCACCGCCAGTGACGACAACAACCTTGTCGCGTAGATCCACAGTCAGGCCGCGTACGCGGTCTCGATATAGCGGTTTCGGTGATAGGTCGCATCACCAAAGGTTGTATTAATCATCATCAGTCTCTTGGCGTAGTGACCAATATCTAACTCATCGGTCATGCCCATACCACCATGCATCTGAATCGCCTCGCCAAATACATGCTTGCCGTTGCGGTCGATCAGCACCTTGAGTGCATGAATGGTCTCGGCAGCCATCGCCGGGGCCTGTTTGTACTCACACAGCGCTTTGAACAACAGCGACTTGCTCTGCTCGAAGGCCATCATGGTGTCGACCATGCGATGCTGCAGCGCCTGATAGGAGCCAATCGCCACACCGAATTGCTCGCGGGTTTTGGTGTACTCCAGCGTCTTGGCATTCAACACTCCCATGATGCCGACGGCCTCTGCGGCGAGTGCAATGATGGCCTCGTCGGTGAGTGCATCGACCACTGACAGCGCGCCGCCCTCTTCGCCCAGCAATGCCTCCGCGCTCACCGAGACGTCCTTGAAAGTGATGTTGGCCGCGCGCTGGCCGTCCATCATGGCGTAGCTCATCTTGTCGACGCCGGCCGCCGCCGCATCGACAATGAATAGCGATAAACCGTCGCTGTCTGACTGATCCCCGGAGGTCCGGGCTAGCACAACAAGGTGGTCGGCCTGCTCACCGTTGAACACCACCACCTTTTCACCGCTCAGAACATAACCATCACCCGATTTTGTGGCGGTTGTTTGACAATCATGCAGCGCAAAGCGACTGTGGCGCTCGACGTAAGCAAACGCACCCAATACCTCACCACCGATGATGCGGGGCAGCCACTCGGCTTGCTGCGCCTCGCTGCCGGCGCGCTTAATGAGCCCACCAAACAGCACCACCGTGGGAAAATAGGGCTCGACCACCAGGCCCTTGCCCAGCTCTTCCATCACTACTGACAGGTCAACGATGTTGCCGCCAAAACCGCCGTGTTCCTCGGCGAAGGGAATCGACAGCCAGCCCAACTCGGCAAACAGCTGCCAGTTATCTCGGCTCATACCTTTATCAGAGGCAACAATGGCCTTGCGCGTGTCCCAGTCGTAGTCGTCCTGAACAAAGCGCGCGATCGAGTCGCGGACCATTTGTTGCTCTTCGGAAAAATCAAAATTCATTGTTAAAGATCCCCTTACTCAAGACCGAGTACATACTTGGCAATGATGTTTTTCTGCACTTCGTTGGAGCCGCCGTAGATGGTGGCCGCGCGTCCGTACATGTAACTGCGGCGCGCCTCCGTAGCAAACTCGTGGCCCAGCGCATCGGGGTCAAGGTCTGTCGGCAAGACGCCTTGATAATAGGCTGCAATCTCCATCAGCAGCTCTTGGGTGGCTTGCTGGAGCTCGGTGCCCTTGATCTTGAGAAGTGATGATTCTGGCCCCGGGAAACCTCCCGCGGCCTGCGTTGCCAGTGTGCGCAGCTCAGTAAACTCGAGCGCCATCAGCTCCACCTCAATGTCAGCGAGGCGCTGCTGGAAACCGGGATCGTCCATCAAACGCTGACCCCCATTCTCCTCTTTAGCAGCAACCTCCTTGATCACGCGCACACTGCGCTTCACATCAGCGACGCCAGCAATACCCGTGCGCTCATGGGCGAGAAGCGCCTTGGCAACCGTCCAGCCCTTACCGATCTCACCCACCACATTCTTGGCGGGCACGCGAACGTTATTGAACTCCACTTCATTCAGGCTGTGATGATTATCGATCGAGATAATCGGGTTGACCTTGATCCCCTCGCTCTTCAT
>QOPK01000032.1 GCA_003331685.1 Halieaceae bacterium | reverse complement strand
CCTCCGCATCCATGGACTGCTCCTTATTCTCTGTTTACCCGCGGATGACCGATCCATCTTCTACACGACGTATTGTTGATGGTTTGCCCCCCGGGTCAATAGCACCCGGAAATGCGGGTAATGTCGTGCCGAAGTAACGCCGCAACTCCCAGATGCTGTGCGGTGGCGGAAGCCCCGCGGGGTTCGCACTGGTCGACACCAAGGGGCCTTCAAATGCCTTGCACAGCGCGGCCAAGGCCGGTGATGACGTCACGCGGATCGCCACCTCGTCACTGTCTCCCGTTACCCAGAACGGAAAATACCCTCTGTGGGGCACCAGCCAAGTGTTGGGCCCCGGCCAAGACGCCAGCATCGTCTCGCGCTGCTCGCATGACAGATCCCTGAGCACATCAGCAAAGACGTCACTGCTCGCGCCGACAACAATCAGGCCCTTGCTCACCTCACGTTGTTTCATCGCCAAAAGATCCAAAACGGCGCCTTCATCAAAAGGATCACAGCTCAGCCCCCACACGCCCTCCGCCGGACAAGCCACGACCCCGCCCGCCCAGAGCGATGCCGCCATCTGGGGCGAACGCCAGCGAGAGTGCAGTTCGGGTTGAGAGTTCAGTGTCATACCAGTGCCGCGGAGCATACACGCCCGAACCTTACCCCAGGCGCCAGCCCGACCGCCAATACCCATGCGATGAAAGACCAGACCACCATGGATGATGGTGCTTAAGCGATCGCTGTGTACCCGCCAGAGACCCGCTGAACACGACCAGACACTTCCAGTGCAGTCAGACAAGCCAGACAACGGTTGATATCCCAGTTGAGATAGGCGGAAAGGGTGTCTGCGCCGTGGGTGCCGCTACCCAATAGGGTGAGCATCGCCTGTTGATCCGCGTCCAGCTCCCCCACACTGCAAGAGTCTGCTGACACATGCGGGTGACTCTGTGGCAATGACGCAGAAGGCGCTGTCTGCACGCCGAGGTGCGCCCGCATCGCTTCAACCGACTGCACCAGCACCGCGCCATCCTCAAGGAGATACCGGCAGCCTTCCCCCTCTCGATGGTAAATGGACCAGGGCAGCGCCAGAACATCTCGCCCTTGATCCGCGGCCGCACTGGCTGTGATGAGTGTGCCACTGGGCCGCCCGGCCTCGACAACGAGGGTGGCTTTGCTGAAGCCCGACAACGTGCGATTGCGGCGATGAAAATGATGCTTCCTGGGTGGTGTGCCCAAGGGAAACTCGCTGACCAACACCCCTTCTGCCCTCACTCTTTCGGCCAGCCTCTGGTGGCGCGCTGGGTAAATCCGATCCATCCCAGATGGCAGTACCGCAACGGTACTGCCCCCAGCGGTCAACGCTGCATCATGCGCGATGCCGTCAATGCCCAGCGCAAGCCCACTGACCACAACCAACCCCGACGCTGCAGCGGCGCCAGCGAACTCTCTTGCGGCACGACGGCCCTCAAGCGACGGCTTTCTTGTCCCGACAATCGACAACGTGGCCACACCGAGATGCGGTAGGACGCCCCGACAGAACAAAAAAGGCGGCCGATCGGGACACTCCCTTAGAAGCGGCGGATACTCGGGGTCTTGGGGGGTGATCAAACATAGCGGTGAATCGCCAATCAGCCCTGAGGACAAATCAATGTGCGCCGGCTGATCCAACGCGCGCTGAAGCCCTTCTAACGCCAGCGCCTTCGCAGGCTCGCCGGCACATCCCAATATAGCCTCAGGCGACGGGCACGCCTGTAGCACCGCATCTAGCCAGCGAGCGCCCTTCTCAATGGCGCGAGTCAGCGTGAGCCAACGGGTATCGGCGAGTTGATTGAGACCAAATTGGTGTGCCACGGCTCATCCTTGAGGCGCTCGGCCATAAAGAGACGCCCGGCAGACGCCTCGTGATTACTTGATGACGCGCCTCAGGGATTACTGAGCTTGTCGCCCACCGACAGCGGCTTGGTCGCCTCCAGCACCAACCCAAAGCTGGCGCGGTCGGAGACGGAAAACACCATCAGCGCGCCGGCGCGGGTATCAGGCAGACGCGCGGGCTTGCCGGTAGCGGGATCCTTCACCAGCTCACCGGCATGGTCGATGGCCAGCACATCACCGACTTGCAATGACTCCCGGGCGCCACGATTAATGACCACGATGTCGAGCACACTAATCTGGGTCACACCCCCGGCGACACCTATCACGTAAGCGTCGGAAATCATTTCGCTTGGGGCCCGTGGTTGATAAAACGGCTCAACCTCCGCCTCGACGACGGGCAGCAAGCGATCACCAATCCGGACCTCTTCTCGCATCTCGCTAACGGTCATGGCCGCGACGTTCTCGCTCTTAGCCAGGCCATCCTGCATCCGTGCCTCACCGATATCGCTGACGAAAATGCCAAGACCCTCTCCACTGACGGGGTCTGTCAACTTTTCAACGCGGCGCACCAACCGATAACTCTGAGCGTCACCCCACTTGCCCTTTCCATACACCGTGTCGCCCACACCGCTGATGAGTCGACCTGCATCACCCGACACCACATAAGGTGAGCGGTCCAGTGTCGCCGCCTCAACCACCTGATGTTGATGTAGAAAAGGCTCAATGTGCTGTCGCGAAATGGCCGGTATTGCCAAGTCGAGCCGGCTGGCTCTCATGCTCGGAGAGAGCTTAATATCGCCGTGCTCCACGCGCACCAACTTCGGGTGCCCGGACTCCCACATCAGACTCAATGTGTCGCCAGGATAAATAAGGTGTGGATTGTCGACCTGAGGATTGCCGGCCCACAGCACTTCCCATCGCCAGGGGTCGCGCAGAAACAATGCCGAGATGTTCCACAGCGCGTCGCCAGGCTGGACGGTATAGGTCAGGGGTACATCGGGGTTCAGCGTCAGCGGCTCATCATATTGCGCCACCGCGCCATTAGTCGCCAGCAATACAGCGAGCGCACAGTGGCGGATAAGTCGCCGGGCCACCGTTCGGCCTGATCCTCTGCTATCGAGGATGCTACCCATACAGTTCGCAATCCATTTGCTCACTTTCACAGCATTCACTCCATTGTGTACTGCCCGCTGCATCTGCCAACAGAGACTTGGCATCGCGGTATAATCTCAGTGTGCGGCGGTGATTCGGGCAGAGCAAGACCAAATCCGAACACTTTTCTCCGCTATAAATCCGCATCAGTATTGGAAGCGCGGCACATGGCCCTACTCCCTATTCTTGAGTTTCCCGACCCGCGACTGCGCACGCGCGCGGTACCGGTTGTCGCGGTAGATGCACGGATTCAAAAGCTTGTGGATGACATGTTTGAGACCATGTATGCGGCGCCCGGCATCGGCTTGGCAGCCAGCCAGGTCGACGTCCATGAGCGCGTGATTGTCATGGACCTCAGCGAGAACCACTCGGATCCCAGAGTCTTTATTAATCCTGAGATCACCCTCATCGATGAGACGCTGGGTACCTATGACGAGGGGTGTTTGTCGGTGCCCGGATTCTACGAGACCGTAGAGCGGCCCCAGATTATTGAGGTCACGGCGCTCGACCGAGAAGGCACCGCATTCACAGAGCGACTCGATGGCCTTATGGCTATTTGTCTGCAGCACGAGATAGACCATCTTGAAGGCAAGCTGTTCGTCGACTACCTGTCGCCACTGAAGCGACAGCGCATTCGCAGTAAGCTCATCAAAGAACAGAAACGCCGCGCCTGACCAATGTCGACGTCGCTTAAAGTGGTATTCGCGGGCACACCGGACTTCGCCGCCCAACATCTTCAAGGTCTGATTGATTCTCGACACCAAATCGTTGCGGTAATGAGCCAGCCAGATCGGCCCGCGGGCCGCGGAAAACGCCTTCAACCCTCCCCCGTTAAGGTCATGGCGCTCGAGGCAGAGCTGCCTATCTGGCAGCCAGCGTCGCTGAAGAGCGCTGACAGCGAGGCCATCCTGTCGCGGTACGATGCTGACATTCTGGTGGTAGTGGCCTACGGCCTGATTCTGCCTGCTGCCACGTTGGGTATTCCGCGCCTAGGGTGCCTCAATGTTCACGCCTCCCTGTTACCCCGGTGGCGCGGCGCCGCACCCGTTCAGCGGGCCATCGAGGCAGGAGATACAGAGACAGGCGTCAGTATCATGGCGATGGAACCTGGCTTGGACACCGGGCCCGTGCTCCTGACCCGAACACTCCCCATCAGCGCCGATCACACCAGCGGCAAACTTCTCAATGACCTCGCTCAACTCGGTGTCACCGCGCTGATCGAGAGTCTTGACAACATCGACACCCTATTGGGCTCTGTAGCGCTGCAAGATGACAGTGTGGCCACCTACGCCCACAAAATCGCTAAGCAAGAAGGTGCGCTCGATTGGTCAGCCGCCGCCACCGTGCTGGCACGGCGAGTGCGAGCGTTTAATCCAGCGCCTGGGTGTTTCACGGACCTTAGGGGCGAGAGGCTCAAGGTGTTATCGGCTCATGCCATCGATGAATCTCATCGAGGCACTGCGGGCGAGATCATCGCGGCAGATGAGCACGGTATTCGGGTAGGCTGCGGTGAGGGGCAGCTGGTCATCACCGAAGCGCAACTTCCTGGCGCCAAGGCGCAGTCTGTGGCCACACTCCTGCGCGGCCATCAGGCGCGAATTCAACCCGGGCAGCGCCTCGGCGACGCGAGCCGCGCCTGACGGTGTCCTCGACCCGGGCCGTCGCGGCAGACATCATTAGTCGGGTGCTGGCCGGGCAATCATTAAACCGGCTGCTACCGGATGCCCTCGACGCGGCAGCCACCTCGCAGCGGCCGCTGTGTCAGGAGTTGGTGTACGGCACACTGCGGGAATGGCCCTGTCTTGAGGCAACCTGTCTTAGCTTCCTCGCCAAGCCGCTGCGACGGAAAGACCAGGACATCATGGCCCTGCTGTGCATCGGGCTGTATGAGCTTGAACACCTGAGCACCCCCACCCACGCAGTCGTTTCAGAGACCGTCAACGCCACCCGCGCACTAAAAAAGCCCTGGGCCAAAGGGGTAGTTAATGGCGTGCTACGCACCTACCAACGTCAGGAAAGTGTGGCCGCCGAGGTGCTGTCACCGGCGGCGCAGCGGGCATTGCCTGGCTGGTTGCACACCGAACTGTGCGCTCAATATGACGACGCAGCAGAGCAGATCGCCTTGGCTGCTCGCCATCGACCACCCATGACCTTGCGGGTTAACCAACTCAAAAGCACCCGGGATGATTACCTACGGCAACTGACAGAAGCCGAGATGGAGGCGACAGCCTGTGACGTTTCACAGGACGGTGTTGTGCTCAGTCGGCCGGTCGATGTGGGGTCGTTACCGGGGTTTAGCGAAGGTGCCGCCAGCGTTCAGGACAGCGCCGCACAACTGGTCGCTCGCCTGTTGGCGCCCCAGGCCGGCGAGCGGATTCTCGACGCCTGCGCGGCACCGGGGGGTAAGGCCTGTCATCTGCTCGAACTCCAGCCCGCCATTGAGGAGCTGCTCGCATTGGACATCAGCGAGGCCCGACTGCAGCGCGTCATTGAAAACACCACCCGGCTGGATCTCCGACTGACGCCGCTCGTGGCCGATGCCAGCGAGCTACCGGAGGCGCTAATGAACAAACCCTTCGATGCCATTCTGGCCGACGTGCCCTGCTCGGCCACCGGCGTCATAAGACGCAACCCAGACATCAAAATCCTCAGAGAGCCGGGCGACATCGCTGGTTTTGCCAGCCAACAATTAGCGATATTGGCGGGGCTATGGCCGGTGCTAAAGCCAGGGGGTCGACTGCTGTATGTCACCTGTTCCTTGTTGGCCGCGGAAAACGACGAGGTCGTCAGCAGGTTCGCCGCCAAATGCGGGGCGCTTATCGATGCGGTAACGCTCCACACCGGCATACCGCGCCAACATGGCTGGCAGACTCTGCCAGACCAGCACGGTGGCGATGGGTTGTATTTTGCGCTGTTGCGAAAGCCTGCTGGGTAAAACTGACCCCTCTACCAACGTAAGTAATCCACATGGCGTGGCGGGTTTCACTTGGTTTAAGGTGTGCCCGGGTCGTTGGGAGGGTCCAGAGGCCGGTGAAGATCATTATCCTCGGAGCGGGGCAAGTTGGCGGCACGCTAGCTGAGCACCTCGCGGATGAGCAAAACGACATCACTGTCGTCGACGAGCAAGCCGCCACCCTGAAGCGACTGCAGGAGCGTCTGGATATCCGGACGGTGTTGGGCAACGGAGCTCACCCCTCCACATTAATGAACGCCGGCGCAGAAGACGCCGACATGCTGATCGCCGTCACCGACAGTGACGAGATCAACATGCTCGCCTGTTCAGTGGCCTTCACACTGTACCGCACACCCACAAAAATCAGCCGTGTGCGCTCCACTGACTATCTGGCCAAACATAAGGCGCTATTTGAATCGGGTGCCATTCCGGTCGATGTCATCATCGGCCCAGAGCAGCTCGTCACAAAAAATATCGAGCAGTTGATCGCCAACCCCGGCTCGCTGCAGGTGCTCGATTTTGCCGAGGGGCGAATCCGGCTGGTCGCCGTGAAGGCCGTCGCAGGCGGGCCCATCGTTGGGCGGGAACTGCAAGAGATTCGCGAACACATGCCCAGGGTGGACACCCGGGTCGCGGCAATATTCAGACGCGGTGGAGACCCCATCATTCCGGAAGGTGCGACGGTGGTCGAGCCCGACGACGAAGTGTTCTTCATTGCCGCCAGAGAGCATATTCGAGCGGTGACATCCGAGCTTCGTGAGGTCGATAAGCCTTACAACCGGATCATGATTGGAGGTGGCGGCAATATTGGCGCCACCCTCGCAAAGCGTCTCGAAAAGGACTATCAGGTCAAGGTCATCGAGCGCTCCTATGACCGGTGCCGGGTGCTGTCAGACATGCTGGAAAACAGCATCGTGCTGCACGGCAGTGGCAATGAGCCGCTGCTACTCAAACAAGAAAATATCGAAAACACCGATGTTTTTTGTGCGCTGACTGACAACGACGAATCAAACATTATGATGTCCATGCTGGCAAAGCGGCTTGGCGCAAAAAAAGCGATCACGTTGATTACAAACTCAGCCTATGCAGACCTGATTGGCGAGGAAATCGACATCGCCATCTCACCACAGCAGATCACTATCAGCAGTCTACTCATGCATGTTCGGCGCGGTGACATCAGCGCCGTGCACTCGCTGCGGCGCGGCGCCGCTGAGGCCATTGAATTGACGGCACATGGGGACACACGATCATCCAAGGTCGTGGGACGCCGTCTGGATGAGTTGAATCTCCCCTCAAGCGTGACAGTCGGTGCCATCCTGCGGGGAGAAGCCGTGCTGATGGCACACGGTCATGTGGTGATAGAAGCCGATGACCACGTCATCCTCTTCTTGACCGACCGCACGCAGATTTCCGCCGTAGAAAAATTGTTCGCAGTGGGATTCGGCTTCATCTGATGCAGTTTGCCATGGCGTTCAAGATCATCGGCGTACTGCTGATCCTGTTCAGCACCGCAATGTTGCCGCCCCTGTTCCTGTCACTGATCGACAGAGATGGTATTGAGTCCGCCTTTGCCACAGGGCTGGCCACAACGCTGTTTGCCGGCGTGATGCTGTGGCTGCCGACGCGGCACCTGAGCCGCGACCTGAATATCCGAGACGGGTTCATGGTTACCGCTCTATTTTGGGTGGTACTGGGTTTGTTCGGCGCCATACCGTTATGGCTCGCCTCTGATCTCGCACTAACCCCCATCGGCGCTATTTTTGAATCGATCTCGGGCCTCACCACCACCGGGGCAACAGTGATTACTGGACTCGACAGCTTGCCGCAGTCGTTACTGTTCTACCGGCAGCTACTACAGTGGTTGGGCGGCATCGGCATTATCGTGCTGGCGGTGGCGATCTTGCCCATGCTCGGCATCGGCGGCATGCAGCTTTACCGGGCCGAAAGTGCGGGCCCCTCCAAAGATCGCAAGCTGACCCCGCGGATCACCAGCACCGCCAAGGCCCTGTTCGGTATCTACTTGCTGCTAACCATCGCCTGTACGGCCAGCTATTTCGCAGCCGGTATGTCGATGTTTGACGCGATCTGCCACGCTTTTTCCACTGTGGCGATCGGTGGCTTCTCCACCCACGACGCTAGTCTGGGGCACTACGAGCAGAACCGTGTACTGCTAGTGAGCTCGGTATTTATGCTGCTGTCTGCCATTAATTTCGGGCTGCACTTCGTCGCGCTTCAACGCCGCAGCGTCCGCGTCTATGCACGGGATTCTGAGACGGCATTTTTTGCCACGGTGATTGCCTCAGCGACGGTCGTGGTCTGTTGCCTCCTACTGGCCACCGAAACCCTCAGCTTCGAGGACAGTGTGATTCACGGGCTGTTCCAAACCATCTCGATCGCCACGACAACCGGTTTCACCACACAGGACTTTTCCATCTGGCCACTGTTTTTGCCAATACTCTTGTTAATACTCAGCTTCATGGGTGGCTGTGTGGGCTCAACCGGCGGCGGAATGAAGGCCATGCGCATTCTGCTCATCTTTCGACAGGGTATGCGGGAATTGCGGCAGTTGCTTCACCCCAACGCGGTGATCCCCCTGAAGCTGGATGCACGGCGAGTGCAAACTGAGGTGATCAGCGCCGTGTGGAGTTTCTTTGCTGTGTATATGTTCTGTTTTGTTTTGATCTGGCTGGCCCTGCTGGCAACCAACCTGGACTTCGTCTCCGCGTTTTCAGCTGTGGTGGCCACGATGAACAATCTGGGGCCGGGGCTAGGCGAAGTCGCCGATCATTATGGCGCCGTTAGCGAACCGGGCAAGCTGATTCTTTGCCTCGCCATGCTAATGGGGCGCCTGGAGGTATTTACCCTGCTGGTATTACTGACGCCCGCATTCTGGCGGCATTAATCTCCCGCTGCCAAAACTCTGCTAGCTGTGTCTCGAATACTTTGCAACGCGGCGAGTCGTGAACTCGAGGGTGAGCGTTGCTATTTGGATCCCCGCGCCTGTTGAATGACCTCATAGGCGGCTGTGATTTCCTGGGCCCGCTCCGTAGCGACCCGGAGTAGTTCATCGGGGACACCCTCAGCGATGAGCTTGTCCGGGTGGTTCTCACTCATCAGCTTTCGATAGCGGCGCTTGATCTCTGCATGCGAGGCGTCGGCAGTCAGACCCAGTGCGGCATAAGCCGTGCTCAGCTCCGTCTCTGCATTACGCGGGCGATGGCCCCCTCCCGTGCTAGATTGGTGATAGCTGCCCTGCTGAAATTGGGCCTGCGCGTTGACCATAGAAATCAGCTGGTCCACCTCACGCTGCGGCAAGCCAAGCAATTCCGCTAATCGATATAACGCACCGCGCTCTGTCTTGGAGAAGGTGCCATCGGCCAATGCAATACCAACCAGAAAAGCCATCAGCGTATGCTGTGCCTGACGCCGAGGGCCCAAACAATCGTTGAACTTGGCAACGGTGGGAGCAGGATTAAAGCCTGGCGCCGACCCTTTTTTAAAGTGTTCGATCGCACTGCGGCGCTGGGCAGCATTGAGTCGTAACTGAACAAACAGCGCCTCGGTTTGGGCGACCTCTGCCTCCGACACGCGGCCATCCGCTTTGGCGACAAATCCCAACAAGGTGAACGTAGTTTCAAAAAACTGTGCACGCATGATGTGCACGGCTTCGGGTCCGGAAAGCTGCAGTGCGCGCCATAACCCCCTGTCAAAAGCGTGGCCCAACACTAAACCGAACAGTAGCCCCGCCGGCCCAAACGCCATAAACCCAATGAACCCGGCAATCACTTTCCCCGTAACCTGTGTCATCTCTTGAGGCCTACCTCATCTTGCAAGGGCATGATCGACCAGTCGTAATGATCAACCAACCCTTTGGGCCGGCACCGAAACCGCTTGTACTGCCACTGGTATTGCCGCTCATTCCCGGCGATCAGTTTTTCTACCCCAAGATTGATCGCGCTCAATGCTTCCAAGGTGTCGTCGCTCTGTACGCCGGGTTCCGCAGGCCGGTACACCGCGCGAAAACCTTTTTCGGTACGCAGCACAGTGCCCATCACCGGCGCGGCTCCCGACTTTCTAATAAGGTTGGACGCCAATGCAGCGGTGAAACACTCGACACCGAAGAAAGGCGCGTTGAGACCAGCATTTTCATCATTGGGTACCTGGTCAGGCAGAATGCCAGTGATGCCACCTGCTCGCACCGAGCGAACCAACTCAGCGATACCACGCGGCGTGGTGGGCACCAGTTTCCCGCCGGTACGCTGGCGGCTGCGATGCACCAGCTCATCGAGTTTTTTCAGGGGTATCGGCTCATAGAGGGCCACCAGATTACCGAGGGTCGCCAGGTGCATACCCAGCAGCTCCCAGTTACCCAGATGAGGGCCCAAGACAATTACGCCCTGCCCTGACGCCAGCGGCTCCGTCACCCAACCCACACCGTCGACTTCAAGCAGCGCGGCGGTATGTGCCCAAGGCTGCGTCCACACCCGACCCATCTCGGCCATGAGCTCTCCGGTCGACTGAACGCTCTGCCTCGCCATCACCCGCCGCCTGTTAGATGTCCACTCGGGGTACGCCAACTCAAGATTGCGAATGGCTACTCGCCGCATCCGGCCGTTGAAATAATAAAGACCGGCCCCGATCGCTCTGCCCAAGGCGCGTGCCCAACCTAGTGGCATGGAGCGCGTCACCCCGATCATCAACCTGATGAGAAAAATGGCGGTCCACTCTAGCCAAAGGGGTTTGGGTGATGCAGGCATAGGTTAAGGGGAATTTGACGGGGTCAGTGTTGGAAAAGTGATTATGGCGCGGGCAACGCAGTTATACTAACTTCTCTCGTTGACTTTAGGTTGTACTTCGTGGCGCCGGCAACATTTCAAGAGGTTATTCTGCGGTTGCAGGAATACTGGGCCAACCACGGCTGCGTGGTGCTACAACCTCTAGACATGGAAGTGGGCGCCGGCACTTTCCATCCGGCCACCTTCTTGCGCGCGCTCGGCCCCGAAAACTGGAACGCCGCCTACGTTCAGCCGAGCCGCCGCCCCGCTGACGGTCGATATGGCGAAAACCCCAATCGCCTGCAGCACTACTATCAATTTCAGGTGGTCATGAAGCCCTCCCCGGCCGACTTTCAGGAACTGTACCTCGGTAGCCTGTTCGCGCTGGGCATCGACCCCTTGGTCCACGACATCCGTTTTGTCGAAGACAACTGGGAATCACCCACTTTGGGCGCATGGGGTCTGGGTTGGGAGGTGTGGCTGAACGGCATGGAAGTCAGTCAGTTCACCTACTTCCAGCAGGCAGGTGGGCTGGAGTGCCACCCCGTCACCGGTGAGCTGACCTACGGTCTGGAGCGCATCGCGATGTACCTACAGGGCGTCGAGTCGGTCTATGACCTCATCTGGGCAAACACTCCTTCCGGGCCCGTCACCTACGGCGACGTGTACCGCCAGAACGAAGTGGAAATGTCGACCTTCAACTTTGTTGAGGCTGACGTCGACTACCTTTTTACCCAGTTTGAGTTCTGTGAACGCGAAGCCATGCGGTTGGCAGAGAGGCAATTGCCGCTGCCCGCCTACGAACACGTGATGAAGGCATCCCACGCGTTCAATCTGCTCGATGCGCGTCATGCCATTGGCGTAACAGAGCGACAACGATACATCCTGCGAGTCCGCACGTTAGCGCGGGCAGCAGCAGAGGCTTATGTCGCAGCAAGAGGTGCACTCGGCTTCCCACAGGCTGATCCTGATCTCGCCGCAACCGCGCTCGCGCAACTGGAAGCGGCGGCAGGTGGCGAATCATGAGCACAGCCGATCTCCTGTTTGAATTGGGAACCGAAGAATTGCCGGCTGGTGAGATCTCGGCCATGGCCGCCGCTTTGTGTCAGGGCGTGACCGATGGACTAACAGAGGCCAACCTGCCTTTCACGAGAGCAAACCATTTTTCAACGCCGCGACGCCTGACAGTGTGGGTCGAAAACGTGGCGATTAAGGGGCCAGATAGCGAGCTGCAGGTGGTGGGACCGCCGGTCTCTGCCGCCATGGATGATAAGGGCGCATGGACCAAGGCGGCAGAAGGTTTTGCACGCAAACAAGGCATCTCTGCAGACGACCTCATAGTCGTTGAGGAGCAAGGCGTGGAGCGTGTCGCCGCTCACGTCTCACAAAAAGGCGCGCAGGCCGCCGGGGTGATTCCGGACATTATCGCCGACGCGGTCGCTGGCATACCCGTCTCTAAACGCATGCGCTGGGGCCGCTCTCGCGACGAATTTTTACGCCCGGTGCAGTGGCTGGTGTTGCTTCTTGGAGATGCCGTCCTGCCGCTTCAGTTGTTCGGACTCGAAAGTGGCCGCGAAAGTCGTGGCCATCGCTTCCATCACAACACGCCCGTGGCCATCAGTTCACCGGCGGCGTATCGAGACACTCTGCGCGAGGCACGAGTGCTGGTGGCCAAGGACGAGCGACGCACACTGATCGCGGAACAAGTCCTTGCTCTAGCGAATGAAGGCGAAGCGGTGGCGCTGTCCGAAGACCTGCTCGATGAAGTCACGGGGCTTGTCGAATGGCCAACGGTCTTGCGAGGCAGTTTCGATCCTGAATTTTTGGCAGTCCCCGCGCAGGCGCTGATCTCAGCGATGAAGACCCATCAAAAATACTTTCATCTCAACGATGTGAAAAGCGGGTCATTGCTACCCGCCTTTATCACGGTCGCCAATATTGAGAGCAAACAGCCAGAACAGGTTGTATCGGGAAACGAGCGCGTAATCCGACCGCGGTTGAGTGATGCAGCCTTTTTCTTTGCCAACGACAAGCAGTCGTCTCTGATTTCGCGCCAGGAACGATTGGGCAGCGTTGTGTTTCAACACCGTTTGGGGAGCCTGCTGGACAAGACCCGTCGGGTAGTCGCTATCGCCAAGCAGCTTGCAAACGCCATTGGCGCAGATGAGGCGACGACGCTCAGAGCGGCCGAGCTCAGCAAGTGCGACCTGGTATCGGAAATGGTGCTTGAGTTCCCCGATCTACAAGGTATCGCCGGCGCAGAGTATGCGCGCCATGACGAAGAGCTTGGCGCCGTGGCAGAGGCCATTGAGTACCACTATTACCCTCGTTTTGCCGGTGACAAACTGCCCCCATCTCCCGAAGCGACGGCCGTCGCGTTGGCGGACCGCCTTGACACTTTGGTCGGGATTTTTGGCATTGGCGAACCCCCTACCGGTTCTAAAGATCCCTTTGCGTTGCGCAGGGCATCTCTGGCTGTGATCAGGATGCTCATCGATCTCAAAAAGCCGCTCGACTTGACCGAGCTCTTACAGGGCGCACTTGAGCAACATACCGCAGAGCTGGCTCCGGGCACCGTTGACGCCGTATCACACTACATCACTGAGCGGCTGGGGAACTGGTACGACGACGATGGGATCCATATCTCTGTGGTGCGTGCAGCGCTGGCGGCGGGCGCGACCGATCTGTTCGATATCGATCTGCGCGTGCGTGCGCTGAACGCTTTCGCCAAAACCGAAACGGCCGAACATCTCGCCGCGGCCAATAAACGGGTGGCGAATATTCTGGCAAAAGCTGATGACCTCGACGGCACACCCGCCGACTCCAGCCTCTTCGTCCATGAAGCCGAGCACACACTGCACGAAGCGGTTAGCCGGGTCGGGTCGACACTAAAACCGCTCCTGGCCGATCGAAACTATCAAAGCGCGCTCGATGAGCTCGCCCTACTCCGCGGACCTGTGGACGCGTTTTTTGACGGGGTCATGGTCAATGCAGAGGACCCTGCTGAACGCTTGAATCGGTTGCGACTGCTCGGTGGTTTGCGAGCACTGTTTACACAAGTTGCTGATCTGGCGTTGCTGTCATCGGCGGCTGAATGACCATTGAGCCGCTGTTCTGGTTAGGCTTGGCGGCAGCCAGCGGAGCGGGCCTGCTGCTTAGTTTGCTGCAACTGCAAAAGCGACGACAGGAACTGACGGCAGCGCAATCTGAGGTCACCGCCCAAAAAACCGCCGCAGCCCTAGCCGGCGAGCGCAATCAGGCTCTTGAAGCTGAGCTGACGACACTGCAGCAGGAGTTGTCCTCGGTGAGGGCGCAGCTCAGCGCCCAGGGTGCCACTCTTTCTGAGCGCGATGCCCATCATCAGATGCAAATGAAATGGGTGGAAGAATCCCGCAGCACACTTCGCGCTGAATTAGAGGTGATCGGGCAAAAACTGCTCGCATCGTCCGGCAAGGCGTTGGAGACCACGAATCAAAAAAGCCTAGATAGCCTGTTGAAGCCGCTCGCGGAAAAAATTGATCAGTTTCAAACGCGAGTCAATCAGGTGCATACCGATATGGTGCGCAACAGCGCATCGCTGGGCGAGCAGATCAAACATCTCGAGTCGGTGGGCGTCTCCATGTCAGGCGAAGCGCAAAACCTGACCCGCGCGCTTAAAGGGGACAAAAAGCTGGTTGGTAACTGGGGTGAGGCTCAGCTGGAAAAAACCCTTGAGCTCGCTGGTCTCCGGCGGGGTGAGCACTACGATGCACAAGTCGTCATCAGGGATGAACAGGGTGATCGTCACCTGCCTGATTTTGTCATTCGGTTGCCCGAGGGGAAAAACCTGGTCATCGACAGCAAAGTGTCACTGGTCGACTACGAGCGGGCCGTGACAGCTGAAACCGATGCTGAACGGAGCAGTGCGCTGGAAGCACATGCAAAAGCTGTGAGAAATCACATCGATGCCCTGTCAGCCAAGGACTATGCGAACCTGCCGGGAATGGAGAGTCCCGATTTTGTAATGATGTTCATGCCGGTAGAGCCGGCCTACATTGAAGTGATGCGTAGCCAGCGAGAGTTGTTTAATCACGGGTACCAGAAAAATGTGGTGTTGGTCTCCCACACCACGCTAATGCCTATTCTCAGGACCGTCGCAAACCTGTGGATGATCGAGCACAGCAACCAAGAGGCGAGGGAGATCAGTGAGCGGGCGGGAGACATCTATAACACCGTCTGCCTTTTGGGTGACCGGCTCTATGCTCTCGGCGCATCCATTTCGACCACCGCCAACAAATACAATGACGTGGTCAAAGCGACTCAAGGCAAGCAAGGTCTATTGGGCAAAGTGTCACGGTTTCAGTCGCTGTCCCAGCGCGCCAACAAATCGTTCCCCGACGCCCTTGCGCCGATCGAGCCTGACGTAGAAACCGCAAGGCTAGAAGACGTCAAAGACGATCAGCTCATACCAAAAGACACCGAGTAACGACTGATTGTCAGATATCGAGGTTGGCGACTGCCAACGCGTTTTGTTCAATAAATTTCCGGCGCGGCTCCACGTCATCTCCCATCAGCGTTGAGAACATTTGGTCGGCCAGGAATGCATCCTCGATGGTGACCTGCAACATGCGGCGGGCCTCGGGATCCATCGTTGTCTCCCACAGTTGTTCCGGGTTCATCTCACCGAGACCTTTGTAGCGTTGAATCGTGCAGCCTTTTCTAGCCTCGGCCAGCAACCAATCTAATCCCGCAGCAAAGTCTTGCGTCTCGTGACGTTTCTCTCCGCGCTGAAAAAACCCGTCTGCTTCGATCAGGCCATCGAGACGCTCACCCATCGCGCGCAAATCCAGATACTCGGGTGAGGCGAAAAAACCTCGGCTCAACACGGTATCCGTCGCAACGCTGTGGGCTGTGCGGCGCACCACAGGGTAATAAAACCCGCGCTCTGGATCCTGTCGCACAAAGATTTCGTACTGTACTGACTTGTCCTTAGGGGTAAGTAAGCGCTCACTTAGTGACGTCGCAAATGCCTGGACATTGGCCTCGTCCACCAAATCTTCGGCTACCAGCGAGGGCACTGACATCATAGGCCAGAGCACATCCCGCGGGTACACCCGGGCGAGTCGCTCGATGTGTGCAGCCACCGTCTGATACGACGACACCAGATCTGCCAGCGCCTCACCCGCCAAGGGTGGCGCTTCAGCATTGGTAAATATCGCCGCCTCTTCGAGTGCGGACTGTGTCAAATACTCAGCAAATGCGGCCTCATCCTTGAGGTAGCGGCTTTGCTTGCCGCGAGCCAGTTTGTAGAGGGGGGGCTGCGCGATGTAGACATGCCCACGATCGATGAGCTCGCGCATCTCCCGAAAAAAGAATGTGAGATACAGCGTGCGGATGTGCGATCCGTCCACATCCGCGTCTGTCATGATGATAATGCGGTGATATCGGAGCTTGTCAGGATCAAACTCGTCTTTACCAATGCCGCAACCGAGCGCCGTCACGAGATTT
>QOPK01000031.1 GCA_003331685.1 Halieaceae bacterium | reverse complement strand
TCTCTTGGCACAAGCGAATCGTGGCTTCCTATATGTCGACGAGGTGAATCTGCTGGAGGACCACATTGTAGACGCGCTGCTCGATGTCGCAGCTTCCGGTGAGAACGTCGTTGAGCGGGAGGGGCTGAGTGTGCGGCACCCCGCGCAGTTTGTGTTGGTCGGTAGCGGCAACCCCGAAGAAGGAGAGCTCCGCCCACAGCTTCAGGATCGATTCGGCCTCTCGGTCGACGTGCGAACGCCTGGCGATGTACCCACTCGGGTAGAGATTATTCGCCTGCGAGAAGCCTTCGATCATGACCGTACTGCCTTCCGCAAAAAATGGGCGCGAAAAGAGAGTACGCTGCGACGGAAGATTCAGGTCGCTCGTGACCACCTCGACGATGTCGACACCCCCGCCGAACTGCTGGAAACCGCAGCGAGACTCTGCCTGGCACTGGGCACAGACGGCCTTCGAGGTGAACTCACTCTGGTACGCAGCGCTCGAGCTCTGGCGGCACTGGAGGGCAAGTCGGCGGCGAACCTGAAACACCTGCGCGCCATGGCACCTTCCGTATTACGTCATCGCTTGCGGCGTGATCCGCTGGATGAGTCCAGCGCAGATATTCGGGTAGAACGTGTCATTGCGGAGTTGTTCCAAGAGTCTGTTAACGATGGTGGTAACTGAAACAGCTTCACCCTCAGCGGATGCTGAGTGGGCCGCGGCGCTGATTGCACTGACAGGCGAAACGATTGGCGGCATCCATCTGCGATCCCCGCCCGGGCCTGTTCGTGATTACTGGTTGGAGCGCGTCAAACAGCTGTCCAAGCAAGACCCCATTCGCAAGATCCCGGCCAACATTCCAGAAGGCCGATTGTTGGGCGGGATTGATCTCGGCGCGACGCTGCAACACGGGAGGCCCATTGCTGAAACCGGCATGCTCGGGGAATGTCACGGGCACATTGTTATCGCGGCAATGGCTGAACGTTTACCTCGCAATACCGTGCACCACTTGTGCACCGCCCTCGACCACGGCGCCATTACCGTGGCAAGAGAAGGCATCGAAGCCGAGACCCCCGCGCGCATTGCGCTGATCGCCAATGATGAGGGCACAGAAGACGAGAGCGCCCACGCAGCCCTAATCGATCGTCTCGGAATCGGGTTAGATATGACGACGCTGGGAATCCACGATGTCGAAGACGAGCTCTTTCGCCGCCGTGACGTTGAACGCGCGATCGATGCACTCGCCTACGTGACCATAAGTGAAGAGCACCTCACGGCACTGGCGACGCTCACCGCATCACTGGGCATTGATTCACCGCGCCCTACTCTAGCCGCGGCGAAGGTGGCGCGCGCCTCCGCGGCACTCAGACAGTCCGAAGTCGTTGAAGAAGAGGACGTGGCGCGCGCATTACGGCTCTGCCTGATTCCACGGGCGCAGCAACTCCCGGAGATGGCCGAACCGCCACCCGAGCCCGCGCCCGAACCGGAGCAGACAGACGACGCCGAGCCACCACCGATGGCGGAGCAGCCGCCCCCCGATGAGGAACGCCTTCTCGAGGCAGCGCTTGCCCAACTCCCCGCCGGATTACTGGAACAACTGCAGATCCGGTCCGCGCGACTTCGCCAAAGCAGCACCGGCAGCGCTGGCGATCAACACCGGCATCAGAACAAGGGCCGGCCAACCGGTGTATTTCGTGGCGATCATCGGCGCGGTGGCCGGGTCAATATTCTTGCAACGCTGCGTGCCGCCGCGCCCTGGCAAGCGCTGCGGCGGCAGGAACAAACCCAGCGCGATGGTGAGACACCAGCACGTCACCTACAAATTCGACGGGACGATATTCACCTGACACGGTTTCAGCAACGCAGAGAAACCCTGACCCTGTTTGTTGTCGATGCATCAGGTTCAGCAGCATTGCAACGGCTGGCGGAGGCCAAGGGTGCCGTCGAGCTATTACTCGCCGACTGTTATGTGCGCCGGGACCAAGTTGCGCTGATCGCCTTCCGCGATGAACAGGCCGAACTCCTGTTACCGCCAACACGCTCATTAGTGCGCGCAAAAAAAACCCTGGCAGCACTACCAGGAGGTGGCGCCACACCTATGGCCGCGGCATTAGATCTCACCCGCGATATGGCTGAGCGCGCTGGTAAACAGGGCACCACCATGCAGTACGTCATACTCACCGATGGTGCAGCCAATGTGGCCCGGGACGGGACCCGCAGCCGTGAGGCCGGCACTGCCGACGCGCTCGCCGCAGCACGGATGCTGGCGCTGAGCCCCTCCAACGGGCTGGTGATCGATACCGCGCAGCGGCCGCAACCGCGCGCCAGAGAACTTGCCGACACCCTGCGCGGCACCTACCTTGCCATGCCTCAGGCTGACGCGCAGACGCTTAACCGCGCCATCCGCGCTGTCACCCCATGACCTCGCAGACTGCGTGGCACGCGGTGGCTGAGTTCTGGCCGCGGGCAGAGACCAGCCGCTTTGTGCAGGTGGGCAATATTGATTTCCATGTGCAGATAAGCGGCGCTGGCGACGATGTCCTCTTACTCCATGGCGCCGGCGCCTCCGCGCACTCCTTTGCCGGACTCGCGGCCAGGCTGAGCAAACGCCATCGTGTCATTGCACCCGACTTACCGGGTCAGGGCTTTACGACATTACTGCCGCTCAAAGAGGTGGGCCTCGTCCCGTTTGCGACCTACTTAGGCGAACTGATGCAGCATCTGGAGGCGACGCCTCGCTGGATCATCGGCCACTCTGCGGGTGCAGCCCTGAGCGCCCAATATGCACTGGATGCCGATACACTGCCTACTGGAATACTCTGCATCAACGCTGCGTTCAATCCGTTTGGCTCGCTCGCAGCGCCCCTGTTCAGCAAGACGGCAAAATGGTTTGCACAGAGCGATTGGCTGCCGAAACTACTGGCCTCCCCCAGCCTGCGCTGGCGGGCCACCGGTTCCATGCTGGCGGACACCGGCTCGGCAGTGGATCCCATCATGAGTCGCTGCTATGACACCTTGCTTGGGAACCCCGATCACATCGCGGGCACCCTCAGGATGATGGCGGGATGGGATCTCCCCCCTTTGTTGCGTCGTCTGCCCTCGTTGCAGACGCCCGTGTGGCTTGCCGCTGCAGAGGGCGACCGCACGATTCCACCTGAACGCAGCACGTCTGCCGCAAAGGATTTACCCCTCGCTCGCGCAGTGCGTATCCCTGATCTCGGGCACCTTGCCCACGAGGAGAATCCGGAGATCTTCGAGGACCTTTTCCAAGAAATGCGGACTAAAACCGCAGCCTAACTGCGCCATCACAGGCTAAAAAGAAGTCTGTGCACCCCTCGACAGCACTGCTACACTGTCTAATATAACTGACAGTTTGAGTGTCTTTTTTATATGAATATCGCGGAATCTGCGTTTCGTTTATTGGAGACGACTGACCACCGACCCACGGCAATCGTGATTGGCACCGGGTTTGGCGGTCTTGCGGCTGCCATCCGCCTGGGCGCCAAGGGCTATCGGGTCCACATGCTCGAAAAGCTGGACGCGCCGGGTGGGCGTGCCTATGTTTATCGTCAGGACGGCTTTACCTTCGACGCCGGACCCACCATTGTCACTGCACCCTTCTTGCTGGAAGAGCTATGGGCCCTTTGCGGCAAACGCTTTGCCGATGACGTTGAACTCAAACCCATGGATCCGTTTTTCCGGCTCCGTTTTGACGACGGCCGCATCTTTGACTACTCCGGCGACAAGGCACGCAACATTGAACAAATCAAAAATTACAATGAAGCCGATGCCGAGGGCTACGAGCGCTACCTGAAAGCCAGCGAAGAGCGTTACAAAGTCGGTTTCGAAGGCTTGGTCGATAAGCCCTTCGATTCCTTACTAGCGCTATTTAAGTTCATGCCACAGCTCATTCGGCTACGGGCCGATCGGAGCGTCTACAAACTGGTGTCGCGCTACATACGAGATCCACAGCTCCGTATGACGATGAGCTTTCACCCGCTGCTGATCGGCGGCAACCCCTTCTCGGTCACCAGCGTCTACACACTGATCTCCTTTTTAGAGCAGCGTTTCGGCGTGTGGTCCGCCATGGGCGGCACCGGCAGCATCGTCAAAGGCATGACCGGGCTGATTGAGGGCCAAGGCGGCAAGATTGAGTGCAATGCAGAAGTGGAGGAGATTCTGGTCGAGGAAGGAGCCGTGCGCGGCGTGCGGCTGGCAGATGGCCGAACGCTTCGTAGCGATCTCGTGGTCTCCAACGCTGACGCAGCCTGGACTTACCGACACCTCATCAAAGCGGAACATCGCAAGCGATGGACGGATCGCAAAATCGACCGATCACATTTTTCTAACGGGTTGTTCGTCTGGTACTTCGGCACCAAGGGACAGTACCCCGATGTGCCCCACCATTCCGTGGTTCTGGGTCCGCGTTATAAAGGCCTATTAGACGACATCTTCAAGCGCAAGGTGCTAGCCGAAGACTTCAGCCTTTACCTGCACAGACCCACAGAGACAGACCCCTCTCTTGCGCCAGAGGGCTGCGACACGTTTTATGCGTTGGCGCCAGTACCGCATCTCGATGCGGATGTGGACTGGGCCACGTATGCCGAGACGTTCAAAGAGCGGATCTGCCAGCGACTGGAAGCAACCATGCTACCCGGCCTGCGTGATCGCATCGTCACATCCAGACTGCTCACACCGCAGGATTTCCATGACCGACTGAACTCGGTCAAAGGAGCCGCCTTTGGCTATGAGCCTCGGATTACACAGAGCGCGTGGTTCAGACCGCACAATCGTAGCGAGGACATTAAGGGCTTACATCTCGTCGGCGCGGGAACCCATCCCGGTGCCGGCATGCCCGCGGTGATCTCTTCCGCAAAGGTGATCGACCAATTGATCCCTGCAGCAGTGACCCAACGTGCGTAACGACCATCAGATCATGACGCCCTATACCGACATGAGCGAATGTCGGCGGCTGCTGTCACATGGCTCTAGGTCCTTCTACATCGCCTCTCATTTTCTTCCGCGAGCACTCCGCGAATCGGCGTCCGGACTTTACGCGTTCTGTCGTATTGCCGACGATTTGGTGGATCTCGGTGATGACCCGCGTCAAGCGCTCGTCACACTGCATCAGCGACTCAATCAGATCTATGACGGTCGGCCAGAAAATCACCCGATCGACCGGGTGCTGAGTCAGATCGTGATCGACCATAAATTACCGAGGGGCCTACTCGACGCCCTGCTTGAGGGATTTGAATGGGACACCGAGGGCCGGGATTACCATACGCTGGCAGAAGTCTGCGACTACGGCGCCCGTGTCGCAGGCACCGTCGGCGTCATGATGGCAGTGCTTATGGGGGTCAAAGACCATGCGACGCTGGCCCGCGCCGCTGATTTGGGCGTGGCTATGCAACTGACCAATATCTGCCGCGATGTGGGCGAGGACGCCCGCGCCGGACGGCTTTACCTGCCGCGCGATCTGATGCAGGAAGCCGGCGTGGATCCCGAGGCATTTCTCCGCAACCCGGTACCCAGCCCTCAACTCACGCAAGTGTTAAAAAAGCTTCTCGCGGAAGCCGAGCGACGCTATCAACTGGCCGATGAGGGCATCCGACAACTGCCTCGCGGTTGCCGGCCCGGCATTTTGGCCGCCCGCCGCCTCTACGCCGAGATAGGCCAGACCGTTGTAGACAATAATTACGACTCGATTAGCCAACGCGCGGTCGTATCGCGGGCACGTAAAATCCAGATCCTGATTGGTTTGATTCGCGGGCCAGCCGCGGCACCAGAATATATGCTGGAGCCCTGCGCAACAGAAAATCAGTTTTTAATCGACGCAATTCCTCACACCGAAGACTGGCAGCGCCCGAGCCGACCGCGAGACTTCTCCGCCAAGGCGGAGTGGATGCTTGAACTTTTTATGGTCATGAAAGAGCGTGACGAGATGGCCATACACGGCCAGCCCCAGGAGCGGGACTGACTGCCTCAACCCTTTCGCGGCATTCTGAACGGTAGCAGTAACTGAACCCACGGCCGACAAAAGCGATGCAGGTCAAGACTCTCGTGCATGAATTGCCCACCCCCCACCTCAATCTCTGAGCGGGTATAGAAAGGTGTGTCCTCCAAAGTTTTCACGCGACCTGCTGGATGGGGTAGGCGGGCGGGGCGCGCCACGCGCCATATCGGCCCGCGGGGAAGCTGCTGAAGATCGGGGGAAGGCATTCGTGCCATGGCTCCTGATTGATCCACAGAGAGCGACAGTCTTTTTTCACCGCCACCGCTCAGTTGCGCGTCGTAATGAATCTGGCAGTCCCCCTTCGCGTCATGCCCTCTGCACCAGTTCCAGGACGCGAAGCCCATCTCGATGGGACACGACCCGCAGTTGGAATCAACGTAAGCCGCCCCACTCCACCGCAGGCCCGGTCGCTCCAGCGCCACCTTGACCCCGGCAATGGGCGCGATAGGCCACCACCAATGCTCGCCAACGCCGTCCAGCTCAAAGCACTCCTCTGAGGGGCGCTCAAAAGAGACGGAGACCTGACCCGTCACGCGCTGCCCAAATGGCGTGGCGCGCTCCTGGATATCGATCTCCAATCCTGAGTCAGAAGCCCGCAACGCACTTGGCCCAATATCAAGCCCATGTGGCAACTGAAGCAATGCTGTCTCGCCCCGCTCCGTCATGCACCATCTAGACCGGCTGGGCCCATACAGAATGACGTTTAGGCTGACGTGATTCGCTGCCTGACCACGTCCGCGGTGCCGCGCCCGGTAGTAATAAGGCGAGAATACACTGCCGATGAAAGCGATGAGGGTGATCCCGAACTGTCCACACTCACTGAAACCATCGACATACCACCAGCGATAGCCCCCCTCCGGCACAGGGCGCTCAAACCCCAGCCCAGAGTCGGCCAACCCGGCTTCAGTCGGGGTGGCGGAACGCATCGTGAGAGCTGAACTCATAGGGGTTGCACCAGACCAGCGAGTGGCGTACTTTGTCATACGAATATAACATTAAATACTGTCATTTTTATTTGACGGTAACATGAGGGCTGCCCATGCACGACCCGCTACTCAACTGCGAGGAGGATATCCGCGATTACCTCGCAGAACACGCCACTACACAGTGCCCACCACTCTTGGCGCAAGCCATGGAGTATGCCGTCTTCCCAGGGGGGGCGAGGGTTCGTCCACAACTCTGCATGGCGGTCGCGCTGGCCAATAACAGTAGCGATCGACCCCTAGCTGCGGCGGCGGCGGCCGCGGTCGAATTCCTGCACTGTGCATCGCTCGTTCATGATGACCTGCCCTGCTTTGACGATGCCACCGAACGGCGAGGCAAACCCTCGGTGCACGCGAAATTTGGAGAGCGCATTGCGGTTTTGACAGGCGATGCGCTCATCGTGGCTGCGTTTCAGACACTAGCCGTGCACGCCATACACAATGTACGTGCGGAGCGCGTGCCGCTAGTGCTGTCGATTCTCGCGCGCGGCGTCGGCGCTCCCCACGGGATTGCCGCAGGGCAAGCTTGGGAGTGCGAACCCAGTGTCGATGTGGCGCGTTATCACCGCGCCAAGACCGGCGCACTCTTCATCGCTGCTACTTGCGCGGGCGCGGCCTCAGCAGGTGTGGACCCTGGCCCATGGGTGAGTTTGGGTGCCTGTATTGGCGAGGCTTTCCAGGTCGCTGACGACATCAAAGACGCCACAGGCGATGCCGAGGCACTCGGTAAACCTGTCGGCATTGATGCCAAATTAGGCCGCCCCAACGCGGTCCAGGAACATGGGCTTGATGGTGCCGCTGATCGACTGAAATTACTGATGGAGGAGGGACTGGAAAGCGTGCCCTACTGCTCCGGTCGCGAGAGCCTTGTGCGGTTAGTCCGCGCGCAGTCCGAACGTTTCATACCCGAAAAAATGGGGCGCTCTGCGGCCTGATCGATGCTGGCCGACCCCGATACCTGGCCTGACCAGCAACCAGCTCCCTCTGACTGGCGCTGCCGATGGCGGCTGTTTCGGAATCGTCTGCTCGCCGACAGTAAGTTCCAGCGCTGGGCCGCGCGAACGCCAGTCATTCGGCGGATCGCAAGCAGAAAAGCTGTTGAATTACATCACCTTACAGCAGGGTTCGTTTACACACAGACGCTGACGGCAGTAGTGCAGAGTAATCTTCTTGCGGTATTGCAGGGCAGAATTGAGTCCACCAAATCAGTAGCCGCAATGTGCGGACTGACCACCCCGGCCGCACACACCTTGCTGACCGCTTCACAGGCACTGCATCTCACCGAGGAGGTTTCGCGGGGCTACTGGATGGTTGGAGAGCTGGGCGCCTCGGTACTGGGCAACCCCGCGGTAGCCGATATGGTGAAACACCACGCTGTGCTGTACCGCGACTTAGCCGATCCACTGGCCCTTCTCCGCCACCGCGACAACACCGGTCTGCGGGACTACTGGAGCTATGTGCCGGGCGGCAGTACCCCAGACGAAGGTCATCGCGAGTACAGCCAACTGATGAGCAGCTCGCTGGCGCTAATATCAGATCACATTCTGGAGACTTACCCGCTGGGCGATTATCGAACCCTTGTAGACGTCGCTGGCGGAACCGGCCACTTCGTGCGGATGGTGAAAAAACGCTACCCCGATATTGATGCCATAGTGCTGGACCTGCCCGAGGTCGTGTCTGAGGCCAAAAGACAGTCCCCTCAAGCCGACATTCGTTTTGTAGCCGCCGACATGTTCCGCTCTTCCCTGCCTCAGGACACCGAATTATTTTCGCTGGTCAGGGTACTCCACGATCATGATGACGAACCCATCCTCAACCTGCTGACCCGTCTGCATGCCGCGTTGAAGCCCGGCGGTCACCTCTTGATCGCGGAGCCCATGGCTGGCACCCCAGGCGCTGAACCCATTGGTGACACTTATTTCAGCTTCTATTTATGGGCCATGGGTAGCGGCCGCCCCCGCACCGCCAAAGAACTGAAAGGCATGTGCCTGGCGGCCGGCTTTAGTGGTGTTCGCGAGTTTAAAACTCCGATTCCAGCCCTGACCCGAGTTTTGGTTGCCGAAAAGGCTCCAAAGGCCGCATAAAAATTATAATGTATGTATTAGTTGACAGTTTTAAATGTTAAATTAGAATGACAGTCGAGCTGTATCGTCGCCATCACGCTCCAAAAAGGTGCTTGGCGGTTGGATAAAAGTGATAAGAGAGCACCGCCATGGGAGCAATGTCCACTGCGGTGGTTTTCGAGCAACCGGGGGAAATGGCGTTACGCCCCGTTCAGTTGCCCGAGCCCCACAGTACAGATTGCGTGATCAAGGTCCGCTGGACCGGCATCAGCACCGGCACCGAGAGGCTGCTGTGGGACGGGCGTATGCCACCCTTCCCGGGGTTGGCGTATCCGCTTGTGCCCGGGTACGAAAGCGTTGGTAACGTGATCGAACCCGGCAAAGACACAGAGCTGAGCGTAGGTCAGCGCGTTTTTGTGCCGGGAAGCAGAGGTTTTACTGACGTGCACGGCCTGTTTGGTGGCGCGGCGCAGTCGCTGGTTGTGCCCGCTGATCGCCTGATATCACTACCTCCCGGGATGGAATCAACCGGTGTGTTATTGGCGCTCGCTGCTACAGCATGTCACGCCTTGGAACGCATGGAAGATCTTGGGCCGCCCGAGCTGATCATTGGCCATGGCGCCCTGGGACGTTTGATTGCCCGTGTCGCCGAGGCCCGGTACCACGCGACCCCCGTGGTTTGGGACACCGCCGCCGAGCGTCGCGAAGGCAACCACAGCTACACAGTGATTGACCCGAAAGAGGATGACCGCCGCGACTACCGGCGGGTCTGTGATGTGAGCGGTGCCAGTCTCATCATTGATCAAGCCGTGCACCATCTTGCTAGGGGCGCCACGGTGCTCCTCGCGGGCTTCTATGCCGCACCGATTCAATTCAATTTCCCGGCCGCGTTCATGCGCGAAATCGACTTACGCATCAGCGCCGAATGGCAGCCGAAAGATATGCAAACCGCTCTCGATCTGATCTCAGGGGGAGATCTGTCACTGAGCGGCATCATCACCCATGACCAACCCTATGATAGCGCTGAAACCGCCTACCAACAGGCGTTTTCTGATCCCCGCTGCCTGAAGATGGTCCTCGACTGGAGAGACGCATGAACGCACCGGAGAGTGCCAAGCTATATGACCCGGGTCTGGAATCAACTGGGGAGAGAGCCGATTTGCTGGCCTCCTCCGGAGACGATGCACCCAAGACCCAGATCATTGCCATCTACGGAAAAGGCGGTATCGGCAAGAGCTTCACGCTGGCCAACCTCTCTTACATGATGGCGCAGCAGGGTAAGAAAGTATTGCTGATCGGCTGCGACCCCAAGAGCGACACCACTTCACTGCTCTTTGGCGGCAAAGCCTGCCCCACCATTATCGAGACAGCCTCCGCGAAGAAAGCGGCGGGTGACGAAGTGTCGATTGGTGACGTGTGCTTCAAGCGCGACGGCGTGTTCGCCATGGAACTGGGCGGACCTGAAGTCGGCCGGGGCTGTGGTGGTCGCGGCATCATCCACGGCTTTGAAACACTGGAAAAGCTTGGCTTCCATGACTGGGATTTCGACTACGTTTTGCTCGACTTCCTGGGCGACGTGGTCTGTGGCGGCTTCGGCCTCCCGATCGCGCGGGACATGTGCCAAAAGGTGATTGTGGTGGCCTCGAATGACCTGCAGTCACTCTATGTCGCCAACAACGTGTGCTCCGCCGTTGAATACTTCCGAAAGCTGGGCGGTAACGTAGGCGTGGCGGGCATGGTCACCAATAAAGACGATGGCGCCGGGCAGGCACAGGCTTTCTGTAAGGCCGTCGGCATTCCCGAGCTCGCCTCCATTCCGGCCAACGATGATATCCGTCGAAAGAGCGCTTCTTACGAAATTATTGGGCGCCCCGAGAGCGAGTGGGGCTCGCTGTTTAGCGATTTGGCGCTCAATGTGGCTGAAGCTCCTCCTCATAAACCAGAGCCCCTCTCGCAAGATGGTCTATTGGAGCTATTCGATAGCGACACAGTTGGCCGCGACGTGGTGTTACAGCCAGCAAGCCTCGAAGATCTGTGCAACGTCGAGCACCTCAACAAGCCTTCTCTGGAAGTCATTTATGACACCGTCTGACGCCGTCATCGCCGTTGATAGCGAGAACACCGCTCAGGCGGCGGGCTGTCATGCGGGCGAAGAAGTGATGCGCGATGCAGCTGCGAAAGCGGGCAAGAGTGCCCAGCTGGAGCAGTACGACCGGGACTACCCCAAGGGCCCTCATGATCAACCGCAGAGCATGTGCCCAGCGTTTGGCTCGCTGCGAGTCGGACTACGCATGCGCCGCACCGCGACAGTCCTGTCGGGCTCGGCCTGCTGTGTGTATGGATTGACCTTTACCTCACACTTTTACGGCGCCAAGCGCACAGTCGGCTATGTGCCCTTCGACTCCGAATCACTGGTGACGGGCAAGCTGTTTGAGGATATCCGCGAAGCGGTCCACGAACTGGCCAACCCCGACGAATACGACGCGGTGGTGGTGATCAACCTCTGCGTGCCTACCGCATCGGGCGTGCCTCTGGATCTGCTGCCCAATGAGATCGACGGTGTGCGCATCATCGGTATTGATGTCCCGGGCTTTGGTGTCCCGACACACGCAGAGGCCAAGGACGTGCTCGCCGGCGCCATGCTTGGCTATGCACGCAAAGAGGTCCAAGCCGGGCCCGTGGCGCGCCCTGCCGGTCTTGAAACCGAGACCGATGCACCCAGCGTCGCTCTGGTCGGCGAAATCTTCCCGGTTGACGCCATCACCATTGGTCGTATGTTGCAGCCGATGGGCGTCAAGGCCGGCCCGGTTATTCCAACCCGTGAGTGGCGCGAACTATATGCGGCGCTCGATTGCTCTGCCGTGGCCATGCTGCACCCGTTTTATGCGGCAACTGCTCGAGAGTTCAAAGCCGCGGGACGTCCGCTACTGGGCTCGGCACCCGTGGGTGTCGAGGGGACACGGGACTGGCTGACTCACCTTGGTGACTTACTCAATCTACCCAAGAAGCAAATCGATGCGGCGGTGAATGCACAGCTCTCTGCCATCCGCGGCGTGCTGGACGCTAACCCCATCGACGCGCGCATTACCCTCTCGGGCTACGAAGGGTCAGAGCTCATCGTCGCACGACTGCTGATCGAGAGTGGCGCCAACGTGCGCTACGTGGGTACCGCCTGCGCCAAGTCGGACTGGTCAGCCCATGACTGTGAGTGGCTCGAGTCACGGGGCGTGAGCGTCAAATTCCGCGCCTCACTCGAGGACGATCTGTACGCAATGGATACCTTTGAGCCGGATATCGCGATCGGCACCACACCGGTTGTGCAGCGCGCCAAAGAACTGTCGATTCCGAGCCTCTATTTCACCAATCTGATTTCCGCCCGACCCCTGATGGGCGTCGCCGGCGCCGGATCTCTGGCTGAGGTCATCAACACTGCAATAGCGGGCAAGGAGCGCTTCCAGAACATGGAGTCCTTCTTCGCAGGTGTCGGCAGCGGCACCAAAACCGGAATCTGGACGCCCCAGATCATCGATCGCCATGGCATGGGGGAGGCAGGCTAATGTTAGTCCTCGACCACGATCGCGCTGGCGGCTATTGGGGCTCTGTGTACATGTTCACGGCGGTCAAGGGCCTGCAGGTGATTATTGACGGCCCTGTGGGTTGCGAGAATCTGCCCGTCACCTCGGTGTTGCACTACACCGACGCCCTTCCCCCGCACGAACTGCCGATCGTGGTAACCGGTCTGGCTGAGGAAGAACTGGGACAGCGTGGCACCGAGGGTGCCCTGCGACGCGCGCACCAAATGCTGGACCCCAAGAAACCCAGCGTGGTGGTCACCGGTTCTATTGCTGAAATGATCGGCGGCGGCGTCACACCCGAAGACACCAATATCCAGCGTTTCTTGCCGCGCACCATTGACGAAGATCAGTGGCAAAGCGCGGATCGTGCGCTGGTATGGCTCTGGGATCAATTTGGCAAGGCTAAAGCTAAGAAGCGCAAAGCCAAGAAGGCGGACGACGGCATCAAGCGCGTTAATATCATCGGGCCGGCCTACGGCTATTTCAACACCCCCTCCGATCTCGCCGAGATTCAGCGACTGGTAGAGGGCATCGGTGCCGAAATCAATATGATTTTCCCGCTAGGCTGCCCGCTGGACGACGTGGTGTCACTCGCCGATGCCAATGCGAATGTATGCCTGTACCGCGAGTATGGCCGCAAGCTCTGCGAGGCGCTGGAAACGCCCTACTTCCAGGCGCCCATCGGGTTGGATAGCACCACCAAATTCCTTCGCGCCCTGGGCGAAGAGCTGGATCTCGACCCAGAGCCCTTTATTGAGCAGGAAAAGCACACCACGTTGAAACCCGTCTGGGATTTGTGGCGCTCAGTAACGCAGGATTTCTTTGGCACGGCCAGTTTTGGTGTTGTGGCAACAGAAACCTATACCCGGGGACTGCGACATTTTCTCGAAGGCGAACTGGGCCTCCCCTGCGCCTTCCATTTTTCGCGTGAAGCTGGGGTGAAGCCCGACAACCAGAAAGTCCGAGACGCAATCCATCAGTCGGGCGCGCTACTGGTGTTTGGTGGCTACAACGAACGCATGTACGTGAACGAGGCGGGCAACAAGAGCGTTTACATTCCCGCTTCACTGCCCGGTACGATTATCCGGCGACACACCGGTACACCTTTTATGGGCTATGCGGGCACCTGCTATCTGGTGCAGGAAGTGTGCAACGCCCTCTTCGATGCCCTCTTTAATGTACTGCCGCTCGGCACTGATCTCGACAAGGTCGAGGCCACGCCCGCGCGCGCAGCAGAGACGTTGGCGTGGGCGGATACCGCGCAGAACGGTCTCGATCGCATTGTTGCGGCACAACCCATTCTGGTCCGCATTTCCGCAGCCAAGCGGCTGCGTGATGCCGCAGAGCAAGTGGCCCGGGCGGCGGGAGTCGCCACAGTAGAAATTGAGCATGTTCAGCACGCAAGCGAAAGCCTGCAATTTGGAGATGCAGCATGAATAAGAGCACGACTTCGACAGTGACAGAAACACCCTTTGGGGGGGGACGACTCATGGCAACACATAACAAAACAAGCGATTGGCCACACAGTATCTGGGACCAAATGCAATTCCGGATGCTGTTTGTGATGGTTTTCACGTGGTTCCTGTTCGCGGCAGTACTGAAGTCACTCACTTTGCAACGGGGCGGCAGCACGGAGAGCTGCTGGCAGGAGGCGCGGCGCTCGGCATACAGCCTGACGCCCTATGCCTTTATGAAGATTTAATCCACGCGACCCTGGCAGGACGCACGGGTCGCGCGGGAGTTGTTTGAAAACTGGCGCTTGCGCCATAAAGGGAGAGTCATGTCATGTCGATGCTGACGTTTGAAAAGAAGTATCGCGTCCGGGGAGGGACTCTACTCGGAGGTGATCTATTCGATTTTTGGATCGGTCCCTTCTGGGTTGGCTTCTTTGGCGTAACCACGCTGTTTTTTGCCAGTCTGGGTACAGGACTGCTGGTCTACGGAGCGGCCATGGGCCCGACGTGGAACATCTGGCAAATCAACATTGCGCCACCGGATTTGTCCTACGGACTGGGCCTCGCGCCGCTGATGGAGGGAGGTCTGTGGCAAATCATTACCATCTGCGCCACGCTCGCCTTTGCGTCCTGGGCGATGCGTCAGGTGGAAATCTCGCGAAAACTGGGCATGGGTCTGCACATCCCATTTGCCTTCAGCTTCGCGATCCTCGCGTATGTCACGCTGGTTATCGTAAGGCCCGTGTTACTCGGTGCGTGGGGTCACGGGTTCCCCTACGGCATTCTCAGCCACCTCGACTGGGTCTCCAACGTGGGCTACCAGTTCCTGCACTTCCACTACAACCCGGCGCACATGATTGCGGTGACGTTCTTCTTCACCACAGCAATGGCGCTGTCCATGCATGGATCACTGATTCTGATGGCAACTGACCCCCGCGAGGGTGAGACCGTCAAGACCGGTGAACATGAAAACACGTTCTTCCGCGACGACATCGGTTACTCCATCGGCGCCCTGGGCATCCACCGCCTCGGCGTTTTCGTTGCCATCTCGGCAGCCTTCTGGAGTGCGGTGTGCATCGTTATCAGCGGACCGTTCTGGACCCGTGGCTGGCCCGAATGGTGGAACTGGTGGCTTGAGCTGCCGGTTTGGTACTAAGGAGGGAACTGCGTCATGAGAGAGTATCAAAACATATTCACGCAGGTGCAGGTCTCTGCCCCTGATTACCCCGGGGTTCCCATTGGCGATGCAGAGCGCAATCGCACAAAGGGGATCGTTCACAATCATTTGCTGGGCAAGCTTGGCGATGCACAACTAGGCCCGATCTATCTGGGCACACTCGGTGTCTTCTCCCTGATTACCGGGTTGCTGGCCTTTCTGATCATTGGCATGAACATGCTCGCCTCGGTGAACTGGGACCCTGTCCAGTTTGTGCGGCAGTTGTTTTGGCTGTCTCTGGACCCTCCCGGACCCGAGTACGGCTTGTCGATTCCGCCACTGAACGATGGCGGTTGGTGGTTGATCGTCGGTGCCCTACTGACTACGTCGATCATGTTGTGGTGGGCGCGTACTTTCCAGATTTCGCGCAACCTCGGCATGAGCAACTACCTGGCTTGGGCGTTCGGTGCAGCGATATCGCTCTATTTGGTACTGGGCTTTATTCGCCCCATCTTGATGGGCTCTTGGAATGAGGCGGTGCCCTTCGGCATCTTCCCTCACCTGGATTGGACCGCGGCGTTCTCGTTGCGCTACGGCAACCTGTTCTACAACCCATTCCACATGCTCTCCATCGCGTTCCTGTACGGCTCCGCTGTGCTGTTTGCGATGCACGGCGCAACGATTTTAGCGACCAGCCGCTATGGCGCAGACCGGGAGATCGATCAGATCACCGATCGCGGTACCGCAGCTGAGCGCGGCGCGCTGTTCTGGAGATGGTGCATGGGCTTCAACGCATCCATGGAATCTATCCACCGATGGGCATGGTGGTTTGCCGTACTGACCGTCATCACGGGCGCAATCGGCATTCTGCTCACCGGCACCGTTGTAGAGAACTGGTACCTCTGGGGTATGAAGCACGGCATCGTGCCGCCCTACCCACCGCTTGAGGCGACGCCAGTGCTTGACCCAATGATGGAGGGTGCACAATGAAAATCATCAATATGAATTGGTTCGCCAGCGCCGCAGTGCTGGGCGCAGCGCTGTTGAGTGGTTGCGACATACCGCCCCAGGAGACCGT
>QOPK01000030.1 GCA_003331685.1 Halieaceae bacterium | reverse complement strand
GGCGCGATCACACTGAAGCAAGCCAAGGAGGACATGATTGGCGCCTCCGTCATGTTCTCGATGTCGGGGGTCAACAAGACAAGATTTATCGAGCACGTAAAAGCCGACCCACAAACCTATCGCGACTGGGCTTATGGCCAATGGACCGTGGAGACAACGGGAAAGGAAGATGAGATGTTCTCTCCTTTCCTGCGCAAACCCTTCGAACAGGCCCGAGAAGCGGGCTTAATTCCCAAGCACCTCGATACCATCGCCGGCACCTGGGGCGCGCTCTATGACACAGGGGATCTCACCTACCTAAACCTGGTGCACCTGTTGGGTTATGACGGCACCGACCCCAATGACCTGACCCGCGGGGAGATGGAGGGTCGCAAGCAGGCCATGATGGCGATTGAGGCGCTGAAGCAATACACCCCGGGTTGCGAAAACGCCAAGCTCCGCAATTTCGGCATGACCTTGGGCATTCGCGACACCCGTAAGATCGACGCTGCTTACAACATGACCGAAGCGGACGTGCGCGATCAGGGCCGCTTCGAGGACAGCATCGGTATCTTCCCAGAGTTTATAGACGGGTACGGCATTTTGATTCTGCCGACGACGGGCCGCTACTTTCAGGTCCCCTACCGCACCCTGCTACCCAAAGGCGTCAAGAATCTCATCTGCGCGGGTCGCATTACGGGCGGTGATCGTGTCAGTCACGCAGCTACTCGCAATATGATGTGTTGCACCGTCACCGGGCAAGGCGCTGGTGTCGCGGCCGCGATTTCGGCACAGCAGACACGCGGCTTCGACGAACTGGATATTGGCCACGTTCAGGCCGAGCTGAAGCGCCAAGACGTGCGATTGCACTGACGGCTCGCCCCACCCATCACCCGATACATATGAACGATACCGGCACACAGGCTTTAGGCAGATTGGCTCCTGAAAAGCCACTCGTCGACGCCCGACAGCAGCTCGAAGAAGACGGCTTCCTATTGATCGAGGGCTTGTGCGACCCCGAGTTTGTTGCCCATCTGCTAGAGGTTTCACTGGGTCGCAGCGATCAGGTTATCTCAGCGTTGGGCACGCAACCCATCGGCATTGGCAGCGCCGCAGGCTTCGACGAGGTCGTGCAGCGCTCGCCCGGGCGCTGGGACATTCCGATCTCACCTGATGAGTTTGGCGTTGATGATCGCGCTCTACCCTGGTGGCCGCTAATTGCCGCTGTGCTGGGCGAGGATGCCGAGCATTCGTTTAGCGGCGTGGTGTATTCTGATCCAGGCAGCCCTGCTCAGTGCTGGCATATCGACTCACCCCACGTCAGTAAAGATCATCTTCCGCCCCATGCACTCAATGTCATGGTCGCACTCCATCATACGCCACTGGCAATGGGTCCCACCGAGTTAGCAAAGGGCTCGCACCAGCTGACCAATCACCTGCGGAACCCGGCTCTGGTGAGCGATGAACTGGTGTATCAGCATGAGACAACGGTGCCTGAACAGCTGGTGACCGAGGCTGAGCAAGCGGCGCCCGAAGGGTTCTCGTCTGCACTTGCCCCAGGCTCCTGCTTGATCTTCGATGACCGCATGCTGCACCGAGGGCTGGGTAACGCATCAGATAGCCGACGCAGCATGGTGTATTTCTCGTATCGTCAGGCAGGCTATCGCGCGAACACCCACTTTGAGGCGCACCGGTCGGTCTACGGTGCAGAGCGCTGAATGCGCTCCTACGGCTGAGGGCTTAAGCAGGCTGGATAACCTCAGCTGACATTGACTTGAAGAGTGGCATCCACAACAGTGCTCGGCCGAACTACGCAATTTTGAAAGCACTGAATCGATGACTATCCGAGCGCTGTTACACCTGTTACTCCTCTCGCTACTGGCGACGCGGGCCCAAGCAGCCGAGATCAACATAGTTGAGCCTGAGGTGGTTGGGTTCTCTGCCGACCGGCTAAGCAAGATCACCGAGTTTGTCGACCGCGAGATTGCCGACGGGAATTTAGTGGGCACTGTGACGCTGGTCGCGCGTCATGGACAGGTCGTGCACTTTGAGGCAGCCGGCCGCTACGGACTCGAGGATGATCGACCTATGGAGACCGATGCGCTGTTCCGCATCTTTTCCATGACCAAACCGATCACCACCGTTGCGGCGATGATTCTCTATGAGGAAGGCGCCTTCCACCTTGGAGATCCGGTGGCTAAATACCTGCCGGAACTCGCAAATATGCTGCTCTCAATCGATGGAGAGCTGGTTCCAACCCGGAGTCAGATGACCATCGAACACTTAATGACCCATACCGCGGGCCTTACCAACGGCTGGCACATTGAGCACCCTGTAGAGCGTGCTTACCGCGACGCCGCTTTGCGCCAAAGCCCGGATCTCAAAACCTATATCGACAAGCTCTCGAACCTACCCCTGCGTTTTGAACCGGGCGCTCGCTATCACTACAGCGTGGCAACTGACGTGCTGGGTGCGCTGGTGGAGCGCCTAAGCGGGCAAACCTTGGAGAACTTTTTCCAAACGCGTATTTTCGAACCGCTTGATATGCGCGACACGTTTTTCAATGTACCCGATGACAAAACACCGCGCATGGCGGGTAGCCATCTTTGGAACCGCGAAGAGCAAGAGATGAATTCAATGCCCGCTGAGCTGCTGCCACCGCGCTCCGGCGTCACGCTTTTCTCAGGCGGTGGCGGTTTGATCTCGACGGCACGGGACTACTGGCGCTTCTGCGAAATGCTGCGCCGCGGCGGCAGTCTGGATGGCACGCGCATTCTCGGACCCAAGACGGTGCAGGCGATGACGATGGCGCGCTTGACCCCCGAGGTCCGCGATAACGGCGCAGGCGAATACCCCGCTTCTCACCTCTATCCGGGCCAATCCTTCGGTCTGGGCTTCGGCGTCATTACAGACCCTGCACAAGTGGGGGTGATCTCCTCTCAGGGCGAGTATTCCTGGGGCGGTATCGCCAACACCAAGTTCTGGATAGACCCTGAGGAAGATCTCGTTGTCGTCTTTATGACCCAGGTGCTGGGCACACCGCACAGCGACCGACATCGCTTTGGTCTGAAAGTGGCGACGTATCAGGCGCTCACGGATCTTGGGAGTTCAGGCGGGGACTGATCGCAGGGCGGCCCGGCGCAGAAGGACCAAGATATAAATCGCGGCATAGATACCCACCACCACCAAGCCCACCCATTCGATTTTGAACGGCGTGAACTGGAAGGCCATGACCAGCGCAAACAGGATCACCCAGTTCACTGCCACGTAGCGCTTGGTGCCGAGTGCGTCCACGGTTAGCCCAATATTCTGGGTGTAAAGCCGGGTCAACGAATCGAGTGAATTCACCACAAACAAGATGCCCACACCCATCATGGTCCAGCTCATCAGCCCCGCGATCGAGATGTTGTTGGCGAAATACCAATACAGCACCGAGAACCAGAGCGCGATCGGGATAGACGGCACAACCAGTAGTAAGAGCAGCAACTGCCAGGCTGTGAAGCCACTCACAAAACGCGAGACGAACTGGCCGATCATGATGCTCCAGGCAAACCACCAGAACAGATAAAACGCATGGTAATCATTGATGGGAAACACAAAGCGCGGCAGTTGACCGAAGTAATCGCCCAGCTGGCCGACCGTATCCGCGAAGCCCGAAACCCCCATCCCGGATGCCATGAAAGACCCCGCAATTAATGCAAAGAACAGCCCGCTCGAGGCCAGACTGAGCGCCTTCACAAAGCGGATCTGGGTACTGGAGATCACCGCGACCAGCACCGTTCCTGCCACTAAGCCATAACGCACGGCGTCGGGAATGCCCTCGATGTAACCGGGCAGGTAATGCAAAAACAGGTAGCCGGTGAAGGCGCAAGTGCCAATGATGGTGAAGTTATTGATCAGCTTGATCGCCGGAATCTCAAAGAGCTGCAATCGGGGCTCAACCACGCAAAAGTAAAAGGTGGTGAGAAAATAAAAACCCCAGACCAGAAAGCCCCAGAAGCCGAACTCCAGGGCCAACGGATTGGAAAAGGCGTAATCGGGCTCGCTGGCAAAAATCTCGAAGTCGACCATGGGGAACATCAACAGGCCGACATCGAGCCCCGAGGTAAACAATACCGCCAGAAACGTCACCAGCGGCATGGGGGCACTGCCCTCGATGCGGGTATTGCCGTAACGCAATACCAATAAGAGCGATGTCAGCGTGGTCAGCGCGATGGCGATGGAGAGAATGGCGTTCAACGGCGGGCCATCATGCGGCGGGGCCCGCGGGAACCGGTCGCACCGGCGCGCCCTCGCGCTGCCGGTGCTGCCACTCGGGCGCCTCCCAGACGGTCACCTCCTCGCGCACCGGGATCTTGCCACGAATCAGATCAGATGCTCGCTCGGCCACCATGATGGTCGGCGCATTGAGGTTGCCGTTGGGAATGGTCGGGAAGATCGACGAGTCGACGACGCGGAGTCCATCGAGGCCGCGCACACGACACTCGGGGTCGACCACGGCCATGGCGTCGTCTGCCGCGCCCATCTTGCAAGAGCAGGAAGGGTGATACGCCGTCTCGACGTTGTCGCGCACCCAGCGGTCGATCGCGTCGTCATCCGACAAATCAACCGCCGGCTGGATCTCGTCACCGCGGTAATCATCGAGCGCAGGCTGCTGAAGAATCTCTCGCGTGAGTCTCAGGCAGGTGCGCCAGTCCTGGCGGTCCTGCTCGGTAGCGAGGTAATTAAAGAGAATCTTGGGTTCATCTCTTGCATTGGGGCCAGAGATACGGACCGTGCCGCGACTCTCGGGTTTGTTGGGCCCCACATGCACCTGAAATCCGTGGCCTTCGAAGGCTGCCTTTCCGTCGTAGCGGATCGCGGCGGGCAAAAAGTGATACTGGATGTCAGGCGAGGCCAGCCCCGCGCGTGAGCGAATAAAACCACAGGATTCAAAGTGATTGGTCGCACCCAGCCCGGTTTTGGTCAGCACCCACTGCACACCGATACGCAGCTTGGCCAACCAGCCAAGATGACCATTCACCGTAATGGCTGCTTTGCACCGGTACTGAAAATACACCTCCAGGTGGTCCTGCAGGTTCTCACCGACACCCGGCAACTCGTGCTGTACCGGCACACCTGCCTCAGCCAACACGTGCGAAGGGCCAACGCCGGAGCGCTGCAAAATCGCAGGCGAACCAATCGACCCGGCGCTCAAAATCACCTCTCGGCGGGCAGACGCCTCACACATCTCGCCTCTGCGCTGATACCGAACTCCCGTGACCTGCTTGCCCGACAGGGTCAACTTGTCGACCTCGGCCTCGGTTACCACAGTGAGGTTGGGCCGCTTGCGAGCGGGCGCCAGGTACGCCCAATCCGTTGAGCATCGCTCACCGCGCCGCACCGTCATGTGCATGGCGCCAAAGCCCTCCTGACGGTACCCGTTGTAGTCCTCAGTGCGGCCGTACCCCGCCTCCTCTCCTGCCGCAATAAACGCCGTGTAGAGGGGGTTTTTCATATTGTTTCCGTTACAGGTATCGACCGGCCCCTCACCGCCCCGGTAGGCATCTTCTCCACCCATCCAACGCTCTGCGCGCTTAAAGTAAGGCAGGCAGTCGGCGTAGCTCCAGCCGGTGGCCCCTGCCTCAACCCATTGATCAAAATCATCGGCGTGCCCGCGGACATAAACCATGCCGTTAATCGCTGAAGAGCCCCCCAGCACTTTGCCTCGAGCGCAATCCATGCGACGCCCATCGAGCCCGGGCTCGGGTTCACCCCAATAGCCCCAGCTGAAGCGCGGCGTGTTCATGGGGATCGACAAAGCCGTGGGCATGCGGATGAATAGGCTGCGGTCATCCTTGCCTGCCTCGAGTAGCAGCACCGAACGCGCGGGATCTTCACTCAGCCGATTGGCGAGCACGCAGCCTGCCGAACCGGCACCGATAACAATGTAGTCGTAATCGCTCACGGGCGATTGATTCATGCCTGTCCCTATTGGATAAACGACGCGCCATCGAGGTGGCGCGCGACCTGTTCAGGGATAGTAATCCCCAAGTGCGTGGCGATAGAAGGATAGATGTCGACGATTTCGGGCATCGCATGAAAGTCTGGCGTGAGTCGCTGACTATTGGTGGCGATCCAAATGGTGCGCTCGCGCTCCGTCTGTCCTCCATGGTCACGGCCGGTTTCTGCATCGCGCCCGTGATCCGTGGTGATGATCATCAACCAATCTTCATCGAACGCCTTTTGCCGGGCCCTCACGCCAGACCAGATCAAGCCCACCCGCGCATCCATATCGACTACCGCCTGATCGAGCTCCGGGCTATCACCATGTTCATGGGCCACGTCGTCGGTGTATTGCAGATACACCCATGACACATCGGGGCTCTCGGACTCAATGAGTCGGGCTGCCTCGCGGCTCACTGCGTCATCAACATCGGCAATCTGTGCATCCAGCGGCTGGGGCGGGAATCGTGTCTCATCCTCTTCGAGACCATCCACAACCACATCAAATCGCCAGTTGCCCGCCCCGGCCAACCCCTCCCCTAGGAGCACTGTGCGGTTGTCAGTCCAAGTAGAAAAAATGCCCAACCGCAGCTCGGGCTTTTGATCACGTGCAAGCCGAAAGAGATTCCAATAGTCATAATCTGGGCTGATGCCGTAGTTGTCGTAAACATTGTGCTTATTCGCCCAGGTGCCCGTCACTAGGCTCATGTAGCCCGGCGCTGAGATCGTGGGCGTTTCACCCGATGTGCCTACCGGGCCACCCACGGTAGCGCGGATGTACCCACCTCCCGCGGCAATGGCGTCAATTGCCGGCGTGGGCACCCGCTCAATCACGTCCGCCGGAATACCATCGACAATCACGAACACCACTTTGGGGCTCGGCGCGGGTTCGGCCTGCGCCGAGCCATGAAGCAATAACAGCGAAAGGCAGATCAGTGCAGCCCTGTAGCGCCAGAGGTTCAGCATGGCGGTTTACCCGTGCCCAATTTGGGCAAGATTATGCCGACTGATTGAGATGGGAGGGAAGCCCGAACTTAGCGCTAATCCGCCGGCGAATCAGCCGCTTTACAGCCCCACCCTCGCTCGTCGAAGATTCGCCGCAGGCACACAACAGTCTGTGCGCCGCTACCCGCTCTGAGATCGCCATGGAAACCCAGCCGAATGCCCGCATCGCTCGCCATCCCGACGATTGATATCAAACGAGAGGATTGGGAGATTCTGCCCACGCTGGAACGCGCGCTCTGCGATATCGGCTTTGTACTGGTTAAGGGGCATGACGTGCCCGCTGAATTGGTGAGCGATCTGCGGCAGCATCTAGTCGACTACTTCGACCGCCCATTAGCCGACAAGCTGAATGAACGCATCACGCCGGACAACTACCGGGGCTATATCCCTTTGGGCTTCTTCTCACCCAACACCGAGGGCGTCGCGCCCGACCGGTACGAGGGTTACAAGCTCCACGCCGAGGTCGCGGCCGACGATTCACTGTGCGCAGCCTGTGACCTTTATGGTCCCAACCGTTGGCCAGGCGAGCCGGCGGGTCTGCGGGAAACCACCGAGGCCTTTTGGCAGGCCTGCGAGGCCACCGGTCAACGGCTACTTGCTCTGATCGCAGAGATCATGAAGGTGGACGTTGCTGATTTCCTGGCGCACTTTAATCAGCCTCTGACCAACATGACGCTGCTGCACTATCCGCCTAGCGATCCGAACGATGGCTTTGGCATTCATCCGCACAAGGACACCGATGCCCTCACATTACTGTTCCCAGACGCGGTGGGCGGTTTGTGGTTGCGGCCCCATGATCAAGCCGAGTGGCTCGAGGTTGAGGCGCCGCCCAATACCATGGTCGTCAATATCGGCGATCTGCTGGAGCTGTGGTCCGGCGGTTACTTTACCTCCACCCCCCACAAGGTAGTGAATGTCTCAGGTAAGGAGCGCTATAGCTTTCCGTTTTTTATCGTGCCGCGACACGATGTGGTGGTAGCGCCTTTGGCCGATTGCCAACCCGGGTTTGAGCGCGCCCCGGTCCCGGTCGGGCCGGTGTCCCGCGAGGTATGGCGGACCAACTGGCCCGAAGCCATGCCCGAAGACACCGGCTTTGATTTGGGTACGTTGCCCGACTGAACGGTCAATCCCGGGCTAAAAATCGCTCGGGGAAATCGGTCATGACCATCGATGCACCGAGCGCAACGAGTCGCTGGGCCTCTTCAACGTCATTGATGGTGTAACAGCGCAGCGCTAGGTTGGCCTCCAGCGCTGCGCGCGCCGAGTCGCGAATGACCTGATGGCCATCGAGATGAATCCCTTCCAGCCCATGCTCCTGACAAAAGGCAACGCCATCGCCGGGCAACGCCTCGGCAATCAGCGCCATGGGGATTGCGGGCAACTGGGGCCTGAGGGCAACTAAGACATCACGACTGAAGCTCGAGACAATACAACGATGATCACCGATATCGGCGAGTCGCTGGGTGACGGCCGTAACGGCGGCATCTACCGCCGCAGGGTCATCGTCGCACTTCACTTCCCACACAATGCCCGGTCGGTCCGACGCCTCAGCCTGCCAGGCAATCAAATCCTCGCAGCGCAGGGGTCGCTCTGAAGTAAATGCATCGCCCTTCCAGCCGCCAATATCCAGTCCAGCCATGTCAGGCCAAGACAGTAAGGTGACCTTTGCCGACCCCGATGCTGTGCGCCCCAAATGGTCATCGTGAAAGATCACGAGCTCGCCATCGGCGAGGCACTGAATGTCAGTCTCGATCCACCCGGGGCCAACACTGGCCGCAGCATCAAAGGCGGCGCGAGTGTTCTCGGGATAGCTTCCGCTGGCGCCCCGGTGGGCACAAATCTGCTCGTTGGAAAAATTCGGTGTTGCCAACTCGATGCTCATCGCTAGCGTCGGTGGGTGATCAAATCAGGCACTGGAAGCCCCAAGGCGATTGAGAAACGCGCCGGCCGCAGTGTCTTCCTTGCGCAGCGCTTTGAGCATGGCCACCAGATTGGCGTCGCGCTCATCCTCTAGCTCGCTGACCGAGCGCCCGGCCGCTTGCGCATCGGACTGCTCAACAATGCGATCAATCAGTTCTTCGTCGAGGTCCGGCACGTCGGTGAGCTTGGTCCACGGCCACTGCAGACAAGGACCAAATTGCTCAAGGAAGTGCTTCATACCGGCCTCACCGCCCGCGGTGCGATAGGTTTCAAATAATCCCTTTTGTGCCCATCGCAGACCGAAACCATGGGTCATGATGTCGTCGATTTGCTCGGTCGTCGCCACGCCGTCTTTGATGAGCCAGAGCGCTTCGCGCCAAACAGCCTCCAGCAAACGATCTCCAACATGGGCCGGGATTTCTGCCCGCAGCGTAATCGGCTTCATGCCAATGTCGCGCAGCAGCGCTTCCGCGCGCTGCACCGTCTCCTCGGGCACCGCCGCTGAAGGAACCACTTCCACAATCGGCAACAGATAAACCGGGTTATACGGGTGGGCGACGAGAATCTGCTCGGGCCGAGCGCTACCTGCCTGCAATTCCGAGGGCATAAAGCCCGAAGTAGATGACGCAACAATTGCCTCTACCGCACAGCTGGCCTGAACCTCAGCCAGTACCGCCTGTTTGATCTCAAGCCGCTCAGGCGTGGACTCCTGTATCCATTCTGCACCCGTCGCGGCATCGGCAATGCTGTCGCAAAGTGTCAGGGCGCCCTCTTCCGGGAGTCGGTCGTACACTTCAGGAACCCAACGGCGCGCTTTATCCAAAACAATGTTAAGCACAGCCGCGGAATTGGGTGCAGGGTCGTGAAATTGAACATGCCAGCCGTTGAGTAAAAACCGCGACGCCCAGGCCGAGCCAATCACCCCACCGCCAATAATCGCCGCCGTTGGCATCAGGGCAGTGCCCGCTTGGTCAACTGTAGCTCGGCGCGAACCGCATCCGGTTTCATGATCTGCACGCCCATCGCCTCAACGATGGTCACCGCCCGGGCTACCAACTCGGCGTTGGTCGCGAGGTGGCCTTTTTCCAGCCAGAGGTTGTCCTCAAGCCCCACGCGCACGTTGCCCCCAGAGAGCACTGCCGCCGCAACGTAGGCCATCTGATGCCGACCGATCGAGAAGGCGGAGTAAATCCAGTCTGATGGCACGTTATTCACCATCGCCATAAAGGTATTGAGGTCATCCGGCGCGCCCCAGGGAATGCCCATACAGAGCTGCACCATCACCGGCGCAGGGATCAGCCCTTCACTCACCAACTGCTTTGCGAGCCATAAATGACCCGTATCGAAGGCCTCGATCTCGATGCGAATACCCAGATTGGCCATTCGGCTCGCCATATCACGCAGCATGCCGGGGGTGTTGGTCATCACATAGTCGGCCTCAGCGAAATTCATCGTGCCGCAGTCGAGCGTAGCGATTTCTGGCAGGCAGGCCTCAAGGTGCGCGACCCGCTCCGCCGCCGAGGCCATGTCGGTGCCCTGCTCGCTCAGAGGCAAAGGCGCGTCAGTAGGGCCAAAGACAATATCGCCTCCCATTCCGGCGGTGAGGTTGATCACGACATCGGTATCAGACTCCCGGATGCTCTCCACCACCTCGCGGTAAAGGTGCACGGCGCGATCCGGGGCGCCCGTTTCCGGGTCGCGCACGTGGCAGTGCACCACCGCCGCGCCCGCTTTGGCCGCATCGATCGCCGCGGTCGCGATTTGCTCAGGGCTGCGCGGCACGTTGTCGCTGCGGTCCTGTGTACTGCCGGAGCCCGTTAACGCCGCGGTAATGAAAACTTTGTCTCGCATGGCCAGTGGCATGGTGTGTCCCCTGATGTGTCGTGATGGGTATGAGTTCTGGCTTACGGCGTTTGACGCATCGCCCGGGCCCGATTGACCGCCCGCGCGGTTGAGAGGATCTCGTCGCGATCAATATACACCCCCTGCAGGTGGCGCTGACCCGAGCCTGAAAACGCTTTACGACCGTGCATCACGCGGCGGTTATCGAAGCACATGATGTCCCCGGGACCGAGCCGGAAGATCAGCTCAAAACGAGGGTCGTCGGCCAAGGCATGGAAGCGTCGCAAGGCGGCGTAGGCCTCACCCACGTCGGCCTCCGGCATATCGGGGAAGGCGCGCACCGGATAGAACGCGCGAATCGTCGGTACACCGTCACCACCCAACGGGTCGATGATGGGCGCTGAGAAGCGGTGATCAATACCGGGGCCGCGGTTAAAAAACACCCAGCGGCGAGTGCTCAGTATCTCGTAATCATCCGGGCGGGTCGCCTTCAGTTCTTCAATCAGTGCGGCGCCATCGGTCAGCGTCGATTCCCCACCGTCAGCCTCGTTTATCAGGCAATGCAAAAACTGAAAGCCCGGCGGGATTTCACGCGTGGGTAAATCGGTATGCGGGCCCAGCCTAAAACCTGTGTTGGCCGTGGTGTTGGTTTTGGCATCCCCCGCCAGATTCACGTCGGCTTTGACATCCCACAGCAAGCCAAAGTTGCTGTCGCGCACCGGCCCGATGCGCGCAGCGAGTTCATTGAGAAAACCTGGCTCGGTGGGCGCCTGCTCCACCACACAGACACCCCAACGCAACAAGTCGTTGAGCATGTCGCAGAGCACGATGTCATCTTTGAGCACCGCGTCGGCGAGACGGCGCGGCGGCGCCGGCAGCGTTGAAGCGTTCCAGGCCTCGGGTGCCGGCACCCAGCTCTCGGGTAAGTGTTGCCCCTCCGTAATGTGTCTCAACCACCCCGAGTGATAGGTGCTGACCACACCCTCATCTGTGCCCTCGGGTGTCCACGTCACGCGCAAATCCCCAGCGTCGGTGAGCTCAAATGCCGCAATCTGCATTGCGTCTGATAAGTCAGCGGGGTCCATGACGCCTTCGCGGGTGGCGGGGTCGATGCCGCCGTGACCCAGCGTGTTCTCCCGAAGCCAAAAACGATGGCAACTCAACTGACGGCCATCGGGCCAGCTGACAATGAGCGCGTCATCGCTCGCAGTGATCGCCGCAATCGGTGCGGCTGCGTAATGATAAAAATCGGGGGCCAAAAGCTCCGCGGAAAGGTCGTGTTGCGCCATCACGATGCACATCTCCCTCGCAAAACCACTGTGGTGGTCGCGTGATCCGCGGTGCCGAGCATCGCGCGTTCTGGTGCCACAGGTGCTATGGCATCGCTGTGTCCAAGGCACCTGTCAGTCGGCGAAAATGTAACCGAAGCCGCTGGTGGTGGGAAGAAAAATTGACGTCCGAACGGACTGCATTGAAGCAACGAAGGGCAAACTATTTTTCGGGTGCCAAATGAGGCGGTGACGAAGGCGAACGGTGCTATATTGCTTCGTACTTGCGGGATCTCAAGAAGGCCCGACAATGCCGTTATCACTTCTCCCTCGCTACTCCGCAGGTCATGACCAAGCAGCGCACAGGACAGCCCCATGAACAATCTCTGCCGCAGTGTCATCTTTTTTTGCGTAACCATGGCGTTAACAATGCAACACAGCGTCGCCAGCGACGGCGATGCCGTTGCCCAATATAGCGAGCGGGCCATTGAGCTTCTCCGCGATGCGATCAGTCGTGAGACCGCACACGGACAGGGGCTGGTGCCCGCCTATGCGGAGTCTTTGCGGCAGGTATTCCTCGAGGCCGGGTTCTCTCCTGAAGCCTTGACCATCGTGCCTTACGGCGAAACCGCTTCACTGGTGGCGCGCTACGAGGGCGACGGTAGCAGCGGGCGGAAGCCTATCCTGTTTTCCTCCCATATGGACGTCGTGCCCGCCGACCCTGAGAGCTGGCTGCGACATCCCTTTGAGCTCCAGGCAGATAACACTTTTTTTTACGGCCGCGGGGTGCTGGATAACAAGTTTGATGTGACGATCCTCACCACCCTGTTCATGTGGCTAAAGGAGTCTGGGTTCGTACCCAGCCGAGATCTCGTGATTGCCTTCACCGGTGACGAGGAGTCGTTTCAGGAAACCGTGCAACAGCTGGCCCGCGACTATCGCGATCTGGTGGACGCCGAATATGCGCTGGTTGTTGATGGCGGAGGTGGTGTGCTGAATGACACCGGGGAAGCCATTCAGTTTCAGGTGGGCTTTGCGGAAAAGACCTACGCAACATTCTCTATGACGGCCAAGAATCCCGGTGGCCACAGTTCCATGCCGCGGGCAGACAACGCGATCTATGATTTGGCTCGCGCCATTCAGCGCCTCGAGGCCTACACCTTCCCGGTCGAGACAAATGAGATCACGCTGACCTACTTTGCCCGCACGGCGCCACTACTCAATAACGAAGTGGGTGAGGCGATGGCGCGTGTGGTGGCGGATCCGACTGATGCTGAGGCGATCGCTATGCTGCGGGCACAACCTCAGTATGTGGGTACGCTCGGGACGACCTGCATCCCAACTATGTTATCGGGCGGGCACGCAGAAAACGCGCTGCCCCGAGCGGTCACCGCGGTGGTGAACTGCCGTATTTTCCCCGGCCATACGCCGTCGGAGATCATGCGAGAGCTGCAGCGCGTTACAGACAACCCTGATCTCGAATGGCGGGTTATCGGTGTGCCGGTCACCAGCCCCGCCTCGCCCTTCAACACGGAAATCATGGCGGCGATCTCACGTTCTCTTGAGCCGATTCACCCGGGACTACCGATCGTGCCAAAGATGGGTTCGGGCACCACCGATGGCGCCTACTGGCGCGCAGCGGGCATTCCCAGCTACAGCTTGACGGGGATTTTCATCAACCCAAAAGACAGTTTTGCCCATGGGCTGAATGAGCGTGTGCCAAAGGCGGCAGTCGGCGAGTCGTTGCGGTTCTGGCGGGCGATGATCGATGAACTGGCATCGCCTAAAGACTGACTAGCGGGTACTAGCGAGCGCCGCTGACCGCGAGTGCCGACTGAAAAACTGCCACACGAGTTCCATTCCCCACCGCTCCTTCAGCGGCGAAATCGCCGGACAGATTGGCTGCCTCGGTAAATCCTGCTTCTGCGCCGGCGCAACACAATCCGCCGGGATCGCGTCGATGCGCTGAGCCGCCCACTCATGACCTGCCGCCGGGTCACCACAGCTCACCACCGCGGCACCCTCAACCTGACAATCGGTGTAAGCCTCGCACTGGAGCCCATTTTCCTGCGCAAGTGGGGTCTGCCAGGATACGGCGGGGCCGCTGCACCCCATGGTCTCAGCCCAGACGCGGGTGTTGTCCTCAGCCGATGTGTACACCCATCCATAGGGTGACGGCTTCCCATCGGGCGGGACGCCGTCGTCCAACTCAGCGTAGTAATGAAACATGGGCAACGTCTCCTGAGGTCCACAGGCATGGCCCGGAGGCATTTGGTAAATCATAATGCCGACAGCAGCAAAGTGCTCCGGATAGTCGCAGCCGAGGCGCTGCACCATGCTGCCGCCGTTACTGTTACCCAGCAGATAAAAACGATCGGGATCGACAAGCAGACTCTCTTTCACTGATTGAGTGATCGAAAGCAGAAACCCCACGTCGTCTTCACAGGAGGTCCAATCGCAGGCCTTGCAGTCACCGCACTCGGCATAGCAGGGGTAATCGAGCCGGTCCGGCAAACAGTGGGGGCCGGCCTCAGTAGGGACATTGCTCGCCAGATCGTTCCATGAGCTCACCAGCGTTTCATCACTCTGCCAGGCGACTTTTGAGTAAAACCCGGCCCCCTGGGGATACACCACAATGTAATCATTGGCGTTGGCATGGGGATTCATTGCATGGGCAGTAGCGAGCCCCGTAGCGGTGGTCCCATAACCGTGAAGCGCGAGCACCACCGGTAATGGCCGGCTGCCATAGGCCTCGGGCAGATACACATAGTACTGCCGGGATTTTTCTCCGATTGTCATCGTGCGTCGCTGGAACTGCGCTTGATCAGGACCACGCAGAAATGCCGAGACGCGCTCGATCACCTGCTGCTGGTAGCACTCTGGATTAGAACCAAAGTGACCACAGTCACCAGGGATCTCGACCACTTCAAAACCCAGCTGCTTAGCAAGCGCCTTATTGGGCTCCGGGTTGACGGTCATATCTCGCTCAAACACCACGGCCAGCACACTGGGTCTGCCCATTGATTGTAATCGCGCGTCAAAATCCGGGCGACCCCGCCGAATGTCGTGTTGCGCGCTAGCCGCGTTCTGACTCGCGCGGTCACTGATGGCCGCGGCGTTATCAAACCGCGCCATGCCCGCTAACCACTCGTCAAACTGCTCAATTGATCGCTCACGATTCAGATACTCGGGTGTCCAGAACACCATGCCGTCGATCAATGCCAACAAGTGCGCCTTGCGCTCTATTGCTTCAGGGGAATCCTCGGGCAGTGCCAGCACTTCCTGCCAAGCGCGGCCTTTCAGACGGTCATAAAACGTGTACCAGGGTGAGCCTTCGATGGGCACAAAGTGGGTGGCGAATTTAGGATACATCATGAGCCACTCATAGGTCTGGTAGCCACCCATCGAAGCGCCGACCACGGCGTGGAGATGCTCAACGTCCAGATACTCAGTCAATAACTGATACTGCAAGCTGACCTGGTCCCGAATGGTGAACGCCGGGAACGGTCGCTGCACGCTGTTAGAGGGAGACGAAGAGATACCATTCCCCAGCGCGTTGACGGCGATAACAAAGTAGTCGTCGGTATCGACAATGCCATCCGGACCGAGGTAGTTGTAAGTGGCCAGCCCCTCGGCATTGCCGTTTAGCCAGGTCGGCATCAATACAATGTTGCTGAGATCAGGCGCCAGCTGGCCGTAGGTGCGGAAGGTCAGCCGGCAGGCCTTAATGACCTCGCCATTCTCCAGCAAACACTCCCCCAGCTCTGCCGTATGAAGCGCACCGTCATGGGTTTCTGTCAGCCAGTCGTCGACCGACACTGCGCCCGCGAGCGGGCTGATCATCCACAGCGTGGCGATCACACTGCACAGTATGGGACCTATCAAATCGTCACGACGACGCATCCGCGCACCTCACCGGCTTCAATCACCTCGTGGGCCCTTGCCATCTCATCGAATGGCAGCGTCTGGGCAACGCGGTGCTGCAGACCACCCTCAGTGAGAGCAACTTGGGTATCCGCCACCGCCTTCAATTTGGCCTCTTCCGGCATGGCATACACAATGACCATGCGGACCATGAGGTCCATAAACATCATAGTTCTGAAGGGCAGCGCGGGTTTGGGCACCACGGTACTGGAGTACGTCGCAATCGTGGCACCGATCCTCACGCAGTGCAGCAGCTCGGGCAGGTTGGCGCCGAACTCCACATCGATCACCCGATCCACCTTTTGGCCCTCGGTGAGATCCAGCACCGCCTGCCCCCACTCGGGCTTGCGATGATTGACCACCGCCTCGGCACCGGCCTCCCGGCAGGCCGCGGCATCTTGGTCGTTACTCGCCGTCGCGATCACGCGCGCGCCGGCGCGATGCGCCCACTGGATGGCGTAGTGACCGACGCGGCCGGCGCCCCCCGTGACCAGCACTAGCTGATCAGCAACAGGGCCATCCGCGAATACGCAGCG
>QOPK01000003.1 GCA_003331685.1 Halieaceae bacterium | reverse complement strand
GTGCTGATGGGGCATCTGTCGCCTATTGATGGTATTGGACCCGAGCAATTGGGCCTTGAGGCGCTGTGTCAGCGATTTGCCGATGGCGAGATCAAAGAGGTGATTTTGGCCACCAATCCCACAGTGGAGGGCGAAGCTACGGCGTATTACATCAGCGAGCGGGCGCGGGCCGCCACCGTCACGGTGTCACGCATTGCTCACGGCGTCCCGCTGGGCGGCGAGTTGGAATACACCGACGCTAACACGCTGGCACACGCGCTCAGCGGCAGAACGGTGGTGCGCGAGTGAGCTGGACACTGATCGAGAGCAGCGAAGCATTGGGTTCACTGTTGTCAGACAATCGACATCACGCGCTGGTGGCAATCGATACCGAATTTCGCCGTCGTGATACGTTTTTTCCGCAGGTCGCCTTGCTGCAGGTGTGTTGGGGTGATGAGCCCTATCTGATAGATCCGCTGCAACTTGATGATGTCGGCGCGCTGCGGGCGTTTCTGACTGATCCTTCCCAGACAAAGTTGATTCACAGCGCAAGTGAAGATCTGGAGGTGTTTTTCCATTGGCTCGGCATATTGCCTTCACCGCTGTTCGATACGCAGCGAGCAGCTGCCTTGTTGGGGATGGGTGCGGGGCAAAGCTATCGAGCGCTGGTCGCACACTTTTTTGATATCGAGCTGCCGAAAGATGAAACCCAATCCGATTGGTTACAGAGACCGCTGAGTAATGCGCAGGCGCAGTATGCTGCGCAGGACGTGAGCTATCTTCACCCCATGGGGGTGCAACTGCAAAACCGAGCCATGGAGCGAGATCGCTTGGACTGGATATTGGAAGAGGGCGCGCGGTTGCGCCCCGGCGGCAAGCCGCCCATCGCCAAATTCAGAACGGCCTATAGTCTGCCGCCCGAACAACAACGGGTATTGGCCGAGGTCCTTGACTGGCGCGAGGGTGAAGCGCGACACAGGGATCGTCCCCGTAGCTGGATACTGAATGACAAGATCGTCATGGGTGTGGCGCGGTCGGCGCCGCGGTCAGTCCGCGATCTGGCAGCGGTAGAAGACATGCCACAGGGACTCGTGCGACGAGCCGGGGATGAGCTGGTGGCGCGTATTGTGGCCGCAGCAGATGCCGACTCGGATCAATTGCCCGCCATAATCCTGAAGCCGCTGGCCAGCGAGCAACGCAGATTGGTGTCTGTGCTCTCTGAGCGCCTAAAGCAAATTGCTGAAAGCTTGGATATTCCGGCCGAGGTACTCATGCCCAAAGCAGATCTTGAGCACCTGGTTCGTGAACAGATGAATCCCTCCTTGGTCGCACCTGAGAGTTGGTCTGGCTGGCGAGCAGATATCGTGGTGGCGCCTTTGCGTCAGCGCCTGCAGGAGCGGGCCGCTTCGTGACGTTACCCGCTGCCATGGAGGTGGCGGTTTTTAAAACCGCGCGGAGGCCGGACACGTTTCTGTTTCTCCCTGAGGGTCTGCCCCACAATGAGTGGCCTGATGGTCTAGAGGAGATCTTTATGCCGGCTGAAAAAGTGCTGACGCTGACGCTCACAGCCGAGCAGCCTCTTGCCGCGCAAACTGCGACGCGAGTGATGGAGGAGATTGCCCTCAAAGGTTACTTTTTGCAGTTACCGCCCCAATCATCACTGTCTTCTGATACCTCGGAGCACACGTCATGATGACTGTTCAGTCTTACCTGACCGCCATGCTGATCTACTGGGTGGTGGCGCTGATTGGTATCCTCTTGATGCGCAAGCTTTGGTTTGACACGCCGCTCACTTCTTTTGGTGGCCTGATGCTGGGGCTCATGGGGGGCGTTTTATTGGTTCCCGCGTTTCCCGGCCCAGAGGTCCAGTCGATGGCGCCCGCGTTGATTGTCGCAGTGTTCAATACGTTGTTCGGTGAGGGCTTTGAGTCGGCGCTCAACCCTGCGCTGTGGTTGTTGGGCGGTGCGTTGTTGGGTGCAGTCGCTGGCTTTTTTTGGGCGCGGAGACGGGCGGGCCGGACCAGCCCGTGAGTGGCTTGTCGGGCGGACTTCGGTTAGTCTGCGGGGCCCCATAAATTCGGACAAGAGCGGTGAATTATGAAGTTTGAAGGTACTGAGCGGTACGTCGCGACAGACGATCTGCGGATGGCGGTTGACGCCTCTGTAGCGCTCCAGCGGCCCCTGCTGATTAAGGGTGAGCCTGGCACGGGTAAAACCATGCTGGCAGAGGAGGTGGCTGCGGGTCTTGGCAAAGAGCTGATCCAGTGGCACATCAAATCCACCACTAAGGCACAGCAGGGCTTGTACGAGTACGACGCGGTGTCGCGGTTGAGAGACTCGCAGCTGGGTGATGGCAAGGTCGAGGATATTGGCCAGTACATCAAGCGCGGTAAGCTCTGGGAAGCGTTTACCGCGGATGAACAGGTTGTGTTGCTGATCGACGAGGTCGACAAGGCCGACATCGAGTTTCCCAATGATCTGCTGGTCGAGCTGGACCGCATGGAGTTCTTCGTCTACGAAACCGGTGAGACGATCAAGGCAAAGCACCGGCCGATCATCATTATCACTTCGAACAATGAGAAAGAGTTGCCAGACGCGTTTCTGCGTCGCTGCTTCTTCCACTTCATCAATTTCCCCGACAAGGAGACGATGAAGGAAATTATTGCGGTGCATTACCCGACGATCAAAAAGAGTTTGGTGCAGGAAGCGCTGGAGGTGTTTTTCGAATTGCGTGAGATACCTGGGCTCAAGAAAAAGCCCTCGACATCGGAGCTGATTGACTGGTTGAAGCTCCTGATGGCGGATGATATCCCCGACGAGATTTTGAAAAACCGTGATCAGACCAAAGCGATACCGCCACTCTACGGGGCACTGTTGAAAAACGAGCAGGATGTGCAATTACTAGAGCGATTGGCATTTATGCATAGACGCGAGGCCCGCTAGCTCAGTGCTGGTTAATTTCTTTCATGTGCTGAAAGACACCGGGGTGCCTGTGACACCGCGGGAGTTGCTCGATCTGCTAGAGGCGATGGAGCAGCGGCTTGCTTTTGGTGACATGGATGATTTTTATTCGCTATCCCGCGCAATTTTGGTCAAGGACGAAAAATATTACGACCGCTTTGACCGCGCTTTTGGGCTGCATTTTCAAGACCTCGAAGCCCTCGACGACGTCATTGAGGCGATGATTCCGGACGACTGGCTGCGCTCGGAGTTCATGAAGCAGCTCTCTGAAGAAGACAAGGCCAAGATAGAAAGTCTGGGTGGCCTCGAAGAATTGATTGAGCAGTTCAAGGAGCGTCTGGAAGAACAGAAAAAGCGCCACTCGGGTGGCAATAAATGGATCGGCACCGAGGGCACCTCACCCTTTGGTAACGATGGGTATCACCCGGAAGGTATTCGCGTTGGCGGTGAGAGTAAAAACAAACGTGCCGTGAAGGTGTGGGATCGTCGGGACTTTAAGAACCTTGACGACGGTGTCGAATTGGGTACCCGCAACATCAAAATTGCGATGCGTCGGCTTCGTAAATTCGCGCGCACCGGCGCGACCGAAGAGCTGGACTTGGACGACACCATTAAGTCCACTGCGAGGAACGCGGGTCTGCTGGACATCAAGATGGTGCCCGAGCGTCACAATGCAGTGAAAGTACTGTTGTTCCTAGACGTTGGTGGCTCAATGGATCCCCACGTCAAAGTCTGCGAAGAGTTGTTCTCTGCGGCGAGAACCGAGTTCAAGCACCTTGAGTACTTTTACTTTCACAACTTTGTCTACGAGAGCGTGTGGAAAAATAATATTCGACGTTTTAATGAGCGCACGGCCACGCTGGATCTGATGCACAAGTACGCCCACGACTATAAGGTGGTTTTTGTGGGCGATGCCTCGATGTCGCCTTATGAAATCATGCAGCCCGGCGGCTCGGTGGAGCACTGGAATGAAGAGTCGGGTGAGCTGTGGATGCGCAGGCTCAGAGAAACCTATGAGAAGTGCATCTGGATTAACCCGGTCCCCGAGGATGAATGGGAGTACACCCAGTCGATTGCCATTACTCGGCAACTCATGGACGGCAAGATGTACCCTTTGACGTTGCGCGGCCTCGAAGACGGGATGTCTTTCTTGTCCAAGTAACCTGCTGGCCCTCATGGCGTGGCCCCGTCACAGCCCCCCTGAGCTCAACAAAAACCGCGTTGTGAAGTCCCTGCCGTTTGGTTTTCTGCGCGGGGCGCAGCGCGCGATCAATCCACCCCAAACAGCCTTGATTTGGCTACACTAAGGCCTCAATGTCACGATAAAAATAGTTTGAGGGAACGCCATGTTCGGTAGCGCACGTTTCGCTTTCATCTTCGCTTTGGCCGCCACGCTGTGGGCCTGCGGTGGACACTCTGACGACGCGAAAGCGCCCTCCGGGGCCGTGTCGGGAGCAAAACCTGTTGCGCAGGTTGATACGGATCGCATTACCGCGGCGGCGGAAGAGCCCGAAATGTGGCTGACCTACGGTGGCACCTACGACGAGCAGCGTCACTCGGCGTTGGGACAGATTAACCGCGATACGCTCCCCGAGTTGGGTGTGGGCTGGGTTTACGAAACCGCCAAGCCGCGTGGTGCCGAGGCGACCCCGCTTGTTGTTGACGGTGTGATGTATGTGTCCAGCGCGTGGTCGGTGGTGTATGCACTTGACGCCAAGACCGGCGAGGAGCTGTGGGTTTATGACCCCGAGGTCTCGGGCGAAGACGCCGCCAAAGGGTGCTGCGATGTCGTCAACCGCGGCGTGGCTGTGCATAACGGAAAAGTTTTCATTGGTGTCTTTGACGGCCGTCTTGAGGCGTTGGATGCAGCGACCGGCGAGGTGATCTGGAGTGAGGTAACCGTGGATCAAACCCAGCCTTACACCATCACTGGAGCGCCGCGTGTTTTCAAAGACAAGGTGATCATTGGTAATGCAGGGGGAGAGCTGGGTGTCCGGGGCTATGTGACGGCTTATGACGTTGCAACCGGTGAGTTGGTTTGGCGTTTTTATACCGTGCCCAATCCCGAGAAGAAGCCCGACGGGGCGGCTTCTGATGCCATTCTGGCCAAGTTGGCGAACGAGACCTGGGGTGACGACGGCGCCTGGGTGACCGACGGAGGTGGCGGTACTGCATGGGATTCGCTTGTTTATGACACGGTCAATGATCAGATCCTAATTGGCGTGGGTAATGGGTCACCCTGGAATCCCGATATCCGCGATCCGAATAGCGATGGCGACAATCTGTTCCTCTCTTCCATTCTCGCGGTCGATGCTGATACCGGTGAATACCGCTGGCACTATCAGACAACCCCACGCGACCGCTGGGACTACACTGCGACGCAGCAGATTATGCTGGCCGACCTGCCGCTGGGTGAGGGCGGTGCCGATCGGCGGGTGGTTATGCAGGCGCCCAAGAACGGTTTCTTCTATGTCTTGGACGCCGCCGATGGTGAGCTGATTTCTGCGACACCCTTCACGAAGCAGAACTGGACTACCGGGGAGTTTGATGAGAACGGTCGACCTGTTCTGATCCAGGATGCGGTCGATATGGCGCTGACTGTTGTCATACCGGGCCCGACAGGGGCGCACAACTGGCATCCGATGGCGTTCAACCCCGACACAGGGCTGGTGTATATCCCGGTCAACGAGATTCCCTTTTTCTACGATAAAACACGTAACGTAGAAGACAGTAAGTCCTGGTGGAATATTGGATATGACGCTGCGGCGGGGTGGCCCGTTGAGTATCCGGCGGGCACGCTCGATGCCGTGGCTGATATGGATGGTGGCTCGCTGCTGGCCTGGGATCCGGTCAAGGCTGAGCCGCGCTGGGCGGTTCCCTTTGCGCTGCCCTTAAACGGTGGCGTGCTGAGTACGGACGCCGGTTTGGTATTTCAGGGCAACAAATTTGGCGATTTGGTCGCCTACGACGCCGAGACCGGTGAGCGTCTCTGGTCCGAGCAGTTGGTAGGTAACGCAGCGGCGGCACCCATGACCTACGAAATCGATGGAGAGCAATATCTCAGCGTGCTTTCTGGCTGGGGTAGCGTCTCCAATTTGATTGCCGGCTTCACCTACGGAGAGGCGGCTGGCAAAGAGCCGGCACGTGTCATTACTTTTAAGTTGGGCGGTACTGAGATGATGCCCGCGCCGCTGGCCGATCAGGTGGTGGCTACACCCAAGTCCCCCATGTTTGGCGAGCCGGAGCAGCATCAGCTGGGTATGCAGCGATTCGCGGAGAACTGCCACTTTTGTCACGGTGCGTTTGCGGTCAGCGGCGGCGTCATTCCTGACCTTCGCTGGTCAGCGATCTCAGCGAACGAGCAGGCGTGGGATCAGGTTGTGCGCGAGGGTGCACTGGAGAAGCAGGGCATGGTCGCTTTTTCGGGGCACCTCACCAAGGAAGACACCGACGCCATTCGCGCCTACGTGATACAGCAGGCCTGGCTGGCGGTGGCCAATGGCAACGCATCGGCACCGGGGGGCAATTGAGCCATCAGACGAGGCTAGGCCTCAGTCTGGAGTTTGTCCAAGATGAAAGGATACTAGCGCTGCGGTGACCGCAACATTGAGTGACTCCACACCGTTCGCCATGGGGATAGTGAGGCGGGTGTCAGCCAAAGCCTCGACTTCCTGGCCAATACCGTCGCTTTCCCCCCCGAGCACGCAGACCAGTTTGCCCATGGCATTGAACTCAAACAGCGACGTTGTCGCTGTGGCCTCTAAAAGAGCAATCTGATAGCCATGGGCCTTGAGAGTGGTCAGCGCGGCTGCCGTCGAGTCGCAGCGGATAATAGGCGCCCGGAAGACATTTCCTGCTGAGGCTTTTATGACAAGCGGTCCCAGTGAGGCGATACCGCGCTTGGGATACAACACGCCGTCCACGCCAGCCGCGACCGCCGAGCGAATGATCATCCCGACGTTCTGCGGGTTGGTCACGCCATCTAGGGCCAAGACGGTTCTTGGCTTTTCCGGGAAATCAATGAACGCCTCGAGCGACATAAAGTTGGGGCACACAACGTCCAGCGCAACGCCCTGGTCTTGTCGGCCATTTTTGGAGATCCGCGAGAGCGCCTGTCGATCGTGATAGCGAATCGTAATCCCGCGGCGCTCCGCTTCGCTGATGATTTGCGCGATAATGCCGCTGGGCCGATTGCTGATGGCCAGATGCAGGCAGTGTATGGCCAATGATGGGTCTTCTAATGCCTCCAGTGCGGGCTTTCGACCGAAGAGCGTCAGACCCCTGCCGGGATGCCACGCTGCATTAGACTGTTCAGGCATGTTCACCCCTATCGGAGAATCCATCATGCTGCGGCTCACACTCTACACCACATCTGGCTGCCATCTCTGCGAGCATGCTGAGGCGATTCTTGAGCAGGGCGGCCATGTTTTTCAGACGGTGGATATCGCCGATGACTTGAGTCTGATGGAGCAGTATGGCGTCAGAATCCCGGTTGTGAAGGACGGTTCAGGCCGCGAGTTGGGATGGCCCTTTGACGGGACGCAGCTCGAGGCGTTTCTGGGGGACGAATAACACCCTGTCAGCATCTTTGCTTAGGCAGTTGCATTGCTTACCGGTCTTTCTGATTGATAACCTCATTCGCCACATCAAGGATCAGATACGGAGCAATATGAATGAACAAACCCGCTGACTTTGTATTTACGCCGACAACCAAAGCACCGGAGCCCGAGCTTGGGTTTGAGCGCATTCCTGTTGATCGATACACCGACCCAGTATTTCTAAAATTGGAGGATGACTGTATCTGGTCGAAAACTTGGCTGCTGGCCGGTGCGGCTTGCGATGTCGCCGAGCCGGGTGATTTTTTGGTTTTCGAAAACCTTCGAGAGTCAATTCTTGTGACCCGTGCAGAAGATGGCGTTGTTCGCGCGTTCTACAACGTTTGCCAGCATAGGGGGAACCAGCTGAAGGCATCGGGGCGTGGCAGCTCGCCTTACCTGAGCTGTGGTTTTCATGGCTGGGAATATCATTTGGATGGCAGCATCAAAGAGATACCCGAGGCGCATGACTTTCCTCAGGGTGTGTCCGCCGCGGAGCTGAGCCTCAAGGAGGTCAGGTGCGAAGCGTGGGGAGGCTTTATCTGGATATCGATGGATCCAGATATAGGGCCTTTGGTCGAGTATCTCGGTGTTGTCCCCGAACATCTTGCGCCCTATGAAATGGAATCCATGGTGTTGGTTTCCGACGAGACCGTTGAATGGAACTGCAACTGGAAAACATCCGTCGATATTTTTTCAGAGACGTATCACGTGCGTGGCGTGCACCCTGAGTCTGAGTATCTAGCCGACGACGTGAACGTGCAGATGGATCTTTACGGCCCGCATAGTCGATTTATTGCGCCAATGTATATTCCCAGTCCCCGCAAAATTGGCGAGGACAAAGCGCTCAATCAGACGATGGTTGAATACCTGAAGTCAGAGGGATTTCCGGTCGAGTCTTTCGACGGTGACGTGACGAACCTGCGTGGTGCAGTAGCGGCACACAAGCGATCAATGACGAATGAGAACGGCCTGGACTTTTCGAAGTTGACGGACGATCAGCTCACGGCGGACTACCACTACAACGTTTTTCCAAATGTTACGTTTAATCTATTCGGCGAGCAGATGTGGATGTTTCGTCATCGCCCGCATCCGACTGATCCTGACAAGATGTATTTTGATCGCATGATCTTTAATCGTGTACCCAAAGGTGAAGTTAAGACTGAGACGAAAGCCGGCGCAGTCGACCTGTTCGTTGAGTTGGGTGATGGCAGTCTTGATGGGCGTCCTGAGCACAATTTCTATCGCTATGGCGAGCAGTCCTCAGGGCTCTTGCTCGATCAGGATGCTTCGTGTCTTGCCGGCGTGCAGAAAGGTCTGCACTCACGCGGGATGACGGGGCTCTGGATTTCTCACCACGAAAGGCGGATCCGCAACTTTCATTATTGGTGGGAAAAGTACATGTCGGAGCAGCCCTTAACTCTGGGGGCAGTCGACTGACAGCAGATCGGTGTCGGAGCCAGCTGTCTGTGTTGCTGCGTCACTGCCTTCGCTTTAGGGTGGCATGTCGACCTTTACCGCGAGGACATCACACTCGGCGCCGTGCATTACGCCGTCGGTGGTGGAGCCCAACAGTAGGGCTAGGCCCCATCTCGCGTGCGTCCCTACGACGATCAGGTCACAGGCAACGGCCTTGGCCTGGGTAGGAATCTCCGACTCGGGGCGACCCGTCACCAGATGGCGATTGGCCTCTGGGATCGACAAGGCAGAGCAGAGCTTATCCAATTGCTCTCTAGCTTGGCCCTGAATCTCTTCCTGAATCGCAGAGAAATCCATGGGGATGTCGCCGCCGTAGGTGATTGCCAATGGCTCGATCACGTGTAGCGCATGAAGCTGCGCATTATTTTGTCCGGCCAGTGACGCAGCTCGCTGCATGACGGTCTCTGTGGTCGCGCCGAGGTCAACTGCCACGAGGATGTTTTGGTAGGGCATACTCTCTCCCGCTGCTCCCTTGTTATGACGTCAAATGTAGTCAAAAACAGCGGGCTTGTCTCTTCGGGGTGTCGATGTGGTTTATGTACTGATTGTGCTGGGTTTGGCAGTGGTTATAGCGCCGCTGATGTCGGCGATGCCCAACAAGTCACAGCGCGCGAAAGCGGCGCTGCGAGATCAAGCGCGGGCCTGCAACTTACGGGTTTCCCTGCGTCCCCTGCCAACCATACCCGCTCGGTTTCGCTTCGAATCAGACGATGAGTTTGCCTGCTATGAAAGACGGTTACCGCCGCATCTTCATCAGGCTGGCCGCGATAAGCGCTTTGTGTCGGTTGACGATGAGTGGTCCCCGACGAGTGGCGTCTCTCCCGCCCCCGGATGGTTGTCAGCTTTGCCTTCGGGCGCCGCCTTTGTCGAGCTGTCAGAGCAGACCGTGAGTATTTTCTGGAACGAGAAAGAGGGGCCTGATGGCTTACACATACTCTCCCAAGTAATTGATTATATTGAGTAACGCAGTCCTTCCAAGGAGCTGGGTTGAATAAGGCAAGATTTCAGTGAGGCCTTGACCCCGAGCAAAATCGCCCTTATAGATGCCCACCTTCTAGCGGCCGCTAGTCAGTTCCGATGGCGAAATCAATGCAGGCAAGCGCAATTTATGGGTAAAGCACTGGTCATAGTGGAGTCGCCCGCCAAGGCGAAAACCATCAACAAATATCTCGGCAATGATTTCATTGTGAAGTCCAGTGTGGGTCATATTCGAGATCTGCCCACCTCGGGAAGTGCCAAGCCCACAGACCCGAAGGAACGCGCTGCTCAAGCTGCCATTACCCGCAAAATGGCACCAGACGAAAAAGTACGCTACCAGACACGCAAAAAGCGCGAGCAGCTGGTCCGGCGGATGGGCATTGACCCCGATAACGGCTGGCAAGCCCGCTATGAGATTTTGCCGGGTAAAGAGAAAGTGGTGAGTGAACTGAAAAAACTCGCTAAGGACAGCGATGCCATCTATCTCGCTACTGACCTTGACAGAGAGGGTGAGGCGATCGCCTGGCATTTACAGGAAGCGATTGGCGGCGACACCAGCCGCTACCATCGGGTGGTCTTTAACGAGATTACTGAAAAGGCCATTCAAGAAGCCTTCAAGGAACCGGGAGTGTTGGATGTGGCGCGTGTACACGCTCAGCAGGCGCGGCGCTTTCTTGATCGGGTCGTTGGCTTCGAAGTGAGTCCTCTGCTGTGGGCCAAGGTCGCACGCGGGCTGTCTGCGGGTCGAGTTCAATCCGTCGCGGTGCGCCTTGTCGTGGAGCGCGAACGGGAAATCCGCGCATTTGTGCCCGAGGAATATTGGGAAGTCCACGCACTACTTACAGCCGGCGATATTGAGCCGGTCAGGTTCATGGTCACCCATCGGGGTGGCGAGAAGTTTGAACCTAAAAATCAGACTGAGGCGGAGGCCGCTGTCGATGCCATGCGTGGCGCCAGCTTTAGTGTCACGGATCTGGAGTCCCGCAAAACCAGCTCCAAGCCGTCCGCACCCTTTATTACGTCAACGCTGCAGCAGGCGGCGAGCACGCGCATGGGATTCAGCGTCAAGAAGACCATGACGCTTGCGCAGCGTCTTTATGAGGCGGGATACATTACCTACATGCGGACCGATTCCACCAACCTCAGTAATGATGCGGTGAGCGCTTGCCGCAGTTTGATTCAGAAAGATTTCCCAGCCGAATATTTGCCGGCTGAGCCTATTCGCTATGGCTCCCGCGAGGGTGCGCAGGAAGCGCACGAGGCGATTCGCCCCTCAGATGTCCGGTTGCGTAGTAGCTTGCTGTCGGGGATGGATCCTGATGCAGAGCGCCTTTATGACCTGATCTGGCGTCAGTTTGTGGCTTGTCAGATGACTCCTGCGCGCTATCTGTCGACCACTTTGGTGGTCACGGCTGCTGACTGCCGGCTCACTGCTAAGGGCAGGGTTATTGAGTTCGACGGCTTTACCAGGATCCAGCCACCTGCGGCTCGCAAGGGAGACGATGCCGTGCTGCCGCCGCTCGCAGTGGGCGATGGTCTCACAGTGACGGAGTTTGATCCCAAGCAGCACTTCACCAAACCACCTGCTCGTTACGGCGAGGCCAGTTTGGTGCGCGAGTTGGAAAAGCGCGGTATCGGTCGCCCCTCTACCTACGCTGCCATCATCTCCACCATTCAGGATCGGGGCTACGTGAAACTCGAGAACCGCCGGTTCTACGCCGAGAAAATGGGCGACATCGTGACTGAACGTCTTCAGGACAGTTTCAGTGATCTTCTGGACTATGGGTTCACTGCGACCATGGAGGAGCGACTCGATGAAGTGGCCCAGGGCACACTGTCGTGGACTGATTTGCTCAACGAGTTTTACGCAGACTTCAGTGGCAAGTTGTTGCAAGCGGCCAACGACGGGCCAGATGGTATGCAACCCAACGATCCCACGCCGACCGGCATTCCCTGCGACGCTTGTGGTAGGCCTATGCAGATCCGCACCGCCAGCACGGGCGTGTTCATGGGGTGCTCGGGTTACAGCTTGCCGCCCAAGGAACGCTGCAAGAGCACTGTCAATTTAATTCCCGGCGACGAGGCGATCAGCGTCGATGCTGACGACGAGGCCGAGTCGCGGTTATTGCTCACCAAGCGACGCTGCGGCAAATGCAACACTGCGATGGACAGTTACCTGATCGATGAGTCCCGTAAGCTGCATGTCTGTGGCAACAACCCAGATTGCGATGGCTATGAGGTTGAGCAGGGACAGTTCCGTATTAAAGGTTACGACGGTCCGCTAATTGAATGCGATAAATGCGGTTCCGACATGCAGCTCAGAACCGGACGTTTTGGGAAGTACTTCGGCTGCACCAATTCGGAGTGCACCAATACCCGGAAGCTGCTGAGAAGTGGCGAGGTTGCGCCGCCCAAGATGGACCCGGTGCCTATGCCGGAGTTGCAGTGTGTGAAGGTAGAGGACCACTACGTGCTGCGAGACGGTGCCTCTGGGATCTTCCTCGCGGCGAGCCAGTTCCCCAAGCACCGTGAGACGCGACCCCCCTTTGTGGACGAGTTATTGCCCCATCAGGCCGAGATCGATCCCAAGCATCACTATCTGTTTGATGCCCCCCGTGTAGATGACCAAGGTAACCGCAGTCAGATTCGCTACAGCCGAAAGACTAAAGAGCAGTATGTGATGTCGGAGCGTGACGGCAAGCCCAGCGGTTGGCGAGCGACGTTTAACGACGGCAAGTGGGTCGAGGAGGGCACGGCGAAAAAGCCCAAGGCTAAAAGAAAAGCCAAGCCCAAGGCGAAAGCGAAGGCAAAGGCGAAAGCCAAACCTTCAGACGAGGCAGCGGATTGAGCCACCCCCTGGCTTACGCTAACCAAAGTCTTTACCACGCCCGTATCCTGTTGTCGGGCTGGCGAGCTGAGCTGCAGCGAGGCAACGTGCCGGAAACCCCAGTGAATCAGGCCTACGCCGGCCCGGTGCAGGTCAGGCTGCTCGATGGCTATGGTTGGTTGCTGCTCGCCGCCTGTCGGATTCGACAACTCCCTGACAGTCCGCCTCGCTCGGTGAGCGATTTGCCGCGATTGCCTGGAGGTCTGGTGCGCCCCGCCGAAGTAGAGGCCTGCGCGCAGCTGGAGCAGAGTGGCTGGGTCGCAGCGCTTAAGGCTCCTATTTCACACAGCCCTGTGGTGCGCCGCTCAGACAGCTTGGCAGTGGAGACGGGGGCCAATCTAGAGCAATTCGAGGACTGGGCGCAGCAGTTGGCCGGCTTGGCAGAGACCATTGCTGACGCCATTGATGAGTCCTGACAGCGGGTACCGCAGTGCTCGAGTGGCAGATGCCCGCCCAGAGTGTTAACGTGAGACGTCGTCGGTTGCGATACGCGCCGGTGACTCTTCCAAAGAGAGAGGTTTTTGAGTGTCTACATCCTTACTTGAAATCGTGGACTTGGGTGATGGTGAAGTAGTGCTGCAGCGCGTCGAGGGTGACACCGAGCCGCTGGTGAGCATTCAGTTTTCCGATGAGGCCAATGCGTACCTCATGGGTAATAACCTGGAAGTTGCCAAGGCCATGATTCAGGCTGGCATAGAAGCGGCGGCGCAGTTGGCTGAGGTCAACAATTTAGAAGTCGAGACCGCGGAAATGCCAGAGACCCGCACGCTGCACTAACTCTGTAGCGCGCTGGCACAGCGGGGCAAACGTTCCCGCCTCCCATTTCAGGGGCCCACTCAGGATGCCTCGGCTAGGTATCCCTCCCTCAAAAATCGCGCTAGTTACCTTTCTCCGCCCTTTCGATGGTCAGGGGTGGGGCACTAAGCCTGCTGGCGAATAATGCCCACGGTGATGCCCTCGATGGCGCACTCAGTGCTACGCAGGTCCACCACGATCGGCTCGAAGTCCTCGTTTTCCGGCAGTAACTTGAGAGTGTGCTGCCCGGAGCGCTTGAGCCGCTTGACTGTGACTTCGTCCTCGATCCGCGCAACCACAATCTGCCCATCCCGCGCCGTCGAGGTGCTGTGCACAGCCAAAAGGTCTCCGTCGAGGATGCCTGCATCTTTCATACTGTCACCGGTCACCCGTAATAGGTAATTAGCCGCTGGCGAAAAGAAGCCGGGAGACAGCTCGCAGTAATCCTCAATGTGTTCTGTGGCGAGCACGGGTGAGCCGGCTGCAACCCTGCCCACAATGGGCAAACCAGAGCTCTCGGTCAGTCGAATGCCGCGTGATGCGCCCGCAATAATTTCGATTACGCCTTTCCGTGCCAGTGCCCGCAGATGCTCCTCGGCGGCGTTCGCCGACTTGAAACCCAGCTCTTTGGCGATATCGGCCCGGGTAGGCGGGTAGCCTGTATCGGCAACATACTGCCTGATCACGTCGAGTACCTGTCCCTGTCGCGCAGTAAGCTTCATGAGCGAATCCCCCATTTAAGTTGGTCTGATGATATATACAGACTGTGTATATGTACAGCGGCTCTTTGGTGTGCTGTTTCGGTGGGCACAAGGCGAGTAGCTGGCGGGTTGGGCGACAGGTTGCGGTAGGATACGGACATATTCCAGCGGAATGCTTTGCAATGGTGTTTTTGGAAGAACTACTCTCGCCCCTGGCGGCTTTGTTGCATGTCCCAATTGGTGTGCTCACCTTTGCGGCACTCATGGTTATAGGGGTGGCGGGCCATACTGCGATTTATCGCATTGTGCGCAGGCTCACCAAAGCCGCCGATCGCACCGAAACGCAGTGGGACGATGTGCTGCTCTACGCGATCTTCCCACCCATTCAATGGGTGATGTGGGTTGTGCTCGGTTTACTGTCACTCAGTCTTTTTCCTGTACTCGATGGGATTCGCGAAGCGCTACTCCGACTTTCCGATACGGCCCTGCTGCTCCTGTTCGGGTGGCTGGCACATCGTCTCAGTCGCGGCATCGAGGAAGAATTACTCGGTGAGCATCGTGGTGCACTCGGCTCCAGTGATCGCGCAACGATCAGTGCGGTCGCGCGGTTGAGTCGCATCGCGTTGTGGGTAATTGCCGGCATCATGATCCTTCAGTCTCTCGGCGTTTCCGTGTCTGGCCTGCTCGCCTTTGGCGGCGTGGGTGGCATTGCAGTCGGTTTTGCGGCACGGGATATGTTGGCCAACTTTTTGGGCGGCTTGAGTATTTTTCTGGATCGTCCATTCGCGGTCGGTGACTGGATTAGATCCCCTGACCGGGAGATCGAGGGCACCGTTGAGGATGTAGGCTGGCGGGTGACCCGCATCCGTACCTTTGACCAGCGACCCCTATACGTTCCGAACTCGGTGTTCTCCACGGTGGCGCTCGAGAATCCATCGCGCATGTTGAATCGCCGCATCTACGAGACCATTGGCGTCCGCTACGACGACGCTGGCGCAATGGAGCAGATTGTTGCGGAGGTCAAAGAGATGCTGCTGGCGCACGACGATATCGATAAGGGCAAGACGCTGATGGTCAACTTTGTCGCGTTCGGCGCCTCCTCGCTGGACTTCTTTATTTACTGCTTCACCCGCACGACCGACTGGGCGACTTTTCATGGGGTCAAGCAGGACGTGCTGGTTAAGATATTGAACATCATAGAGCGGCAGGGTGCCGAGGTGGCGTTCCCGACGCGGACCGTGTTGCTCAGTCCGCCAGAAGCCGATCCGTCGGTCAGGTAGGTTACTCGGGCTGTGTGTTACTCGCCCGACGTGGTGAGCGTCTTGGCGACGGAGTCGCTGGCAGCACGCGAGGCGTTCATCAGATCCTGGCCCTCAATATAAAGTTCATACCAACTCAGCTCCCGCCAGATAGCCAGCACCTTGATGATCGGGTGGTCGTAGTACCGAAGCCGGTTCTCTGTCAGCGGGATGGTGTCGGCAACATGCACAAGATGCCGCCATGGCCACTCCGGGGCGACAGGCACTTCTACTTCTGACGCTACTGTTGGGCTGCTACTTTCGTAACCGAGTTCAGCTTCGCCAAAGCCCGTCCATAGCAAGCCCCCTGCTGTGTCTTGCCGCTCGCTGTCGCTGAACTCAATCCCCGCTCTAGCCGGTAAGTTTGGCCTGATGGCTGGCGCCAACACTGCGATACGTTGCGGTGAGGCCGGTGGTCTGGGCATCTCAAAGATCTCCGGGAGGTAGTGCCCGCGGGTGTTGGCCCAAAAGTTGATGCCGAGGCGCCAACTGTCGTTCCGCGGCACCAGCTGAATGAAGCCCTGTAATACCGGGTAGCCGTTATCGCTATCTTTCTGGAGCAAAATAGGCAGGGTCTCGCTGTTGGGGCCCTGTAGCCACGAAACCGCAGCGACCACATCATCCTCGCTGCTCTGTCGGTAGCGTGCGAGCCCCGGGGCCAGTTGATCGAGAGGGCGTTGCTGAAACGGTGCGGGTGTCGGTATGGCTCTTGCCGATACGGAGATGGGATCCAGCGAAACAGCATCCACTTCAGGCGCGAAAGGAATATTGATCGGGCCCTCCGCGCCAGCCTCACTCGGCATGGCCACACCTAATGACCCTAAGGCGAGCAGCGGTGAGCTTTCCTCCTCTGCGGGCGCGATTTGTTCAAACGGTAACAGCGGGCGGGGCGCCTCCGATTCGGGCTCGTCAGCATCCTCATAGCTAGCTTTTTCAGTCAGCATAGCAAAGGTGTCTGAGCCTTGACTGATCACAATCAAGTCATCGATGAGGCTCATGTCGCCCTCGGTGAGCATGTCTGTGTCGGGCTTCCACAGGGGGATCTGAGGTGTCGGAAGGCGCACGGTCAGATGGCCTGCGGGGCTGTTGGTCACCACTGCATCGGGATATTCTGCCTCCAGAGCACGCTGCGTTGCGGAGTCCTGAATCCAGCGCCATCGCGCGGGATAGCCTACTCTTGGTATTAGCGGCCAGGTCTCGCTTTCCAGCGTCTCCGCTCGCGTATCGACCATCACTACGACTTCAAACTGATACCAGCCCGAGTGCTGAAAGCCACCGGGTAGGGGCGCAGCGAGTGGCGTGAGGCTGACCAGCGTCAGTGCGGTCGCCAGGCCAAGGTACACGCCTTTCGGGCGCACAGTCATGCCGCTTCCAGCCACGGGGATATCAGGGCTTCGACGAACTCTGCCCTTGAGGAGAGGGTGGGCAGGGATTTTTTCACTCTGAGCTTGCCGCTTCCGGAGAGGCTGTAGCACAGCGGATCAGACTGGATTAGATTCACGATGGCGGCGGGTTCCACAACAGTCGCGGTGGTAAATTCGATACTACCACCCTCATCGGTCATATCGATTTCGCTAATACCCAGCTGCTGAGCGCGCACCTTGATCAATGCAGCGGTAAACAGGTTTTTTACGGGTTCGGGCAGCAAACCGAACCGATCGATCATCTCGACCTGAATCTCCCGCAGCTGCTCTGCGTTGTTCGCTTGAGCAATACGTTTGTAAAGCACCAGTCGTGTCGTGATGTCGGGGAGATAGTCCTCGGGGATCAGGGCGGGCACATGCAGCTTGACCTCGGTACCGGTGTCCAGCGGTTGATCGATATCGGGAATGTCCCCCCGGCGGAGTGCAGCAACAGCGCTCTCGAGCATACTGAGATAGAGAGAGAATCCCACCTGATTGATCTGTCCGGATTGTTCGGCTCCTAGCAGTTCTCCCGCGCCGCGGATCTCCATGTCATGGGAGGCCAATTGATAGCCGGCGCCCAGATCGCCCGCCGCTTCGATCGCCTCAAGGCGTTTTTGCGCATCGGAGGTGATCACAGATCGCGGTGGGCTGAGGAGGTAGGCGTAGGCCTGATGATGCGAACGGCCTACGCGACCCCGCAACTGGTGCAATTGCGCGAGGCCGAATTTATCAGCGCGTTCAATGATGATGGTATTCGCATTGGGGATATCAATGCCGGTCTCGATAATCGTGGAGCAGACCAGAATATGGTGATGCTGATGATAGAAATCTGACATCACTTTTTCCAGCGCCTGCTCACGCAATTGCCCGTGCGCGACACCGATCGATAGTTCTGGCAGCAGCTCGCCAAGTTTGCGCGCGCTTTCCTCGATGGTCCTTACCTCGTTGTGGAGATAGAAAACCTGACCCCCACGTAGTGTCTCGCGCAACACCGCCTCTTTAACGAGAGCAATACTGTGCTCCCGTATAAAGGTCTTGATCGAGAGTCTGCGCGCGGGTGGTGTCGCAATGATGGAGAGATCGCGCAGGCCACCGAGAGCCATATTAAGGGTACGGGGGATGGGCGTCGCCGTCATGGCGAGGATGTCGACCTCGGCCCGTAGTGCCTTGATCGCCTCCTTCTGCTTCACGCCAAAGCGATGCTCCTCGTCGATGATCAGAAGGCCAAGATCGCGAAAGCCAAAATCGCTCTGTAGCAGTTTGTGGGTGCCCACAAGAATATCTATCTCGCCACTCTTCACGCGGGCAATGATGTGCTCGAGGTCCTTTGCAGATTGAAAGCGCGAGACCACCTCAACGGTATAGGGCCAGCCGGCAAACCGGTCGCGGAAGTTGGCATGGTGCTGGCTGGCCAGCAGGGTGGTGGGGACCAGAATCGCAGTCTGACGGCCATTCTGTGCGGCAATGAAGGCGGCGCGCATGGCGACCTCGGTCTTGCCAAAGCCCACATCGCCGCACACCAGGCGATCCATCACCTTGGGTGCGCACATGTCGTCCTTGACGGCGGTGATGGCGGCGGCCTGATCAGGCGTTTCCTCAAAGGGAAAGCCCTCGCAAAACTGCTGCCATTTGGTTTCGTCCAGCTCGTGCGCGTGGCCAACTCGGGCCTCGCGCCTCGCGTAAACATCGAGTAGCTGCGCTGCTACATCTGCGGCGCGTTCCCGGGCCTTGCGGCGTGCTTTCTCCCACTGCTCACTGCCCAGTCGGTGCAGCGGCGCGGTATCCGGGTCACCCGCGGTGTAGCGGCTGATCAGGTGGAGCGAACCGACGGGCACGTACAGTTTATTGCCCTCCGCGTACTCGAGTAACAGGAACTCGGCAGGGTCTCCATCGATCTCCAAGATCTGTAGCCCGAGGTAACGACCGACGCCGTGCTCGATGTGCACAACGGGTAATCCCTGCCTGAGTTCCGTTAGGTCCCGAATGATCGCGTCGGTGTCGGTCTCTTGCTGTCTTGCGCGTCGACGCCTCTGGGCCACGCGTTGCCCGAACAGCTGCGCCTCGCAAATCAGGGTGGGCTGTCCGGGTCCGGCGTATAGCCCGCGGTCGACCGGTGCGACGGTGATCCCAAAATCAACGTGGCTGCCGACAAACCCGGGCCAGTTATCGCAGGCTTCTGGGTGTAGGCCTACCTTGGCCAGGCTTTCCAGTAGCATCTCCCGCCGACCCTGGCTCTCGGCACACAGCAATACCGGGCCTTGATGATCTTCGATAAAGCGCGCCAGCTTTTCCTGATAGGCGCCAGGTCCGTCGGCCTCTGTCAGCAGCGGCGGCGCTTTGAGATTGGTTCTGGCATGGGCGGGCGATTGCTCGTCTGGTTTGAGTTCGAGAACGGCATAGTCCCCCAGTTGGGAGTAGATTTCCTCGACCGGTATGAAACCGCGCTGAGGCGGCAGCAGGGGCCGCCTGGGATCGATGCCGTACTCCTCGAACCGTCCGGTAATTTCTGACCAATACCGTTGTGCTGCACCGTAGTGATCCCCTAGCAGGATGAGCGCCGCATTGTCCGAGAGATAGTCAAACACGGTGCCGCACTGCTCAAAAAAGAGGGGCAGGTAGTACTCCGCGCCGCCGGGTACGCGTCCGGCACTGATTTCAGTGAACGCGGGACAGAGATCAGCGTCTCCTTCGAAGCTCTCAAACCACGCCATTTGGAAACGATGGGTAGCATCGCCGCCGATCGGAAACTCCCGGGCGGGCATCAATTTAATGCGTTCGACGCGGTCAACGGTGCGCTGGGTTTCTGAATCAAACGTCCGGAGGGTTTCGACCTCGTTGTCCAGTAGGTCGATGCGGTAGGGCATATCACTTCCCATTGGAAACACGTCCAGCAGGGCGCCGCGCACCGCAAATTCGCCATGTTCGAAAACCGTCTCAACGGCTCGATAGCCATTGAGTGCGAGGCTTTTGGTAAAGCTGTCCGCCTCAAACGTGTCTCCCACGCTAAGGTCAAGCGTGTTGCCCTCTACGTAGTGCTGGGGGGGCGTCCGCAGCATGGCGGTGGTGATCGGTAGGATCACAATGCCATGGCGAAGCTTGGGTAACTCATAAAGCGTGCGAAGTCGCTGCGACACAATATCTTGATGTGGAGAAAAGTGGTCGTAGGGCAGCGTTTCCCAGTCGGGCAGTGTCAGTATCGGGATGGGGTCGGCTAAGAACAGCGGTAGCTCCCGCTCCAGCGAATGTGCCTCGCTTGAGCTGGCAACCAGTACCACGATGGGCCGTTTTATGTCGGCTCGTGCGGCCAGCTCAGCGATGGCCGCCGTGCTGGCCGCACCGGGTAAGGGGCCTAGGGCTGTGCGGGACCCCGCCTTAGCGGGCCAGGGGGTGTCTTTGATCAGAGGGTGAAACATAGCGTCAGTCATCAGCTGGGGTGCTCATTTTAGTGGCGAGTCTGGCTGGCAACCACCGAAAAGTGCGGTTGAGGTTGCTTCGGTGCGGGTGCAGATCTGATAATACGCGCCGGCCAGAGGGCCGCGGGCAGTCGCCAGTGAGCGGCAACATCCCGACTAAGCCACTTTGACGTCCGATAACGATAAGAGGAACCTCCGTGACTGAAGATAGAAAACGCCCGCGCCCCGATGATTATTTTTCCGACTGGAAAGAGCGGGAGGCCCTGGCCGAGGCCATGATTCCTGTGGTGGGCAATCTGTCCCGCGAGCGCAACGTGAAGTGCTACATCTACGGTCGGTCACTGGTGAATCAGTCAGTCCTAGACATCATGAAGAGCCATCGCTGGGTCAGGCAGATGGAGGCCAACGAGCTGTCCGAGTTTGAGACCGCCCCTGTGCTGGATGCCGTCAGTCAATTGGAACTTGGCCCCTGCCACCTCGATATCGGCAGGCTCGCCGTTGCTTACTACGACAAGGGCGCGGGAGAGGGATTGAGTATCGGGGAGTACGTCGCTCAGGAGCTCGAGTATCTGGTGGGCTCTACCCACAAACCCGTCGACGAGCCCGTCGATGTGGTGCTTTACGGATTCGGTCGCATTGGCCGTCTGATGGCACGCATTCTCATCGCCAAAACCGACGGCGGTGATAGTCTACGCTTGCGGGCTGTGGTGGTGCGGCGAGGCAAGGCTGAGGATGACCTCCTCAAGCGCGCCAGCTTGCTCAGGCGTGATTCGGTCCATGGCGTTTTTCAGGGCACTATTCGGGTCGATGAAGAGCGCCAGTCGTTTGTTGCCAACGGCAATGAGATCAAGGTGATTTATACGGATTCGCCTGAGGAAATCGATTACACCGAGTACGGTATCAATCGTTGTATTGTGATTGATAACACCGGGGTGTGGCGTGACGAGGCCGGTTTGTCGCGGCACCTTCAGGCCAAGGGTGTGGCCAAGGTCATCCTGACTGCGCCTGGTAAGGGCGATATTAAAAATATTGTTGCCGGTATCAACGACGGCGAGATTGCCGACGATGACAGTATTTTGTCAGCAGCCTCGTGCACTACCAATGCGATTGTGCCGGTGTTGAAAGCCGCGGACGACGAGTACGGCATCAGTGCCGGACATGTGGAAACGGTTCACGCTTACACCAACGACCAGAATCTCATCGACAACTATCACAAGGCTGAGCGGCGCGGGCGCAGCGCGGCGTTGAATATGGTGCTGACCGAGACGGGCGCTGCCAAGGCGGTCTCGAAAGTGCTCCCTCAGCTTGAGGGCAAGCTCACTGGTAACGCGATCCGGGTGCCCACCCCCAATGTGTCCATGGCGATTCTCAACTTGACGCTGAACCGCTCGACCACGCGAGACGAGTTGAATGAGTTCATGCGCGAGACAGCACTCCACTCCAGCATGAAGAAGCAGATCGATTACTCGAATTCACCCGAGGTGGTGTCCAGCGACTTCGTGGGCTCCCGTGCAGCCTGCGTCTTTGATGCCAAAGCGACCATTGTGAACGGTAGTCAGGCGGTGCTGTATCTGTGGTATGACAACGAGTACGGATACAGCTGCCAGGTCTACCGTGTACTGGAGCGAATGGCGGGGATCCGTTACCAGACATACCCCACAGGAGGTTCTTATCCGCTCTGATTTTGCCCTCGTTTTGGGTTGGCCTTGGCAGGGCAAGTCGAATAGAATACGCGCGACCGACAAGAGCCTCACGGCCCGGCCTTAAGAAGCCCCCGGTCTGCAGTACGCGCAACATGTCTGGGGGGGTTGCCCCTAATATGACAGTGCCAGCGCCGCCCCGAAGTAAAGACTTCGGCATGCGGTGCAGGGAATGGTGTGCTTGGGGGAAAACGCGGACAGGCAAATGAGCAACGACATGATAAAAATCAAGCGCGGTTTGGATATCCCTCTGGCCGGCGCGCCGTCTGGGGATCTGGATACTGCCGTGGCCGCGCGCGCGGTGGGATTGTTGGGCGACGATTACCACGGCATGAAGCCCACCATGGCCGTGCAGGTAGGGGATGTCGTCAAGCGAGGCGACCTGCTCTTTACCGACAAAAAGTGCGAAGGGGTTCGCTACACCTCGCCAGCCGGTGGGCGCATATCCGCCATTAATCGCGGCGCAAAGCGAACGTTCCAGTCAGTGGTCGTTGAGATTGACGGCGATGGCGCCGCGTCGTTTGACCAATATGCTGCCGAGGCTGCGCGCGAGCTGTCTGCCGATGTCATCAAAAACCAGCTGATTCAGTCGGGACAGTGGACTGCCCTGAGGGCGAGGCCTTTTGGACGTGTTGCAGACCCTGCAACGAGCCCGGCCGGACTCTTTATTACCGCAATCGATACCCAGCCCCACGCGCCAGACCCGCAGCAGGTGATTGCACGCGAGGCCGAGGCCTTTGAGCTAGGCCAGACACTGCTCGCCAATTTGGTGGATTGCCCCGTGTATCTGTGCGCCGCACCCGGTGCTGACATGCCGCAGGCGGCACATCAGCGCATTTCTCGACACGATTTTGCCGGGCCGCATCCCGCGGGACTCGCCGGAACTCACGTCCATTTCTTGATGGGCGCCTCACTAGAGCGAATAGCCTGGACTATTGGATATCAGGACGTGATCGCTGTGGGGAGACTGTTTTTGGATGGTGCGCTCTATGTCGAGCGTGTCGTTGCTTTGGCCGGCCCCTCTGTGAGCCGCCCGCGTCTGGTGCTGAGCCGGGTAGGGGCTGACTTGCAGGCGCTGGTTGCTGGCGAGGGTGAAGGAGAGGACGCCCGACTGTTATCCGGTTCGGTGCTGGGTGGCAGAGCGGTGCAGAGCGATACCGCGTATTTAGGGCGCTATCACCAGCAGGTGGCGCTATTGCCCGAGGGGCGCGAGCGCGCGTTTATGGGCTGGCTATCACCGGGAGTGAGCAAACACTCAGTGAAGGGGATTTATTTGTCGAGCTGGCTTGGCAGCAAGCCGTTGGCCATGTCGACCAACACCAACGGGTCAGAGCGCGCGATGGTGCCGGTGGGCGCCTATGAAAAAGTGATGCCGCTGGATATTTTGCCAACTCAGTTATTGAGGGCCCTACTGGTGGGGGACACCGAGACGGCGCAGGCACTGGGTTGCCTTGAGCTTGATGAAGAGGATCTGGCGCTCTGCACCTATGTGTGCCCGGGCAAATACGAATACGGCGGAATTCTCAGGGATAACCTGACGCGAATCGAGAAGGAAGGCTGACACATGGGACTGCGACAACAGCTAGATGCCATTGAACCGCACTTCAAGCCGGGAGGCCGGTTCGAAAGTTGGTATGCGCTCTACGAGGCCGTGGACACGATTTTTTATTCGCCCGGCAGCGTCACCCGCGCCAACGCCCATGTGAGGGATGGCATTGATTTAAAGCGCATCATGATCACGGTGTGGCTGGCGACATTCCCCGCCATGTTCTACGGCATGTACAACATTGGCCTGCAGGCTAACGATGTGCTGGCGGTCTCCGGCGGCGCGTTGGACGGCTGGCGGGGCGGCATTGTGGCAGCGCTAGGCGGGCACGACGCCGCGAATATCTGGCACAACATGCTCTACGGTCTTGTGCATTTTCTGCCGCTGTATCTGGTGACCTTCATTGCTGGTGGATTTTGGGAAGTACTGTTCGCCATGCGGCGAGGTCACGAGGTGAATGAAGGCTTTTTCGTCACCTCTATTCTGTTCACCCTGACACTGCCGCCTGATCTACCTCTGTGGCAAGCCGCCATGGGCATTAGCTTTGGTGTGGTCATCGGTAAAGAAGTGTTTGGTGGTACCGGTAAGAACTTCCTGAACCCGGCGCTTACAGGCAGAGCGTTTCTGTACTTTGCCTATCCCGCGCAGATCTCTGGCGACGCTGTCTGGACGGCGGTAGACGGTTATTCCGGCGCTACACCCCTGGGTGTCGTCGCGGCGGAGGGTATGGCGGGTCTAACAGAGGCCTACACCTGGTGGGATGCTTTCGTGGGCACGATCCCGGGCTCTATTGGTGAGACTTCGACCCTAATGATCATGATCGGTGGTTTGTTGCTGATTCTTCAGGGGATTGCATCCTGGCGAGTGGTGGCGGGCTGTTTCGTCGGCATGATCGGTTTCGCGTTGCTACTGAATAGTGTGGGGTCAGCCTCCAATCCTGCGTTTGCCATGCCCTGGCACTGGCACATGGTAGTCGGCGGTTTTGCCTTCGGTGCCTTCTTCATGGCTACTGACCCCGTTTCGTCCGCAATGACTGATCAGGGCCGCTGGCTCTACGGCATTTTGATCGGCGTAATGTGTGTGCTGATTCGCGTGGTCAACCCAGCGTTCCCGGAGGGCATGATGCTGGCAATCCTGTTTGCCAATCTGTTTGCGCCATTATTTGATCACTTTGCAGTGAGCGCCAATATTAAGAGGAGGGCTGCACGTGTCAGCTAGCGGAGAAGGGCTGGGACGCATCCTTACGGTTGCGGTGGGGCTATGCCTGGTGTGTTCCATGGTGGTCTCCACCGCAGCGGTGTTGTTAAAGCCGGCGCAGCAAGCCAATAAAACCCTGGACTTAAAGCGGAATATTCTGATGGCGGCGGGTCTGCTTGATCCGTCGATGTCTGTGGAAGAACAGTTTGAGCAGGTGGAAACCCGCGTTGTGGACCTTGATGAGGGCCGCTTCATTGACGGCATTGATCCCGCGAGCTTTGACCAGCGCGAGGCGGCAAAAGACCCTAGCCAGTCGCGCGCGCTAGCGGGTGACGAGGATCCCGCCAAGCTGGTGCGTCGCGAGGACCAGGCGCTGGTTTATCTTGTGCGGGATGATACCGGCGGTCTGGACAAAATTATTTTACCGATCCGCGGCTACGGCCTGTGGTCAACCATGTACGGCTTTATGGCGCTGGAGTCTGACGGCAACACGGTGGCGGGACTCGGATTTTACGAACACGGCGAGACCCCTGGTCTCGGTGGAGAAATCGATAACCCCAACTGGAAGTCGATTTGGCCTGGCAAGCAGGTTTACCAGGGTGGTCAGGTGGCCATTCAGGTTCTGAAAGGCTCGGTGCCAATGGGTTCTAATGAGAAGCAATGGCAGGTGGATGGCCTCTCAGGTGCGACGCTGACGACTAAGGGCGTGGATAAACTGGTGCGCTACTGGCTGGGTGAGCAGGGCTTCAAGCCGTTGCTTGAAAACCTGCGACAGGGGACAGCCTCATGAGTATGCGCGACACGCTGACCGACCCGATTTTCAAGAACAATCCGATCGCCTTGCAGATACTGGGTATCTGCTCGGCACTGGCGGTGACGACCTCTCTCCGTGTCACTGTTGTGATGTGCATCGCCCTGACGGTGGTGACTGCATTCTCCGGCTTCTTTATTTCGACCATTCGGCAATTCATTCCTTCGAGCATTCGCATCATCGTGCAGATGACGATCATTGCCTCGCTGGTGATCGTGGTGGATCAGGTGATCAAGGCGGTGGCCTACGACATCTCCAAGCAACTATCGGTGTTCGTTGGCCTTATCATCACCAATTGCATCGTGATGGGACGGGCTGAAGCCTTTGCGATGAAGAACCCGCCGGTCCCGAGCTTTATCGATGGCTTTGGTAACGGATTGGGGTATTCCTTTGTGTTGCTTGTGGTGGCAGTGGTTCGAGAACTGTTCGGCACCGGCAAACTGTTTGGCATGGAAATCCTGCCGCTGGTCACCGAGGGTGGCTGGTATCAGGCCAACGGCCTATTGTTGCTGCCGCCGAGTGCGTTCTTCCTGATCGGTCTTTTGATCTGGGCGATTCGCGCGGTGAACACGGAGCAGGTGGAACAGCCTGACTTCAGGATTGCCCACCATAATCCGGCTGAGGAGAGCGCGTAATGGAGCACTATCTGAGCCTCTTTGTCCGCGCCATCTTCATTGAAAACATGGCTTTGTCCTTCTTCCTCGGCATGTGCACATTTCTTGCGGTATCGAAAAAAATTGCGACTGCGGCCGGTCTGGGTGTTGCAGTGATCGTAGTGCTGTCAATCACTGTGCCGGTGAACAACCTGATTCTTAACAATCTGCTTGCTGATGGTGCACTGGCCTGGATGGGCCTACCCGACGTGGACCTGAGCTTTTTGCATCTGCTCAGCTACATTGCCGTAATTGCCGCACTGGTGCAGATCCTCGAGATGTTCCTTGATAAGTACGTGCCAGCGCTTTACGCGACGCTGGGTGTGTTTCTGCCGTTGATTACGGTGAACTGTGCCATTCTGGGCGCGTCGCTCCTGATGATGGAGCGCAGCTTTAATTTTGCAGAGAGCGCTGTATTCGGAGCCGGTGCCGGTGTGGGCTGGGCTTTGGCTATAGTGGCGCTCGCGGGTATCCGCGAGAAACTCAAGTACAGCGACGTGCCCGACGGGCTTCAGGGCTTGGGGATTACGTTTATTACCGTTGGACTGATGTCTTTGGGCTTCATGTCTTTCGGCGGCATCGATATTTAACAGGCGACTGACAGGAGCTCAGATTCGATGGATATGACAATCGCTTACGGCGCCAGCATGTTCACCGCGATTATTTTGGCATTGGTGCTTGTGATCCTGGCGGCACGCAGCCGGTTGGTCGCCAGCGGTAATATTAGCATCGAGATCAACGGCGAGCGCACGATCGAAGTGCCGGCTGGTGGCAAGCTCCTGCAGACGCTAGCCGATGCCGATCTTTTCCTGGCGAGCGCCTGTGGCGGCGGTGGTACCTGCGCGCAGTGCAAGTGTGTTGTGGAAGAGGGCGGCGGCGCGATGCTGCCCACCGAAGAGTCTTTCTTCACTCGACGTGAAGCTAATGAAGGCTGGCGCCTTTCTTGCCAGACACCCGTCAAGCAGGACCTCAAGATTCAGGTTCCCGAAGAGGTATTTGGGGTCAAGCAGTGGGAGTGCACAGTAGAGTCCAACGAAAACGTCGCGACCTTTATTAAAGAGCTGGTACTGAGACTGCCGGAAGGCGAGAGCGTTGATTTTCGCGCGGGGGGTTATGTACAGCTCGAGTGTCCGCCCCACTCGGTCAAGTACAGCGATTTTGATGTCGAAGACGAGTACCGCGGCGATTGGGAACGCTTTGGCTTTTTCAACATGGAGTCGGGCTGCAAGGACACCACTATCCGCGCTTACTCCATGGCCAACTACCCCGAGGAAAAGGGTGTGGTGAAGTTCAATATCCGCATTGCCACGCCACCACCTGGTAGCGAAGGCATCCCGCCCGGCCTCATGTCCAGCTGGACCTTTAACCTGAAGCCCGGAGACAAGGTGAACGTGTACGGTCCGTTCGGCGAGTTCTTTGCTAAGGAAACTGACGCCGAGATGGTGTTCATTGGCGGCGGCGCAGGTATGGCACCGATGCGGTCGCACCTGTTTGATCAATTGAAACGCATTAAGACTGATCGCAAGATCAGCTTCTGGTACGGAGCTCGATCACTTCGAGAGATGTTCTACGTCGAGGATTACGACGGGCTCGCCGCGGAAAACGAGAATTTTGATTGGCACGTGGCGCTGTCGGATCCGCAGCCTGAAGACAATTGGGATGGCCTGACGGGTTTTATTCACAACGTTCTATTCGAGCAGTATCTAAAGGATCACCCTGCGCCGGAGGACTGCGAATACTACATGTGTGGCCCACCGATGATGAACTCCGCTGTGATCAACATGCTGTTGGACCTAGGTGTGGAGCGGGAGAACATCTTCCTCGACGACTTCGGCGGATGACGCTACTGCTCAATATACGTTGCTTGAGGCCAGCTCTATTGCTGGCCTTTTGCTGTCTGGCGGGCTGTGCCGCAGATGAGCGGCCGGTGCAGATGGGCGGCGCTATCTTCGGTACAACTTGGTCGCTGACCTACCTAGGAGCTCCTGACGAGGTCAGCCCTTCACAAGTTCAGTCAGAGATCAATGCAGCTTTCGCCTTGGTGAACGAGAGCATGAATCACTACGATCCCGCGAGTCTGATCAGTGGGTTCAATAGGCTGCCAGCGCAGACGCCGATCGAGGTCGACTGGGATTTCACCTATGTGTTGTCGGCGGCCCTCGAGCTCACTATGGCGACCCGTGGCGCCTATGACGTGAGTGTGAGTGCGTTGTCGGACCTCTGGGGTTTCGGGCCAGAGGGACCCAAACAGTTTCCCGATGCCGCCGATATTGAGATAGCGCGGAGTCAGGTGGGTGTGGCGCAGCTCGACTGGGAGTCGACCTCGCGCACCTTGAGCAAACGCGCACCAGGCTTAAAGCTCGACTTTTCATCCCTGGCCAAAGGCTATGCCGTGGATCTGGGGGCCGATGCACTTGAGGACCTCAGTATTCCCCATTTTATGCTGGAGGTGGGCGGCGAGGTCAGAGTGCGGGGTGTGAGCCCGAGAGGAGATGCGTGGAGGATTGCGGTGGAGCGCCCGGATGCCGGTGCGCGCGGCGGTATTCAAGCCGCGCTGGCGGTGACTGACACGGGTATCGCCACCTCGGGCGATTACCGTAATTTCTTTGAGCACGATGGGGAGCGCTACTCTCACCTGATTGATCCACGCACCGGCTACCCGATTCAGCATGACGTGGTATCCGTGACAGTGGTGCACGGCTCTGCAATGATGGCGGACGCGTGGGCTACCGCACTGACCGTCATAGGCTCCGCTGAGGCCTTGGTGCTCGCCGAAGAGCGCGACCTCGCGGTCTATCTGCTCAAGCGCTCCGGCGACACGCTGGAGGTGCTTTCCAGCACGGCCATGGCACAATGGCTGGATGAGGGGGGCTCATGAAGCGCCACAACCCGGAGAATGAAGCATGACATTTGTACTCGCATTGTTGGTGTTTATGGCCATTATGGCCGCGATGGCGGTTGGCGTGATCTTTGGTCGTGGCCCCATTAAAGGGTCCTGTGGTGGACTCGGAGCAGTGGGCATTGATCAGGACTGCGAGATCTGTGGTGGTGACCCCCAGCGATGCGATAGCAATTTGGAGCCGGCACCGGTGCGACAATATGACCCGAATCAGGACGGTCGCTGAGCGAAGCGGGATCGCGCTCTGGCGGGCCTGAACCGGCTGCGAGCCCGATGCCGCTCTCCTGGGATTTGATTATTCGTTTTACACTCGGTGGTGGCCAACGCCGCTTTACCCGATTTGTCGCGCTAGCCTCCCTTTTGGGGATGCTGCTGGGTGTTGCGGCGCTCATTACCGTACTGTCGGTAATGAATGGATTTGGTGGTGAGCTGCATCAGCGCTTGCTCACCGTGACGCCGGACATGGTCCTCGAGCCCGCGAATCCGAGCGAGGCGGCACTCGGTGATCTGCTAACGGCCGCGACTGAGCAGCCCGCCGTGGTCGCCGCAGCTCCTTTTCATCAGGGCACGGCCCTGCTGCGCCACGCTGGAGAAAGTCGGGGTGCAAAGATAGTGGGCGCGCCTCAATCTGGGTTGCGCGATGTACTCGACCTCGACTCGCATATTACCTTCGGCGATCTGCAGGCGCTCGAACTGGAGCCATTTTCTGTCATCCTGGGTGCTGATTTGGCGAGACTTTTGCGCGTGCGGCCCGGCGATAATGTGGACATCTTGCTGCCGCGATTAACTGTTAGCCCGATGGGGGTGTTTCCCAAAAGCCGATCGCTCCGGGTGGTCGGAACGTTCGCTGTCGGTGCGCCGCCTGATGCCCAGGTTGCTTATGTCGCAGAGGCAACGGCGCGCAAGCTGCTGGGCCCTGCAGGCACCCAAGGTGTTCAACTGCGACTGAGCGATCGCGAGCTGGTGCCGCAAGTCAGTGCAGCAATTCGCCCACTGGTCGGGGAATCGACCAAGATCCGCGACTGGCGCAGCTCCCAAGGCACCCTCTTTGCTGCGATCAAAATGGAGAAGATCACGGTCGGGATATTATTGACCTCCGTCATTCTGGTTGCGGCATTTAACCTGATCGCCACCTTGACCATGTCGGTGACTGAAAAGCGCGGCGACATTGCGATTCTTCAGGTTTTGGGTTTGCCCGCCAAGAAGCTCCTCATGCTGTTTTTGGGTCACGGACTCTTGCTCGCGCTTCTTGGTATTTCGCTTGGGGCGGTAGCAGGGGTGGCGCTTGCGACCACGATCTCCGATCTTTCCCTCTGGGTGGAGCAGGCGTTTGGTCTGGTGCTGTTTGACCCTGCCGTGTATTACATAGGTGGTTTGCCATCTACGCTGATGTGGGGAGATGTTTTTGCGGTGGTGACCGTAGCCTTTGTCCTGAGCTTGCTGGCCAGTGTGTATCCCGCATGGCGTGCAGCGAAGGTGCCACCAGCAGAGGTACTCAACTATGTCTGATTACGCCGTGCTCGAGGCCGTGGAGCTGTGTAAAACCTATCGTGACGCCCGGCGAGAAATTGTGGTGCTCGATGGGTTGGCGCTGTCGGTGTCGGCAGGCGAGTGGCTGGCGATTGTGGGCGCCTCGGGCGCAGGTAAATCCACTTTGCTGAACTTGCTGGGAGGCCTCGATATACCCAGTACGGGTGAGGTATCTGTCGCCGGACAACCGCTCTCTCGCATGTCGGAAAATGAGCGGAGTCAGTGGCGGAATCAGCGACTGGGGTTTGTTTTTCAGATGCATCACCTTTTGCCCGAGTTCACGGCACTGGAGAGTGTGGCTATGCCGGCAAGAATTGGTGGTGCCACAAAGAAGGAGGCAGAAGCGAAAGCTAGGGCATTGCTCGAGCAGTTGGGCTTAGCGAAGCGCCTGAACCATCGACCGGCGGCCCTGTCAGGCGGTGAGCGCCAGCGCGTGGCTATCGCGCGTGCGTTAGTGAATGAGCCCGCCTGTGTGCTCATGGATGAGCCCACGGGCAACCTTGATCCGGATACGGCGGAACAGGTGCTCGCCACGATGAGTGCGCTCCGTGGTCGCGATACCGCTTTTGTTGTGGTCACCCATGACCCGGCCATCGCTCGGCGCATGGATCGGCAGCTCACCCTTGCGAACGGTCGACTGGAGGCGCGCTAGTGCCCTGGTCGTTACGTTGGAGCATCGCGCTGCGCCAGACGCTGGATCCGGGCAAGGGCTTGTCGGCTTTCTTATCCCGCGTATCGATTGTTGGTATGGCGCTGGCCATTGCGCTGCTACTGGCGGTGCAGTCGGTCATGAACGGGTTTGAGCGGGAGATGCGCGAGCGAATTCTGTCGCTATTGCCCCATGTTCAGGCGACCACCGCGGGTGATGCGGCGCCTCTGACAGCCCTCACAGAGGCCCTTCTGCGGGATCCCGACATTGCCTCGGTCAGGCCCTTTATTGTTGCAGAAGCGCTGTTGATGCGAGGACAGACTGTGTCTGCGGCCCAGCTTACGGGCCTGAAGCGTCCGGCGTTGGCGCCATACGAGTCGCTGTTGGTGCCGGGCATCATCGATTGGCACCCGGAGTCACTCGTGCTGGGTGCCTCGATGGCCGAGCGCCTGAATTTGAGCGTGGGTGATCGGGTCACGTTTATTCTGCCCGAGGAGAATCAAGCGGCGTATCGGCCACTTCGCCTTCAGCTCAGTGCCGTGCTGGACTCGGGGACCGAGCTCGATGAGATCTTGGCATTGGTGCACGTTGATGCGCTGGAGGCGCTTGGGGCAGGGGCCAGTATCCGCCGTGGTGTGGCGGTGCAGCTAGAAGACGTGTTTGCGGCGACCCAGTGGCGCTGGGAGATCGCCCAAATGCTGCCTTCATACGTGAGAGTCACCGACTGGCGAGCGACCCATGGTAATTTGTACACGGCGATTCAGCTGTCGCGGGATCTGATCGGGTTGATTCTCTTCATTGTGATTTTTGTGGCCGCGTTTAATGTGGTGTCCTCACTGATGCTGGTAGTAACGGACCGACGCAAGGCCGTGGCCATGTTGATGGCCATGGGCGGCAGGCGGGCTGATATCACCGCCGTATTTTTCCTGCAGGGCGGGCTGATTGGTTTTGTGGGCGCATTAGCGGGTGTGGCCTTAGGTTATCTGCTCGCGATAAACGCACCGGATCTGGCGGTGATGCTCGAGCAGTGGCTGGGGGCGCCTTTGTTGCAGACGGATGTGTATCCGCTGGCGTTCGTGCCGGTTGATGTTCGTTGGCAGGATGCCGTGATCACTGCCGCTATCGCCATTGGGCTGTCGGTGTTGGCGGCAACGTTACCCGCACTGCGCGCGGCGTCATTACCCGTGGCGGAGACGCTAGCTCACTGACGTCGTTTGCGGCGCGCACGCCACTGGCGCCGAACCGCATTGCGCCACATGGTATCGATCATCCAGTAGCCCAGTACCCCCAGAATCACACCCATCACCTGTGAGCCGACCAGCAGCGGCCACCAGATGTCTTCAAGGCTTTGCACAAACCAAGTCCAGGATGCCTCGAACTGAATATCGAGTGGCTCCTCACCTAAAATCCATGCGCCTAGCTTATAAGCCGCGAAGTAAATCGCCGGCATGGTGAGTGGGTTAGTGATAAAGATCAGCGCGAAGCTTAGTGGCACGTTGGCGGTAAAGACGATGGCCAGTGCCACCGAGATGATGATTTGTCCTGGGACGGGGAGCATAGCGCAGTAGAGACCGATGCCGAAAGCTTTGGCGGTTGTGTGTCGGCTAAGCTGCCAAAGGTTACTGTCTTCAACCCAGCTACCGAAAATTCTCAACGAGCGACTCTGCCGAACCTTACTCGGCGCCGGAACCCATTTCCTTAGGCTTTTTTTGAGCATCCCGTTGGTGGCAGCGTCTCGTTTGTTAGGAGGTAATCATAGTCTGTTGTGGCTCATTTTTGACCAGTGATCTGCGGCAGAAAGTGACAGTCTGATTGAAATCAGGATCTCTTGCGGTGGCCTGATGCTGGGATGACTGTATTGCGACTTTTATTGTCGATCTCGTGTCTGCGAGAGCGCGATCTGGCCGCGCTCTGTTCCGGTGTTGCGGCGAGTTTGATTTTTTCTGAACCGGGTTGGGGCCTTCTTGGCGTCCTGTTAGTGCCGCTTGCGATATATCACCGGGTATGGGCGTTAGTCGCTTTTTTGATGGGATTGGCCGGTGGTGCAACGAATGGCGCGATTTGGCTATCCCAGCAGCTTCCCGGGGAGTGTTTGGGGAGAGAGGTCAGCTTGACGGGTCGTATCGTGACCCTCCCTCGTGAACAGCTATTTGCGACGGGACAGCTGCGTGTGACAGCTGAAATGGAGGTCACGCGTGCTGGCGACGCGCTTTGCGCGGGTCCAAAGCGGGTAAAGGTGACCCAATACCTAGAGGCCGAAGAGGTTGGGTCATCACTGCGCTACAACACTCAGGTGGACGGACGCTGGCGGTTCAAATCGCTGGCCAGTCAAATCAATCCGGGTAGCCTCCCTGATCAGGCGCGTTGGGTGAGTCGCGGTATCGGCGCTGCAGTGACGCCTGTGGGCCAACTCACTCAAACACCTTTGCATCAACCCATCCCCCATTTCCGTTCGCGGGTGCTGGCTGGGTGGGCCGATAGGGAGGGCGAGGGGTGGGCAGCGATGCGGGCGCTGCTATTGGGCGATACTCGCTCCATGAGCCAGGGTGAGTGGCGTGATCTCCGGCATCTGGGTGTGGTGCATGTGCTGGTGATCAGCGGGCTCCATATCGGTCTGCTCGCGTCCCTCAGTTTTCTCTTGTTTCAGTTGCCACGACGATTAATGCGTATTCCGGGTGACGGCGGTGGCATGGCGTTTGCGTCCGTATCCGCGCTGATAGTGACAGGCTGTTATGCGGCCTTGGTAGGCGCCAGCTTTCCGGTGATGCGGGCCTACCTGATGCTGGTTGCCGCGCAACTGCCCCAGTTGTTCGGCTGGAATACGACGGGACGACACGGGTTGTTATTGGTGATTAGCGCGCTGCTGCTTTGGGATCCCCGAATAGTGCTCGGCGCTAGTTTTTGGCTCAGTGTAGGAGCGACTTGGTTATTGGTTTCTATGCCTTGGCGGTCATTAGGCATCCGTTCATTGATCGCGACACAGATAAAGATGATCGCCCTGATGGCACCGATGACCCTGTTCTGGTTTGGCGAAACCAGCCTGCTGGGTCTTGCCACTAATCTCGTTGTGGTGCCCCTGGTGACCATGCTCATGGTGCCACTGGGTCTGGTGGGCCTGCTTCTGTTCGATGCAGCGCCTACTTTTTCTGAGCAGCTGTGGTGGTGCGGCGCCCAGCTCTGGTTGTTAGTGCGCGCCTGCTTTGACTGGATTCTCGGGTGCTGCCGATATTGGACCGTGATCACGGCGAGTCTGGGAATGCTGCAATTTTCCCTAGGGTTACTTGCGCTGCTCTTGTGGGGAGAGTCTCGCCACTATGCGTCGATCGCCTTTTTAATCGCTGCACTGTTTCCATGGTCCGATAAACAGCCAGCACCGGGTCATTCGATGACGCTACTCGACGTCGGTCAGGGCCTCTCGTTAGTGGTTCAGGTTGGGGGGCGCACGCTGATCTACGACACGGGGTTTGGTGAACCAGAGGGATTCACACAGGCTGAGAAAGTTTTGCTCCCGTTCCTGACTCATCAAGGGATCGAACGCATTGATACGCTGGTGATCAGTCATGCTGATCGTGACCACAGTGGTGGGCTTGAGTTGCTGCGGATCGGCGTCCCCATAGGGCGGCATCTGGGATTTGGCGGTGAGCCTTGTCGCAACGGTGAGAGGTGGTTGTGGGGATCAGTAGAGTTTTTAGTGATCAATGGCCCCGGTCATGGGCAGCAAGATCGAAATGACGGCTCCTGCGGATTGCTGATCAAAACGCCGGGCTTGTCGGTATTAATTCCCGGGGACGTTTCCGCCGCTCGTGAAAGGCAGTGGGTGCGTTATTGGCGCCACGAGTTGGCAGTGTCGATTCTTGTGCTGGCCCATCACGGAAGCCGCACCTCCAGTAGTCACGCGCTGCTCAAGTGGGCGAGCCCAGAATGGGCCCTTGTGAGCGCCGGCAGGGGCAATGCGTTCGGTCATCCCCACGAGGA
>QOPK01000029.1 GCA_003331685.1 Halieaceae bacterium | reverse complement strand
CCCGATAACGGTGCTTTTTGGTCTTTCACCGTTTATGACGAAAATGGCTTTATGTTTGATGACGTCGCCCATATGAGCTCTGACATTGCCGCTGCCAACGAGGATGGTACCTACACCGTGAGCATGGGTTGCGGGGCTGATGCTGTGAACAATTTACCGATCAGCAACGAGACTGGGGTCTTCAACTTCACTGTGCGGCACTACATCCCGTCTGACCGGGTAAAGTTTGATGAGTACCGTCTGATGCCGCTCATGCAGAAGGTCGATTAAGGAAGAGGGTGCCGCATCGCGGCTCGGTCACACACGTTGAGCCGTGGGCTCTGCCGGTTGCAGCCGGTTGAGCCCTCTCTCAGCTGGTTATCTCTCGCGACCACAGTGCGGCCAACGCCAACGCAGCCAGTCACAGGGTCGCGAGCACATCATCCAGCAACGCATTCATGTCGGTTCGCGATTCATTCAGCGTTAAGCCGAGCCGCACGATGACCAGTTCTTTATCCGGAATCACCACAACGAACTGACCTGAATTGCCGCCGGCGTGAAAAGTGTTCTCCGGCGCGCTGGGAAATGCCCGGTGATCCGTATTGAGCCAAAACCCGAGGCCATAGATCTCGCCGCCCTTAGCAGTGCCGGGCGTGACCGCGCGTCGCTGCCAAGCTTGGCTAATCACCTCACTTCGGCCATGCCAGGCATCGAGCCATAGCTGACCCATCCGCGCCCAGTCGCGCGCGGTGAGATAGGCGTAGCTGGAGCCGACTTGCACGCCGCTGGCGTCGGGTTCCAACACGATCTCGTCTAGCGATAGAGGTTGGCTGAAGTGGGCTTCTATCCAGTCAGGGTAGGGCTCGCCCTTTAGCGACTGCTGCCATATGAGGGAAGCGGTGTTGATGTCGCCACTGGAGTAAGCCCACTGCTCACCCGGGGGTAGAGCGTGGCCGGTATCCGGTGCTGATCGCCACATGCCCGGCTGCCGGTAGAGCATGTCGGTGACATCATCACCTGGGAAGTAACGCTCAGAGAAATCAAAGCCCGTGGTCATCGATAGTAGGTGCTTGAGCGTTAGATCGGGGTCTGCTTTTGCAACCGTTGCGCCTCCAGCACCTGCGGCCTGAAGTGCGGTCACGACTGAGTCGTCCAACCGCAAATGACCCTGATCAATCTGCCGCCCGACAAAGGTCGCTATCAGGCTCTTATTCATTGACCAGCCCTGCATGGGCGTCTCAGCGGTAACGGGACCTGAGTAGCGTTCTGCCACTATCTCGCCACGGTGCATGACGATCACTGCGAGGGTGTTACGTCCGCCGCCCGAAGGTTCGGTAAAGGCTTCATCTAACGTATTTTGAAGTGCTGCACTCTCCCGGCCTTGTGAGTTCCGAGCGGGTGGAGCGGCTGTCGCTGCAGCTGCACTGAGTTCATTGAGGTTTTTTAGGGCGCCATCTGAGCGAGGGAAAAGCGGTGCCTCATCTGCCTCACCCAGCGCGCAGCCGTAGCGGGGTTGATGCTGTGCTGTTGCCGTTTGGCCCAGCAGGCTTGCCACAACACTTTGTTCGGTACTATCGAGGGCATAGTCGAGTAATTGCGTAAGCGGTCCGACGGTGGCGAGGCGCGGCAGCACGTCCGTCTCCACAACAAACTGCTCCGGGAGTCGCGCAACAAACACCCCAGAGCAAATTTGCTTGGCGGCATAGCCCGCGCCAATCGCGCCTGCCTGCAGGGCAAGGCGTGTAGCCATGGCCACACCGATCATCAAGGCGATTCCGGTAATCCAAATTTTTGCGCGTTTCATCACGGTTGCCCGCTTGGTGGTGTGTGGCCGCGAAGGCTGGAGTAGAAGTAATGGTACGTCCAGTCAACGTAGCAAGAAGCGGCTTTCGGCCCACGCAAGACTGGCCAGCTTTCATAACACTGTCATGTTGGGTGGCATATAGTAACGCGTTTAGCAGTGTATTTTCTGGAGAAAGCCTGATGGATGTGATTGGGTCCTACGGGACAATCCTATTAGTGCTGGCCTGTATCTTTGGCCTATTCATGGCCTGGGGCATCGGTGCCAACGACGTGGCCAATGCTATGGGTACCTCCGTGGGCGCTCGAGCACTGACTCTGAAGCAGGCGATTTTGGTCGCGGCCATCTTTGAATTTACCGGCGCCTACCTCGCCGGGGGCGAGGTCACGTCTACGATTCGTAAAGGAATTGTCGATCCTGCGCTGATGAGCGACACACCAGAACTTTTGGTCTACGGCATGCTATCCGCCCTGTTGGCCGCGGGGACCTGGTTATATATCGCGAGTCTGAACGGGTGGCCGGTGTCTACCACCCACTCGATCGTGGGTGCGATTGTGGGGTTTGCGGCTGTGGGGATATCTGTCGACGCAGTCGATTGGGGTCAGGTCGGCACGATTGCCGCCAGCTGGGTGGTGTCGCCACTGCTGGCAGGCAGTATCGCCTATGCATTGTTTGTTTCTGTGCGCTCACTCATTCTGGATCAGGAAGACCCCTTTGCTCGGGCGCGACGCTATGTACCCGTCTACATGTGGTTGGTGGGCTTCATGATCTCCATGGTCACCCTCACCAAGGGGCTGAAGCATGTCGGCCTCGATGCTGACCTAGGCTTTGGTTCGAACTTTGCTAATGCGCTGGTGCTCTCAGCTGGCATCGGTGTGCTGGTTGCAATGATTGGCGGCCTGTTGCTAAGCCGCATTCGACCCAGTGGACAAGATGAAAATTCCATCGAGAACGTCGAGCGAGTGTTCGGCATTTTGATGATTTTCACTGCCTGTGCGATGGCGTTTGCACACGGTTCCAACGATGTGGCTAACGCGGTTGGGCCATTGGCGGCAGTGGTGAGTACCGTTCAATCGGGCGGCGTCATCGGAGTGACCAGCGTGATGCCCTGGTGGGTATTGGTCGTGGGTGCCGTCGGCATTGTGTTCGGCTTGTCTACCTACGGCTGGCGCGTGATTCAAACCATCGGCCGCAAGATTACAGAATTGACCCCCAGTCGCGGTTTCGCTGCAGAGTTGGCGGCTGCGTCGACAGTGGTGTTGGCGTCTGCCACCGGCTTGCCGATCTCAACCACTCACACGCTGGTGGGGGCGGTGCTGGGCGTCGGTCTGGCGCGCGGTGTAGAGGCACTCCATCTGCCTACTATTTGGGCGATTGTGTCGTCTTGGGTGGTGACGTTACCCGCTGGCGCTGGCCTGGCTATTGTCTTTTTTTACATTTTGCGATCGATCTTTGGTTAGTAAGTGATAACTTGCTAAAGTCAAAACAAGGAGCCCATTGTTATGGCGGTCAAGCCCGCAATCTCGGAAGTCATAAGCAATTCGCCACTCGCGTTACTCGAGCGGCATGCTGGTGTCTGTGTGGATTGTGTGGAGCGTCTGCCGTTGTACTTTGAAGAGGCTCAAGCGGGGCGCTGGGGCCGCGCTGGCGAGGTGGAGGAGGACATCTGCCGATTTGAGGGCCTGGCGGATGAACTGAAGCAGGATGTTCGCAGTAACCTACCCCGCGGACTGTGGATGTCCGTCTCCCGGGCAGACCTGCTTGAACTGGTGCGTGTTCAGGACAAGATGGCCAATGGCGCCAAAGCGGTATCGGGTATCTCACTGGGCCGGCAGTTGGCTTTTCCAGCGCCATTAACGGGGGACGTCATGGCGTTCATAGATGTCGTGATTGACGTGAGCCGTACCGTTGTGAAAATTATCGGTGCTACTCGAGAGCTGTCTCGCTCGGCTTTTGGCACCCGTCAGACCAACGTCATTCTCGATTTTGTGTCACAGGTCGAGGCGGGAGAGCGCCGCAGCGACGATCTCCAGGCGGCACTGCGCGCCAGGTTACAAGAGTGCGAGGAAGAGCTGTCCCCGGTCGATGCAATCTTCCTGTATCAGTTGCTGGCCGGTATCGGTGACATTGCCGACAACGCAGAGAAAGTGGCACACCGCGCCCAAATTATCGCCACGAGCTGATGGCTATGGGGTTGCCTTCGACGGCCCTTGCTAAACCCAACGCCAGTCAAAAGCAATTTCTTCAGTCGATGCGGGTGAAGCTCAGGCCGATTTTTCGGTAGCCATGCGAAGCGAAGCTCGGCAGGTGAGAGAGATCGCTCCCTGACTCATCGAGCTTGAGGTTGCCAAGGCGGGTTAGCAGTTCCTCAAATGCAATCTTGGCCTCGAGCCTTGCGAGCTCTGCGCCTGCACAGAAGTGGGGGCCAAAGCCAAAGCCCATATGGGGCTTGGTGGTGGGACGATCGATATCAAACTGCTCTGGGTTGGGAAACACTTCGGGGTCCCAGTTGGCGCCAGCCCACATCGGGATCACCATCTCGCCGGCTTTCACCTCAACACCTTCAATACGGTCATCTTGAGTGGCGCGGCGATAGGTGCACTGAATGGGAGGGTCCCAGCGCAGCGCCTCTTCGACCATGGCTGGGATATCGTCGGGATCGCTCCGTAGCCGATTCATCAGTGCGTCGTCATTGAGTAGCACCAGCATGGCATTGCCGATGAGATTGGTCGTGGTTTCATGCCCAGCGAGCAAGATCTGGTCGATAATGGGCAGCAGCTCTTCGGTGGTCAGTGGCGGCTCGCCGTCTACCTCAGTATTCACCATGATGCTGAGCAAGTCGTCGGTTGGCTCGCGGCGTCGATCTTCAATTCTGGGCACAAAATAGTCATGGAGTTCGACCACTGCGTGGGCTACTTCACGCCGTCGCTCGTGACTCAGCAGATCGATGTTGCCTGAGATCATCAGGTCACCCCAGTGCTTGAAAGTCCAGATATCTGCGCGATCTACGCCCAGAATGTCCGCAATCACCGTTACCGGCAGTGGCACGGCGAATTCGGGGATCAGATCGACAGAGCCTCGGTCGATGAACGCATCGATCAGCTCGGTGGTGATCTCACGTATCTGTGGCTCCAGTGCGCGCACACTGCGGGGGCTTAATGCTTTGCTGATCAGCTTGCGGTGCCGGGTGTGTTCGGGGGGGTCTGCGGTGAACAGCGCATTCACGATGGGGTGTGCATTGGACAGTATCTCTTCGACATCGTCCTGCACCGGTTCGCTATTGATACCCATATGGCGTGGGCCGAGGTCATCCTCGGTGATAGCGGAGGAGTACACGCCAGTATTTCTGGCGAGTGCCGCGAGGGTGTCATACCCCGCGACAATCGTACCGATATTGGGGTCGCGTCCCACGCCACCTGCCTGGTGGAGTGAGGTATAGGCTTTGTATGGACATTCGATGTGCTCGCTGTCTGCCAGGTTCATTTCAGGGGTGGTGTCTTCAGCCATGGGTCTCACTGCCGTAACGATGTCGTCAGCAGTATAGCCACGGCTCACTGATATTGGGCAACCCCTCTCTGGGCTGTGTGGCGGCGCTCAGTTCATCGCGCTGAGCGGAAAGGCAACCGGTACAATGATTTCGTTGCGGCGCATGAAGGGCAGGGTCCAGGGTGGGTTGTACTGGTTGAGCGTGGGGTCGCCAGTGATATCAATTCCCTCGGCGGTCAGAAACCGCCGTAACTGCTGCCAATTCTCGTCAGCCTTTTCTGCCGAGGCCAAACCGCTGAACTGAATCACGGCGGCGGTATAGGCCGGAGCCTCTCGAAATGACACCCGCTGATCCTCCGGTTGGGGTAGGTCCTCGAGGGCATATTCGGCGGGCATCATAAAGGCCATCTCCCTCTCGCCGGCCATGCTCTGTTGCACGGGCGCGGTCATGGCGATTTTTTGTTCCTCTGCGTTACCGCCGAAGATATAACCTGCCAGCACCCTAAAGCCGCCGTCGGAATCCTCTGCCATATCCGTGACCGCCATCACTCTCGCTGCATATGCTCGGATCTCGATCTGCTCGGCGTCCCAGGCCTTTTCCACCCGATACTCGGGCTCTTCGATGGCGATGGCTTGGGTAGTCATCACAGATGCTATGAGAGAGATAAAGAGCGTTCGGATGTCACTGAAATGTTGAAGCTGCGGCATTGGTGCGTCCTTTCACACATGGGCATGGTGTGAATACGTATAGACTCCGCCCCGGATCAGCTTCGGCGGGGTTTGAGTGGTTGGCGCTTATACAGTGGCAAAGCAGCCCCCTGTCAACGGTGGCGTTGACGCGGTATTTTGCTCGGCAAAAGAGGTGGGCGCCGTGTCAGGCCGCTTTAGGCTTTGCGCCTTACGCCGCTAGCACTGCGCTGGGTGTCGAGCGCGCCAGTGCCCACTCTTCCTCGGTCATTTCGGCCTCGACATCACCAAACAGCGGGGTAGACAGGTATCGCTCTCCGGTATCCGGTAGCACGCACAAGATGACAGAGCCGGGTGCGGCACGCGTTGCGACATCCAGTGCTGCGGCGAATGTGGCGCCACAGGAGATACCGCAAAAGACGCCTTCCTTCTGTGCCAGCGCCTGCGCGGTGGCAAAGGAGGTATCCGCCGACACCGGCACGACCTCGTCGATGTAACCCTTGTCGATGGATTCCTGAGCGACCAGTGGAATGAAATCCGGTGTCCAGCCCTGAATCATATGAGGTGCCCAAGCAGGGTGGCTGCCGCTGGCAGAGCCGTCCTCGCGCCGCTCCTGCGCCCGACCATCGGAGAGTAGCGCGGCGCCATCGGGCTCGGTAGTAATGATCTTTGTTTCTGGTCGTTCCGCGCGGAGCACACGGGCTACGCCAGTGAGTGTTCCACCGGTGCCATAACCCGAAACAAAATAATCGAGCTGTTCGCCCTCGAAGGCAGCCATGATCTCGCGCGCGGTGGTGCGCTCATGGGTATCGGCATTGGCGGGGTTTTCGAATTGCCGCGCCATGAACCAGCCATTGGCTTCCGCCAGCTCCCGGCATTTAGTGACCATGCCCATGCCCTTCTCTTCCTTGGGCGTCAGAATGACCTTGGCACCCAAAAACCGCATTAGCTTTCGGCGTTCAACCGAGAAGGTCTCCACCATTACCGACACAAAAGGGTATCCCTTGGCTGCGCACACCATTGCTAACCCAATGCCCGTATTACCTGAGGTGGCCTCAATCACTGTCTGGCCCGGCTTTAGCTCACCCGAGGCTTCTGCTGCCTCAATGATGCCCATGGCCAGTCGGTCTTTGACTGAGCCGAGGGGATTAAAAGCCTCAATCTTCGCCCACATGGTCACGTGATCTGGGGCGAGATGGTTGATTTTGACGATGGGTGTATCACCCACGGTCTCGACGATGTTCTGAAATTTGCCGCGCGCCATAGCTGTTGATGTCATGGATTGTTGTGTGGAGAGAGGAACGCTACCCCAAGCGGGCCGCGGCAACAAGGCCAATGAAGTGACGAGAGCGCCCAGTCAGCGAATATCTACTATTTGTCCCGGTTGCCTTGGCATCAATGTATCCAGCAAGCTCGCCGCCGCTAGGGCGTTATTCCGCCATCGCCTCATCGAGATTTTGATGCCGGACCTTTGCCAGAAATTCCCCCGGTGACGTGGGACGTCCACGGAAGAAGCCTTGATGCTCTACGATGCCCACGTCAGTCAGCATTGATTCCTGTTCCGCTGTTTCGATACCTTCTGCTATTAACTTCATACCCAGAGAGTTCGTTAGCTGGCGTACATGCTTCAGAATGCTTATGTACCGTTCGGAGCGCCTGCTATTAGCAACAAACTGCCGGTCGAGCTTCAGAATGTCGGCATCAACATTCGCTATCCGCTCCAGGTTGCTATGACCAACGCCAAAATCATCGATGGCAATTTTGACGCCGGAGTTTCGCAACACCACGAGATCTTCATCATCAATGATGGTGCCCATTGGCCCAGAGCCTTGTTCGCTGATCTCAATGACCCATCCACGCAGGTCAGTTTGCTTTCGTCGTAATTGCTCAATAACTCGGGACTTGAACGCGGAGCTTTTAAGCGCCTCGGCTGTGTAATTGAAATGCACATCAACCGGTGTCACTGATCGAATCACCGAAAAAAGGGTTTGCTTCTTTTCCAGTAGGTGATTCATATAGGGGGCTTGCCATTCCAAACTGACAAACGTCTTAAGATAGTGCTCAAGGGGCACGAACGAGCCATCTTCGAGCCGCCATCGCAGCAGGCATTCAGCGCCTGAGATGCTTTGCGTTGTTGTATTGAAGAAGGGCTGTACTGCGTAGCCAATTTGATCGGAGAGAATCGCCGCACCCACTTCGCGCGCAGGGATTTTTACAGCATTCTCTTTGTAAGTAGTCATGCATGGATTCCATTCCAAAGCAGTAAGTAATGGTGTGACACCGCCAAAGTTCAGTCAAGGCCGGGATATCTGGTTTGACAAGGACTGTCAGTTGATGGCTTTCGGGCCGATAAAATTCGATTTGAGCGCCATGCTTGAATAAGCGCCGGAAGGCGAGGCGCATTCAGCCCAACTGATTAAGGAAGAGGCTGTTGCCCCGCGCCCATCAGCTGTTGCCAGAACAATGCGAGCTCTTGAGCGCCCGTCTCCCTTCGCACGGTCCACTCCACATGTTGAGTTGCTTCTTTTTCGGGCAGGACTCTGATGCCCCATAGCCCCTTGATGGCATTGGGTAGCTGCGAGTAACGCATGTCGACAATCAAGCTGGCGTCACTACTGTCGATCGCTAACCAGTCGTCAGAAAACCAGCGAAAGCGCTCGATATCAGTTGCCTGCTGCGAGTCAGGATCAAGCGAAGGGAAATTTTCAGCAAGCCTGAGCTGGGGGGCCGACTCACCGGGGAAATAGGTCGGCGTTACCCCTGCACGGACAGCATCGACGTAGTAGCGGCCGTTGTATTCATAAAGCGCTTTCCAGACCAGTAAATTGGCGAAGCCCGGCTTCACCTCAAGTCGAATGGGGTCATGTTGGCGGTAGCTGACGATCTGCTCGGCGGCCGATAGGGCACGCTGATGTTGCACCAGTCCAAACCCGAGATAGCTAATCCCCCAGCACAATCCATAGACCGCGATCCTCGGCTGTCGTCGAATGGCAGACATCAACAAAAGAATAAGCAAAGGTAGGGTAAACAAGGGGTCGATGACTGACACGTTGTGCCACGCAAAGCGATTTTCGGTCAGCGGCCATAGCAGCTGCGTGCCATAGGTCGTGCAGGCATCCAGCAAGCCGTGGGTGCCGTAGCCCAGCGCAGCGAAAAACCACACGGTTTTGAAGGTCAGATGTTTTTTTGCTATCGGATAGAAAGCCAGAGCACAAAACAAAGCTCCGAGCGGAATGAATAACAGCGAATGCGTGAATTGACGGTGGTATTCCAAGGCCAGGAGTGGGTCGGTGTCGGACTGAATGAACACGTCGAGGTCGGGCGCCATGCCCGCTAGCGCGCCGATCCATAGCGCAGAACGCAGGGTGCTGCTCTTGCTTCCTGATTGCGCGGCAGCTGCCCCAATCGCGGCTTGACTGAGTGGATCCATGAGGCTCTCTTCTCACTGTATTCGTCAGCTAACCGGTATTGCTAGACGACAGTTGTCTGCATGGGCGCTGCGCGAGCACCTTATCAAAACTTGGATAAACCACCTACCGGGCCTGACAACGACGCGTAGGGGTGTGAGGTTGTGAGAGCCTTGGAAAAACTCCGCAACCCTTAATGTGCGCGTATTCGACTGTGCCTGATCTTTCTAAAGCTCAAGTAAACGGGGCCGTCAGAGGTTGCGTTAGTATCATCGGACTCTGGCGATGGCCCCCTAAGACAATCTACAGCCCGATGAGAGGTGAAGCATGAGATTAAATACGGCGCGTATTGCACCGCTGGACGAAGCTGATATGGCGCCCGAACTTCTCGCACTGTTGGGGCCCCGATTCAAGGCAATCCCTGTGCTCAATATTTTCCGCACGTTGGCGCGGGCCCCCAAGGCCTTCAAGCGCTTTATGGCCTGGGGCGGATACATTCTTTCCGATGCCAATAGTCTCAGCGCTCGGGACCGGGAGCTGGTGATCCTGCGAACGGGTTTTAACTGGAAATCGGGCTACGAATGGGCGCAGCATGTGCGCATCGGCTTGGACTGCGGTCTGACCGAGGCCGAGATTACGCGCATTAAAAAGGGGCCCGGCGCACCCGAGTGGAGCGATAACGATCGCGCTTTAATGATAGCCACCGACGAGCTGACCGCCGACGCTTTTATCAGTGACGCTGCGTGGAAGGCATTGGGTGCGTACTCTGAAAGGCAGCGGATGGATTTGGTTATGACGGTGGCGCAGTACACGCAGGTGTCGATGATGCTGAACTCGTTTGGCGTGCAGTTGGATGACGATCTGAGCCTGGATCCTGACCTGTGCCCATGATCGCAGCGATATTAGTAAGGAGCTGATTAGTGTTGAAGATTCTATTTTCGCCAATACGGCGGCGCGCGGGGTCTCGATGGCTCGCAGGCTTTGGGCTGGTCGTCACTTTTATTTGTACGGCGGTCGTTGCCGCTGATTCCTTACCCACCGACTGCGATATCGCGCGCGACCGCGCCAAGAGCAAATATGGTGCGGTCAGGCATTATTTCGACACCTTCAATCAGTGCGTGAGCCGAGCTAATGGTGATACCTCACAATGTGAGGCGGCGCTGAACGATCAGCAGGCAGCTCTCGGCGATTTTATCTTTGCGCAGCGCGTGGCGCAGGATGTCTGCGGGCGTGAGGGGCGATCAGGGGATATCGTTCAGCCTGCCCAGTCGGTAAGCGAATAACCTTAGTCGAGTAATCCCAGCACGCTCTCTGGCGGTCGTCCGAGTGCCGCACGCCCGGCGTGAATCACAATCGGGCGCTCGATGAGAATCGGATTGGCGCTCATGGCCTCGATCAGCGCTTGATCGGCAGTGTTTTTATCAAGCCCCAGTTCCTTGAACACCTTCTCACTCCGCCGCAGGAGCTCCCAGGGTGCTATCCCCAACTGATTTAACACCTCCGCCACTTCAGTAGTGGAGGGCGCATCATCCAAATAGAGCCTCACGGCAGCACTGATGCCGCGCTCCTCCAGCAGGGTCAGGGTTTGGCGCGACTTTGAGCATCGTGGGTTGTGCCAGATGGTGGTCGTCATGATGTGGGTCCAAAAATTGAAAGTATGGCCTGCTTGGCCGACACTTTCGAGAGGCGTATAGGCATGACATCAAGATGGCAGTGACCGATCCAGAGCTACTTACTTTTCAAAACGGCCTGCTGGCTTTTTCGGCGCAAGCGATGGGGGATGGCCCCATCGTGTTGTGTTTGCATGGGTTTCCCGATAACGCTGGGTCTTTCCGACACCAGTTACCCGTGCTCGCAGAGGCTGGCTACCGGGCGGTTTCTTTGACCCTTCGGGGCTATGAGCCGAGGTCGATTCCTACAGATGGGGACTACACCATTGAGACTGTTGCCACCGATATCCTCGCGGTCATCGACAGCCTCAATGCCGGCCCCGTGCATCTGATTGGCCATGATTGGGGCGCTGCTGTGGCCTACGTTGCTGCCGCCGCGGCACCGGAGCGCTTTCGGAGTCTGACGGTGATGGCGGTGCCCCACGCGGGCCGGTTTGCACGCGACGGTCTCCGGATTCCCAGGCAACTGCGGCTGTCTTGGTATATGGGCTTGTTCAATATTCCCTGGCTATCTGATTGGATTGTCAGTCGACGCGATTACCGATTTATTCGTTGGTTATGGCGAGACTGGAGCCCTTCTTGGCAGCCGGAACCGGGTGTGCTCGAGGGCGTCATCAGTACCCTGTCTCAGCCCGGAGTGCGCTCAGCTGCCTTGGGGTATTACCGCGCGGCCCTGTCAATCAAAGCTCTGCTAGTGAGTGTAGAGGAGGCGCATTATTCAGTGCCCGTGCCCACACTCGCCTTGTCCGGGGAGCGTGATGGCTGCATTGCGAGCGATGTGTTCGAGGAGTTGATGGTGGCGCAGGATTTTCCGCAAGGGCTGACTTTTAGTCGGATTCCTCAAGCTGGCCACTTTCTGCATCAAGAGCAGCCCGGCCGAGTAAATCGTAAGATAGTGGATTGGTTGAAGCTGAACGACTAGCGCTTGGCGACTCTGGGTAAGCGCCTCTAGGCCGGTATGTTTGATGCCCCGCTCTGCAAGGTGAGCGTGTGCGACGCGCCATAGTTTCGTCACGATCATTTACGATGCAATGGCGTCGGTGACACTTAAGATGAGGTTGATATCACATGCATTATGGATTTATTGGGCTCGGTAATCTGGGCAGTAAGCTGGCGACCCGCTTGGCGGAAAACGACTTTTCCGTGACGGGCTTTGATCTAGACACCCGCTTTACAGATAGCCTCGAGCGCGCAGGGGTGACGTTTGCCGCGAGCCCTCAGGAACTCGCAAGTGCCGTTGATCATGTGATTACCTGCTTGCCATCGCCTGTCGCGTCAGCAGCAGTGCTGCATCAAATACTGGGTGCTATGCGGAGTGATGCGAGCGTGATTGAGATGTCGACCATTGGTCGCGATGACGCCATACGATTCGCTGGTTTGGCAGAAGGCGCCGGAGTTGGTTTTCTGGAGCTGCCAGTGACTGGCGGCGTGCATCTTGCGGCAGTGGGTGAGCTGACCCTGCTGGCGGGTGGGCCGGCGTCGCTGATGGGACTTCACGAGCCAGCACTCAATGTGATGGGGAATGAAGTGATTCATATGGGACCTGTTGGATCGGCTTCGCTAATTAAAGTCATTACCAACATGTTGGCGCTGGTGCATTTGCAAGTCTGTGGCGAGGCGCTGATGCTGGCATCGCGGGGCGGACTGGATTTAGCGACGAGCTGGAGAGCCATTGCGGCCTCTTCAGGGAACTCTTTTGTCCATGAGACCGAGGGGCAGCTCATTCTCAATGGTAGCTACGACATTGGCTTTACTATTGATTTGGCGCTCAAAGACCTTGGTTTTGCGAAGCAATTTGCAGAAGAGCTGGGCGTGCCCCTCGAGCTGGCCGCCGCGACGTTTGCGCGCTTTCAGGAGGCACGGGATGCGTATGGCGGGGAGAGCCAATCACCCAAGATTGTTAAATTGCTCGAGGATGCGCTCGACACGCCGCTGCGTGCTCCAGGCTTCCCGGCGGTCTTGAGCTGAACAACAGCTCAGCCAGTGTGGATACCCGTGGCAGCATTTTGCATGCGATAGTGCCTGTGGGGAGTCGCTCATCAACCAGAGGAGTCGATTAATGAATTCTCGTTTTATCAGAGTAGTTGCGTTGACCCTTTGCGCTATGTTTTCAGCCTTAGGTCAAAGCGCGCCGTATCAGATCACAGTGCTGGCAACCAACATTTCTGATTATGGGGGTTTGGGTGAGTGGAGCTTTGCCGCGCTCTTTGAGGGCGAGCAGGACGCAGTGCTCTTTGACACCGGCTTCAAAGAGGACACGGTACTTCACAATGTGCTGCATCTGGGTGTCGATCTTTCAGAGGTCGAGCAGGTCGTGTTAAGCCACTTTCACAGTGACCACACTGGGGGTTTGCTGATCCTCCGTGAGCATTTCCGACCCGCTAACGAGGCCGCCTTGAGTCAGGTGTATGTGGCGGCAGGGTTTTTTGACCAGCGCGAGACCGCAACGGGCGTCGAGGTGGGTCCCGGTGATTTCGCCCGAGCCCAGGATTTTAAGAAGGCAGCGGAAGCACTGGGGATCCGCTTCACTGTCGTCACCGAACCCACGGAAATAGCGCCTAAGCTGTGGTTGACCGGTCCCGTACCGCGCATAGAGGAGCATTACAACGGCCCCGCGGGGCTGTTTATTAACCAGGATGGCGCATCAGTGCCAGATATCATTATGGATGATCAGTCGTTGGGTTATCTCACGGAAAAAGGCTGGCTGATGACCTCCGGTTGCGGTCACTCGGGTTTGATCAACACCGGCAAAGTCTTGCAGTCGATAAAAGATGAGCCTATTTATTCCATCGTTGGCGGGTTCCACCTGTGGCAGGCAGGCGACGAGACACTGAGCCGCACGTCGAGCTGGCTTGCAGAGCGGGGTTTGGGGTTGATGATGGGTGGCCATTGCACTGGCATTGCTGCGGCCGAAACCATCGCCAGTCAGCTGAAATTGCCGCGCTCGCAGATCTCTCATGCCGCGATCGGATCAGTGATTACGCCAGAGCTGACTATCATCCGGAGTTCGGTAGAGTAGGCGTCTTTGTTACCGCTCTGTCACGCAATCCGTCGCGGCAATCTGGTATGGTATGCCGTCACAGAATATTGGGGATGTTTTTGTGATTGATATCAGTGAGTCCATTGAGGCCTGCGCCAAGCATTACGGCGACCAGGCGGATGCCATGCGGAGTTATTTATTAGAAGGGCAAGCGGCCGCGCTGGCGCTGCCTAACCGGGGGCCGCTGAGATTCACGGCGTCGGGTGCGCTCACAGCAGAGATACGACTAGCCTATTCGGAATACGGCTTCTACGTTTTTGAAAACGTCCTGAGCGCCGAAGAACTAGACGACATCAAAGCCGACCTCGACACCATGCGCGCTCAGTTTCCTACCGGGCCAGAGAGTAAGGTGAATGCGGCCGGCGAACCGGCGTTGGGTGCAGACGCTAAGGCTCTGACTTTGGTGTGGTCTAAGCCTCTGGGTGACCCACTGGGTGGCACCGAGCTCGCCAACGGACGCCATCAGGTGAAAATGTTCGAGCCAGAAGCCGATGCCGAGGCGCCGCTAGCCGCCCCCTTTATCCTGCTTGGATCGCTGCAGTTTTCTGATGCCTGTTTAAGAACCTACGCTCACCCCGAACTGCTCAAAGTGACCGAGTCTATTAACGGCCCCGACTTTGCGCCGTTTAATGAGGCGCTCTTCATCAAAGAGCCCGGCATCGGTGCCGCGGTCTCCTGGCATCAAGATGGGGTGACTCACTGGGACAGCCCTGATTTTGATGAAGACATCCACGGCTTTAACTTCATGGCTCAGGTGTATGGCAGTACGGCGGTGAATGGCGTTTGGGTTCTGCCTGGCACGCATAAGCAGGGCAAGCTTGATATCCAGGCGCTGGTGGACGAGTCGGGCAGTGAGCGTCTCGAGGGAGCTGTACCGATCGTTTGTAATCCTGGCGACGTCGTGATGTGTAACCGGCAGCTACTGCATGGCTCATTCCCCAACTGTGGCTTTGAGCCGCGTATTACCGTGAACTTTGGCTTTCACAAGCGCTCATCGGTATTGGGCGTGATGGGTGGCGGTATCCACAGTGATGCGCAGGTGTTTGACGAGAAAATTGTGAATCGTCGTTCACGGGCGATCGGCTACGCGATCGATGCCCGCAAGCAGCGATTCCCCGACGAGACGCCTTACCAATATCAGCCGCTCTCGGCCGCCGCCAACGACTACCGGTGGGATGACGCTGCGCGAGCTGACCTCAAAGACTACAACCTCGACGACTTGAGTATTTGATCGGGGCTGAGCAACGGATGCGTTGATCGATCGTCCAGCAGGAGCGGTTCTTCGCCCGCTCAGCCATACCCTCGCGTAAACTCATCCTCTTTGGACTCAAAGATTAGTCGCGATGCAAAAAGCCCTACATAGTGAGCTTCCTGACAAGGTCGCTTTGGTCGAACGCGACCATGCTTTCACCTACGCACAAGTCGAGCGCCGCATTGTGCAGTTTGCCAGCGGGCTTCTCGCGGGCCGTAGTGATCTCGAGGAGGCGCGCATTGCCTTTCTCATTCCAGCCGGCGTAGATTATGTGACCGCATTGCATGGGGTGTGGCGTGCAGGCGGTATTGCGATTCCCCTCAATGTCGCCTCGGCAGAATCTGAATGGGAGCACTGCCTGACCAGTGCCGGGGTGACACAGGTCATCGTCGATGAGCAGACCCTTGGCGGTATTGAAGACTTATGTGATCGTCTGTCTGTTCGGATCGCTACCGTCAGTGACACCCTGACGGACAGCGTGTCGCCATTGCCTGAACTCTCCCCAGCGCGACGGGCGATGATTGTTTTTACCAGTGGGACCACCAGCAAACCTAAAGGGGCGGTCACGACCCACGGCAATATCGCCGCGCAGATCGAGACGCTGGTTACCGCCTGGGAGTGGCAAGCGGACGATGTCATACCGCTGTTTCTGCCTCTGCATCACGTGCACGGAATCATCAACGTGCTGAGCTGTGCGTTGTGGACTGGAGCCACGGTGCATGCGATGCCCAAGCTCGATCTCGCTGCACTCTGTTCGCAAGTCGCCGCTGACACATTTAGCGTGTTCATGGCGGTCCCAACCATCTACGTGAAGCTCATCGATCATCTCCAGACCCTCGAGGACGGGGAAGTGGAGGGGGTCAGCGAGGGGTTTGCCAACATGCGCCTCAACGTGTCGGGCTCAGCTGCCTGTCCGGTCGAGGTGTTTGAGCAATGGCGGGATCTCACAGGGCAGATGCTCTTGGAGCGCTACGGCATGACAGAGATCGGCATGGCCCTCTCCAATCCCTACCGGGGTGAGCGGCGCCCGGGCTATGTGGGGCGGGCCTTGCCCAATGTCGCGGTGCAGCTGGTGGATGAGGAGGGCGGCGTTGTCACCGGGGAAGGAGCCCCTGGCGAGATTCGAATTCAAAGCCCGACGGTATTTTTGGAGTACTGGGATAATGCGGAGGCGACAGAGGCCAGCTTCTCCGATGGGTGGTTTTGCACCGGCGATATTGCGGTGATCGAGGACGGTTACTACCGGATTATGGGTCGCTCGTCTGTCGATATCATCAAGTCGGGCGGCTACAAGCTGTCGGCTCTCGAAATTGAAAATAAATTGCTCGCGCATCCGGATATTGCCGAAGTGGCGGTTGTGGGGATCAAGGATCGCACCTGGGGAGAAGCCGTTGCAGCGGTAGTGGCGCTGAAGGGCGACGGTGACATGAGGGTGGAAGACCTAAAAAGTTGGTGCGATGGGAAGCTGTCCTCCTACAAAGTACCCAAACAGCTCCAGGTGGTGGACGCGCTGCCGCGCAATGCAATGGGCAAAGTGGTGAAACCCTCTCTCAAGCCACTATTTGAGTGACT
>QOPK01000028.1 GCA_003331685.1 Halieaceae bacterium | reverse complement strand
GATTCCCCCACGGCCGCCGCAATCGGGGGTGAGCAGAGAGCTTTTCCCCCGTGAGACAGGCTATGTGTTCGACCCCGCAGCGGCAGCCGCCACCGCGGCCCAGCTGACAGTGGGCGAACTATTGGACGCTCGGCGCGCCGCCCGATTGAACAACCAGACTATGGTCTCAGAGACGCTACCTGACTTTGCCGAGGTGCTGCGGGCGGGCAGAGAGCACCTTTGGGCCGCGCAGAGTGACGGCGCTCGCGGCATCATTGAGCGCCGCGTGCAGCTGATCTGGGTGAATGAACTGGGTAGGCTGGTGAGCAACGAAGACACCGCCGCGCAGGTGCGTGCCGACGCCATGTTGTCGCTGACTGAGATCGGAGAGCGCGCGCCAAAACAGGCGCGCTCCAGAGATGCAAGCTGGCGCGCTCATTCCCTGCTGATTGAACACTTGATTCAGGGATTCGTTGCCAGCGACCGGCCGATACAGGTCGCGCCGGTTAAGGTGCCGCCCGGATCGCCGATCTGAGGGGCTGAATTGCTTCGAGGTTGAGCGCTGCCGTTTGCGGTCTTTAGGAAGTCCACGGCGGTTTCGCTCCGAGCCTCTTCCTGCTACAACAGCGGACCGTTATTAAAAAGGTGTTCTCGCCATGCCTCGTTTTCTGATTTTGGTGTTCGGTTTGTTGGTCCTGATTGGTTCGGGGGGGGTGGCTGCAGAGGGCGATACGGCAACGCTAGAGTCGGTGATCTCGAAGTATCGCGCGGATGTGGTGCTGGCATCGGGTGGCAGCGCAGAAGCCAGCCCGCTGTTCATGAGTCAGGCGGAGCGGCGGATCGCTTTTGCGCATTTTGATGTGCTGTTTCCCACGCGGGTGATCCGAAATAGCGGAGAAGCCAGCCCACTGCCCCCGGCGCAGGTTGATCTGAGCAGCGTCCGCTTCACCGCGAATGAGAAGGATATGACTGTCGGCGAGCTCCTCGACAGTGAGCAAATGATGGGCTTGCTGGTAGTGCAAGACGGCAAGGTATTGATGGAGCACTACGCGGCCGATCATGGCGCTGATGTGCCGTGGGTGACCTTTTCGGTGACCAAGTCGGTAACCTCGCTGTTGATCGGGGCAGCCATTCACGACGGCTATATCGATAGTGTGGCAGACCCTATTGTGAAGTACCTACCCCGTCTCGCCGGCTCTGAGTATGGTGAATCGAGGGTGCAGGATATCCTGCAGATGGCCTCGGGGATTGCGTGGAACGAGGACTATGAAGACCCCGAATCTGACGTGGCCCGCGCGGCGGCATTGAACGGTGTGGCGCTTACGGATTATCTCGTGCAGCTCCCTCGTGTGGCGCCTCCCGGAACCCGCTTCAACTACAACACGGCCGAGAGCAACTTGCTGGGAGAGGTACTGCGGTCGGCGATTGGGATGAATGCGGCGCCGTATTTGAGCCAGAAGATCTGGCAGCCCATGGGGATGGAATCAGACGCCAATTGGCTACTGTCATTGCCCGAGGATCGGGAGACCGGTGGTTGCTGCATCAGTGCGACGCTGCGCGATTACGCGCGGCTCGGCCTGTTTGCGTTGGCGGATGGCGTGCTCCCCGATGGCACCCGCATCTTGCCTGAGGGGTGGATGGCCGCCAGTACCACCCCCTCTGAGGGCTACGACGGTTATGGATATAAATGGTGGCTTGATGCGGACGGACGCTATGGTGCCTACGGCATCTTCGGGCAGACAATCGCTGTTGATCCCAAAGCAAAGCTGGTAATCGCGGTACACAGTAACGCTCAGGCGGCGGATGGCAGTGCTTATGGCCAAAAATTGGAGGCGGCGCTGGCCGCCATCAGCGAGCACTTGCGGGGCGGGTAACGCTCTGACGTAACACCCATGTAAAGTGGGCGATCTGCCCGCAGCATCGGTTCACTCAAGCGGTAGCGCTTCCGTTTGGTCATCGCTCACCTTGACCCTGCCGATCCGGTTGCTGCTACTTTGGTGAATCAGCAGATCGTTGTCCTTTGTCACCCAGACATGGCGGATGATGCCGATCCCTGACGGAATCGCCCAACTTTGGAAGGTCTCCGTAGCGGGTTCGAAACGGACCAAGGCATCCGGCCGTTGCCCCGATTCGTTGTACCAGACAACGTCATCGATCACGGCGATGGCGTAGGGGTGGGATTTGGAGCCACTGGGTGAATCCCATTCACGCACCTCACCGGTTTTTGGATCGAGGTGTCCGATCTTGCCGCGACTGGAGTTGACGTACCAAATGGTCCCGTCACTGGCGATGTCCAGCCGTCGGATGCGCGTGTCCTCGTGGGGGATGGGGAAGTAATTGACCTGAAGCGTCGAGGGGTCCATCTGCCCAATCGCATTTTCACCGTTGAATGCCACGTAGAGGTAGCCATCGGGTCCCACCTTGATGCCATAGGGGCGTGGGCGCGTGTTCACTGAGAGGACTTCTCCCGTTACGGTGTCGAGCCTGGCTACCGCCCCCGTGTGCTGCGCTGTGAAATAGAAGTAGCCATTGGGGTGGAACACACCGGTATGAGGGTCGGCCAGGCCGGTTTCGTACTCCCTGATCTCTCCGGTCAGTGGATTGAGCTTGCCTACAGTGCCGTTCGAGTTACCCAGATACCAAATAGCGCCCTCGTCATCCGGGACAATAGAGTGGGGCCGCGCTGATGGGGGAAGAGGGTATTCGCGGAACGCTCCGGTGAGCGGGTCGAGGCGACCCACGAGCGATGCCCACATCCCAGTCCACCAGATTGCGCCATCAGGCGCCTCTACCGGATCTCGGGAACGTTGACCCAAAGTGGGGACCATCCACTCCTCGATTTCGATCTCGACCGGCCCGTCAACGAGCGTGGGGTAGAGTTCCGGTTTGGATTGAAAATGCTTTGTGAGATATTTCGCAATGATGTCGGCTCGGGGCTCGTCCAACGCGACCATCGTCGCCATGAGCTGGCGCCATTCACTCGCCGTGTCGTAGCCTTGGGATCTGTTCAAGATTTCGGGGCGGTGGCAGCTCGCACAGTGCTCTCGCACCAGGCTTTCGCCTTCACCGGCAGGCAGGGCGAGCGCCAGAGGCGATAGCCAGACTGATACCGCTATAAGCGCGAGCACATTTCTCAAGGCAACTTCCTCAAGGCACCTTCCCACTGCAACACCAAGGGAAGCATACCGCTAGGTTGCTGATTTGCAGAGAGGAAAAGAGACCAGCGGCCGGGGGGATGAGTCCGGCCGCTGGCGAATGGCGGGGAAGACCCCGCCGAGGAGTGATACGAGGTCAGACCGTGACCGCGTTGCCGCGGAAGATCTTGGACAGGTATCGGCTCTCACTGGGAGAGGGTGCGGGTACAGCACACTGCATGACCGCGTGCACCAGGCGCGTCATTTCTTCAGCTAGTTCCTGATCGTTTGAGGGTTCTTCAGTGTGCGCCCGCCGCGTCAGCTGCACCTGATTTACCGCAGGTACCGTTGGCAGCCGCTCACCTTCAACGCCCAAAGTCACCGTAAAGGCATGGAGAGAGTTCTTCACGAACAGCGCCAGCGCAAATTCTTCCCGCGTTGAGGCCAGTGAAGTATCAGGAGTCAGCAAGACGATCTGGCAATTGGGTACCAGCGCGGAAATTCTTGCTACACGAAAGTGATGAGTGAGTTGGTCATGGACTAGGTCTCGGAATTGCTGATCGCTCAGCACTCGATCCCAGCTCTTATGACGTTCACCCGCCAGCGCGTTGAGTGGCAGTCTCTCAAATGGGCTGCTTACTACGACATCAAAGCCACCTTCCTCACGCAAAATGTGATCCAGTGCCCCCTCGATATCGTCGCCGACACAACGCACATCGAACGCCACGGAATCCGTGGCGTCGATGGCGTGTTGAAGCTCACGGGCGCTGTCCTCAGAACGAGTCAGTACCGTGAGCGCTGCGACATCCTGCCCCATAAAACCATTGCCGATCGCCGCAAGCTCTTTACGCATACTGTCACCCACCATGACCACACGTTTGCCCTGAAGCTTGTTCAGGTCAGTCTGGCTCGGGGGTAGCAGCAGTTCGCCCTCGGTCACTGAACGGTCAAACTTCAGACCGCCCGAGGGGTGGAACGTCTCGCCACTGACAATGTCATCAGCGAGATGGAATACAGTAGACAGGCCAACCTGTTCGTCGGTTGGCATTTTGTGCAGGTGGAGTCGGTTGAGAATGCCGGACTCAATCTGCGCAGCAGATTTCTTTGACTCCGCAGTATCGAAGAACGGTTGCGGTGCCTCGACAAATGCCTCCATGAAGGCGTCGCGCTGCTCGGTAGTGAGAATGCCGCCGTTGACTAGGCGCTCAACCAACTTACTGGCAATGCCTTCGTGCATCAGGAAGCGCGAGGAGTTCCCCACACCGCCCGCATCAATCACCTGGCCCACCAAGCGCGACAGCGCCTTAGGCATGTCATTCCCCGAGGGTAGGTTAGCCACGTCGTTGGCTGACAGCGCCATAATCGTGTCCACACTCAAGCCTTCCTTGAGATCACTGAGGATAGCTTTGTGCACCTGATTCAGGCGCTTGTTCTCGAGTACCAGCCGACCGCGGCGATCAAACAGACCGGGCGCATCACCTAAACCGCGGAGTCGGGCACCATCCACCGGTCCCGGGGCGAGGGCGTTGATCTGGATCTCAGGGCCCAGGTGCCGGGAGAGGATTTCGGCTAAGACGCGCTGACCCGCTTTGGAGACGGCGTAGTCGCCGCGATTGGGGTAGGCAACGGCGACATATTTCTCACCGCCGAAGTAGCTTGATACGTTGAGGATGGAGCCCTTGCCCTTGTCCTTCATCACCGGACCGAACTTGCGGATCAGCGAGTAGTTGGAGATCAGATTGGCTTCCATGGTGCGGTTCCAGTCCGCGAGCGTCATGTCGACTACCATCTCTTCTGCGCCCGAGATGCCGGCGTTGTTGATCAGAAAGTCGACATTGCCGAAGAGCTCTATTGCGCGGTCATACAGTGCGTCCAAGGCTTTCGGATCGCCCACGTCGATATCGGCCATGGTAGTGACCCGCGTGTCGGCCTGCGGGTAACCAATACCTCGCAGTTCCTCAACGATCTCGTCACGCGCTTCTTCCAGCTTGGCTGCACTTCGTGCGCTCAACAGCACACGACAGCCGGCAATCGCGAGATAACGGCCCAGTTGCAAACCGATACCCAAGCTCCCGCCTGTAATCACAGCCGTTTTGCCCTTATGCAGACCTGGGAGTACCCGCATCAGCGGCGTGGGCATGGATTCCTTACCGGTCGCGCGCTTGATGCTCTTTGGGATCCAGAGATTAATCGGGTCCATTTGCCGCACACGGTTCGTCAGCGTTGCGGCCCAATCTGCGGCGAAGGTCAGGTTGTCCTTGTCCTCACTGTCGTAGCGCACCAACTGGTTGGGCCGCACGGCCCATTCCAGCTCCCCTGCGTTGAGCAGCGTTTCGTCTTCGTGACGCCAGCCCCTGATCAGCGCCTCGATGGACGCTCGAATGACTTCATTGAGCAGGTTGCCCTGCGTGTCGCTGCCGTTGGTTGCATAGGTGATGGCGGGTGGCTCGCACTTACCAAACCAGCGCGAAAGGTTACTGGCCAGCATGCTGGCGAAGGCAACCGGTGCCACCACTTCCTCGCGAACAAAGTTCTCGACGTCTTCGTCGGCAGCGCCGCAGAGCGAATGGCCGTAGTGGCCATTGGGCTTGCGCGGCAACACAATCACACCATCAAGACGCCCGAAGTGGTCGTCGATGAACTGCATCGTGCGATCCACCGATTCGCGTCGCAGCGGATCAAGGTGCGACAGTTGGATTTCGTCGAGCCCTCTGGTCTGAATCAATGAACGAGCGTGCCCGACAGATTCCAGTGAGCGGAATGCCAGCAGTACATGAGCGCCACTGTTGATCTGGCGCTCGGCGTAGGTCAAAGCCTGCTCGTAGTCTGAGCCACCCAGAATGAGTACAACGTGGTCGGTGAGGTCTTCGAGACGCTTATCTGGCCAAGACACCAGCTGCGAGCGACTCTGCGCCGGTACCTGCATGCCATTGGTGACCTCAACGTGGTGACCCGACACTGCGGCGGACTCTTCAGAGGCCAGCCAAACAATGCCGTTAGCGACGTCGGTGGGCGTGGGATAGCGATACTCGAGGCCTTCCTCGCCGTTGCGCGTGGTAATCATGAGATCACGGAATTCCTGGCTGGTACTGCCGGGGGCGATGTTCTGTAGTTCATCCATGGTGGCAAAAACGGTATCGATGCGCTCTGATTCGATCGGTCCGGGGAACAGCGTATTCACGCGAATACCGCGCTCTTCACCCAACTCCAGTGCCAATCCCTTCCCCAATGCATTGAGTCCCGACTTGGGCACCACGTAGGGGATGCGGCCGTAATAATGGGTGCGCGAGAAAATCGTTGATACGTTGACAATGGTGCCGCCATCACTCAGGTGGGCGGCGGCAGCACGCGCCATATTCCAGGGTGCGCCAAGCAGGTTCATCGCGGAATCAAACATGGTCTGGTCAGACCCTGCTGCGCGCATTTCTACATCGGTGAAGGGGATATCACGGAGCGTAAACTTGGGACCCGCGGCGCCAGCATTGTTCACCAGTACGTCGAGCCTGCCAAAGCTGTCTACGGCGCGCGCGACGATATCTCGACATACCTGCGGATCAGCGCAGTCGCCCACGATGGTGGTGATGTTCTCCGCATCAAAGCCCTCTTCAGCGAGCTCCTCCACAAAGGCATCTAGCTTGCTTTGATCGCGGCCGGTCATGGTGACCATGGCGCCTTCCCGCAACAAGTGACGGGAGATATAGCGGCCTATAGAGCCTGCAGCGCCGGTCAGAATGACCGATTTGTTTTCGAGCCGGCGCCCCGAGAGAGACTGAGCAATAACAGTGTTGGATAAGTTCGACATATCGTTCATCTAAGCGCTCCGGCTGATCCTGTTTCGACTTTGGTAATCTCTTCACCGCGCTCCGCTGCGTCACGCAGCGCCCAGGCACGGTAAAGCTCGTCTTTTGTTTTGAGGCCCATACGCGGTAGGGCATGGGTTACCACATAGTTCGCACCGCCGTGACGGTTCTCCCACATCGCCTGGTGGATCTCGGCGATGTCTTCGATGGGTCGCGCCAGAGGTGGCAGCACATCGATCTGCGCGGCGGCGATTCGCTCCTGCATTTCCGCAAATTCACGCGCGGTATTGAGGTGCGTGCCACGGATCTCTGCGCTGGGCATGATGATGCGACGTTGGCGCATCCACACCTGGGGGGCATAGAAGGTAAAGCGTTGCCCGCTCAGTTCCTCGGCATAGACCACTTTGCCCACGTTGGGCTTGACCAGTGAGGTAGCGAGCGCGAGGCCATCGCGACCCGCACGCTCGAATACCACATCGGGCAAGCCGCGTTTATCGAGGGTATTGCGCAGGAAGGGCGCTATCGCTGAACCAATTGGCTTCAGCGTGCGGTCTGAGAACAAACGGACGGCTTCCTTGAATGCCTGTGACTCGGTGAACGGGTTGGGCATCTGCGCGAACGGCCCGGGCGGGTCGTAGTCATCTCCCAATCGTCGCTCGATCTCCTCAAGACTCACCACGCCTTTCACCTGCGCGCCAAAGCCTAGCGAGTTCACAAACTCACGCTGCGGGACGGTATCCACCAGCACGGCAATTTGCGCGCCGCGCTGGCAGCCAACCTCAATGGCTTCGATCGCCACGCGGTCTACAATGCCATCCTCGGCGCCGGGTCCGTAAACAATCAACAGACTCTGACCCGCGCGGAGCCCAGCACGAGTGAACATCTCAGACGGGCTCGAACTACCTTTCTTACCCATGAAGGTGAAACGATAGCCCGAGGACGCGCCATAGAAGGTCAGTACACCGCCTTCACCTAATGTCTGGAACGAGCGGGGGAAGGCAGTTTCACCAGCGTGGGACACCACATAGTCGATACTGCCACCAGCGGCGGCTTCCGTGGCCGCGACAAAACCCGCCCCTTGCGCTTCCCAATTGGCCCACTCGGTGGGGTCATCGGGTACGGGAGTGAAGGCATCCGCCCACTGCGGATCTTTTCGGTCGACAGCGGCACCGCCGACGGCTTCAACGCGGGCGGCGCGCTCTGCATTGGAGACCATGCCCACCACGTTGAGGCCACTGCTCACGGCGCTGCGCAGGCAGTCATAGCCGGTACCCGTCGAGGCGCCCTCAACGAACAGCTGCTTATTCGGCTCTATATCGAGCGTGTGATAAAGCGCCCGGTGAATCGTACCCAGCGTTAGCCCATACGAACCGGCCTCTTCGATGCTCAGGCTCGGTAACTTGGGATGCAATTGCGGGCCTTGCACAGCCAGGAACTGTGCGTGGCTGCCATCATTGCGCTCATAACCTTGAATGCGGAAGTCGGCTGCCATGGGGTCGAGACCCTGGTCGGGAGAGAGCAGCTCACTCTGACCCGAGTAAACGGTGCACACATCGCCGACTGATAAGCGGCCCTCGGCGATTAACTCGCTACCGAGACGAACAATCATTGCCACACCGCCGGAGCCAGTGACCTGCACATCGGCATCACGCGCATCAAAGGGCGACACTGGGATGCCGGTAATGGCCCAGATGTCATTGAAGTTCATCTCAGAGGCCAGGACATACACCAATGCCTCATTGGGCTCGGGTTCTGGGGTTTCGAAGATCAGCTTGATCTCGGCGTCAATCGGGTCTCCATGAGCGGGCTTGCCGTTCTCGGCAGACTTCGGCACGCCGTAACCATATTGATAACGGGGAACCGGCGTGACCCCGGGGAAGAAACTGGCGCCCATGGGTAGCAGTTGACCGGATGCCAATAACTCATCGACCTGTTCACCTGAAGCGGTGGGCGACACATCAACGTACTGGGTTGGCAGAGGTGCACTGCGCTTCTCAAGGAAGGCCGTGATCCCGGCAGGTCCAGATTCAGGATCGCAGACCGCCTCGGCAAAGAGCTCGGCCTCATGCAGCAGACCAGCAGCCTGACCTTTCTTTGCGCCGATGGCGACGGCATCTAGCACCCGTGCCACCTGCTTTGCACGGCCGCTGGCGCGAATTTGTGCCAATGCTTGTTGCAAGGCAGGCTGCTCAAGAATGGCCTCAGAATAAGGAATGACCTCATCTCGCGCAGCGAGCGCTCTCTCATGCTCTTCCTGTGCTGCGGCCAGCGGGCCTTGTTGGGCAAAGTAGTCGCGCAGTCGCTCCATCGCGATTTCAACGGGCGAGGCCGCGGCTTCCGTGACGACTTCGTCGACCAGACCGCAGTTGATCGCCTCAGCAGTGGAAATATTGCGGCCACTCACCATTAAACGCAGCGCCTCGGCCATGCCGGCCTCGCCGCGGCGTCGATGTAGCTTACGCACCAGCCGCTGTGTGCCGCCATAGCCCGGCAGCAGATTCAAATTGATTTCTGGCTGACCAAACTGCGCGTGCTCTGCGGCAATCACATAGGAGCAGGCCAGCACCAGTTCGTTACCGCCACCCAGTGCGGGGCCATTGACTGCCGCGATCACTGGTCTGCCAAGTTGTTCCAGAGCGGCAAATGCCGCCTGTGCCGCATTGGGCGGGGTGCGGGCTGACTCCAAATCGCCGGCTTCACCCACCTCCAGCAACTCTTTCACGTCAGCACCAGCAACAAAAGCACCGCGGGCGCCGGTAATTACCACTGCGTCCACGTCATCCTGATGCTCGAGCTGTTGCACCACGGTGTGAAGTTCATCGAGGGTGCGCTCATTGAGTGCGTTGACCGGCGGGTGGTTGATCACCAACAGCGCGACCTTGTGATTGTCGTCCAAGCGATGGGTTTCGACGCGCAGGTAGCGCCAGGTCTGAATAATCTGCCGCGCCTCGGCCAGTCGGCCAAAGTCTCGCCATTGCGCTACGGCGCCCTGAATCTCCTCCACCGACTCGGGGTTTCGCAGCGTAGACAGGTCGCCCAAAGGTTGGTCGAGCAAGATTGCTCGCAGCGTGCGGCGCATGTACTTGCCTGAGCGGGTTTCGGGGAACGCTGACACCACCAAAAAGTCTGACGGAACTGCGGTGGCGCCTTTTTCAGTGCGCACGAGGTTTTGCAGTCGTGCAAGATCCTCATCTGAGAGTTTGCGGCCTGCCGCGGCTACCAGAAATGCAACGGGGGTTTCACCTTTCTCGTCATGGGGGGCGCCCACCACGACCACGTTACCGACCGGGGAATCCTGTCGCAGCGTTTTATCTCGCAGGATCGCACCTTCGATTTCCTCGGTACCAATGCGGTGGCCCGAAACGTTGATGACGTCATCAGAACGACCGTGCAGCGTGAACGCGCCCTCATCACCTCGACGCGCGTAGTCACCTTGTGTGTAAGTCAGTTCTCCATCCCAACGCTTGAAGTACACCTCGGCGAAGCGGTCGATATCGCCCTGCCAGTCATCGGTGCCCAGCGCATCACCCGCGCCCCAGAGTGTTCTTGCCAGATAAGGATAGGGCTGGGTAATCACCAACTCGCCTTTCTCACCGGCCTCAGCCTCTCGCCACTGGCTGACGCTGCCCGTGTCGCTGGTTTCTTCAACAATCCGCACCTGTGCCTGAATCCATGGCAGTGGCCAGGTCTTAGCGTCCGCTTCCAGCGGTTTGAAGTCACCCCAGGGGCAGGAGAAGACGATGCCGCCGTGCTCGGTAGCCCAGTAGGAATTGATGTAGTGCGAGCAGATGTTCTCCATCGCGAACTTCTGCACGGCTGGTGACACCGGTTCCGCGCAGAAGGTGCCGACTTTGAGTGTCGACATGTCGTAGCGAGACATTTCCTGCGCGCTCGCAGGATCGGTCATGACCGCCTTCAGGAAAGTGGAGCCCGCCTTGAACAGCGTGACCCGGTTACGCTCGATAATGGAGGCGAAACGACCTGCATGGGGGAAGAGGGGGGATCCTTCGGCAATGACCGTGGACATGCCGAACGCCAGTGGCGCGGCGATCAGATACGACTGACCGGTAATCCAGCCCGGGTCGCCAATGACGTATAGACAGTCATCCTGATTGGCGTTGAACACTGTCCGCATGGTGTGGGTGATGCCCGAAAGCCAGCCACCGTGAGTGTGAACCACGCCCTTGGGTTTGCCGGTGGAGCCAGAGGTGTAAATGATGAACAACGGCCAGTCGGCTTCGACGGGCACCGCTGGCATGGCGGCGCCAACGGCCTTCCAGAACGCGTTGTCGTCCAAGTTATCCAGTAAGGCGCGATCTGCCACACCTGAGTCCGCCAAAAACTCTGCCTCGACCCCAGCTACCAGATCATGCGACCAGCGGTCTCGGCTGTGCTCGACAATGTCATTGCCCGTGTAGCGCACAACAATGACGTTGGTCACGGCGTGACTAACGCTGGCCAACTCGCTGGCCACGGTGGTGCGAAGTTCCGCAATAATTTCGGGGGCCGTGCCTCGCTCGCGCTCCAGCGCCAAACCCAGTTCTCGCATGACATCAGCACGCTCGAGTGTGATCTCTCCAGCAACGGCCTCGGCCACTTGTGTCTCGAGGCGCTCCGCCACGTCGGCGGGCAGACGAGACTTCAGCGTCTCAGACAGCGCCTGCAGTGCGGCGGGGCGAGGGACATAGTTGTCCAGTGCGGGATCGGTATAGGTGCTTTTGTAGGGGACCACCTCGGCGTTGCGATACCCACCATCAGCGGTAATCACGACTTTCGCGCCGGCATCATGAATGCGATCAGACAGTGTTTTCGCAGAGAAGCCGCCGAAGACGGGGGTGTAAATCACCCCAAGCCGCTGTGCGGCCAAAATGTAAAAAATCTGCTCTAGGATATTGGGCAGGTTCAGCGCAATACGGTCCCCGGCTTTAAGATCCAGGCTTTCGAGCACCCGCGCGCGGAGGGCAACTTCAATCAACAACTCTCGGTAAGAGAGGCGCTGCTCGAAAACCGGGCCGCCGCGCCCTTCATTTTTGGAGGGATCCCAGCGGTCACCTTCGAAGACGAGCGCCTGGTTTCTGCCGCGGCCCAATAATACGTGGCGGTCGAGAAGGTTGAAGCAGGCGTTGGTCTGCCCGTCGACAAACCAGCGATAGAAAGGTGCCGCGTTAGCGTCAAGCGCTAACGACCATGGGGTCCAGCTCGCGTCGGCGGAGCCCTCTGCGCCGGATGCTGCATGCCAGCCTTGCCAGGCGTCGTCACCCGGTTTGGAGATCCACTGCCCACCGCCGGTGTCGTACCAATGGAGCTCTTTTGCAGCAATTGCTGCGTGATAAGCGGCAGGATCGCTTACAGCTTGCGCGCGCGCCTGATCTTCGTCTTGCTGGGTGCTCAGAATGCCCCAGTCTCCGTCGTGATGTGTCACAACGCCTCCTCTCTCTAGAAAGGCGGCGGCTCACAAGCCCCGGAAAGAACCGGTCGCTTGCAGACGCGCACCCCAATGTGTTTCCGGCGATACGGCATGCCCGAAGCGACAGAGTCATCCCCAGAGTGGCCTTCTTTGCTTATCGCAAGCGGCCTGTAGACACTGACATATCGGTTACGCCAACTATTACCGTCCGGATCACTTGTTTACGGGTACCGAAACCGTCAGTGGTGTTCGTTGCAAAGGTCATTAGTGTTGATGGCGCGGAAAGGCGGGTAAATGGCCCCGGTTTCATGTTGTTTGGGCGATGGAGGCGATTTCATGTGACGACCCGCCGCGCCATCGTTATGCTCTGAACTGCACCGCGCCCAAGGAACACGCAATGTCACAACGTAAAAGCCCGCTAGATAAGTATCTGGGCACGCTGGGTATCGGTAGGGTGCAGTGGATCGGTGTACGGCCTCGCAGGCGCGAGCCGTTGCAGTCGCTTTCACGGGTGCAGGCGGTGGCTGATCTCGGCCTTGAGGGGGATCATCGAATGTCCAAGACACCAGGTTCTGGACGCCAGGTGACGCTCATCTCGCGGGAGTTCATGACCCAGATCGCTGCGCACCTGGGCGAAGCGAATCTAGATCCCGCCCGCTTGCGCCGGAACATCGTGGTGTCGGGTTTGAATCTCAATGCGCTGCGCAGGCAGCGGTTCTGGGTCGGTGAAGCGCTACTGGAGGCGACGCAGCTCTGTCACCCATGCGCACGCATGGAATCAGAGTTGGGCCCGGGCGGTGTCATTGCCATGTTCGGTTTCGGCGGACTCTGCGCCAAAGTCATCCAGAGTGGTTCGATTGAATGCGGCGCGCCGGTAAGGTTGGCGCAACACTGATGGAAATTACTCAGCTGTTCGCTGTCCCTGCTGAGCAAGCGCTGCTTGTGGCAGCGTCAGTGGGTCTTGCCGCGTTGCTCCGGGCCTTTACCGGATTTGGGTTTGCCATGCTGGTGGTCCCGGCGTTTTCCTTCTTTTTAAGGCCAGGTGACGCTGTGGTCCTCAGCGCGGTATTGGCGCTTCTATTGGGTCTGCTCTCTTATCGCTCCTGGTGGGGTTTGTTCCCGGCTGCGTCGGCCAGGCCCATGGTCGCCGGCAGTGTCATAGGCACGGCCATCGGGGTCTGGTTCCTCGCATCACTGTCTGTCGCTGAATTTCAGCTCTGGATTGGCGTCTCAGTTGTCATCGCATCGGTGGTGCTAGCGCGCTTCGCCCCCAGTGAAAGTACCGCCTCGAGTCCAGCAGCATCGGCAATCGGTGTGGCATCGGGCCTGATGAACGGTGCATTCGCCATTCCCGGACCGCCAGTCATTCTCTATGTGATGGCGACCCTTCCCGAACCAGTGAAGTCCCGGGCCTTCCTCATGATGTTTTTCTGGTGTTCGAGCCTGGTGTCACTCGTCATGTTCGGTGCGGCGGGGCTGATTTCTCCCCGACCTTTTCAATTGCTATGGATTGCTCTGCCAGCAATGTGGCTGGGCAATCAGGCTGGTAATTGGGCCTTCGCCCGATATGCCGGCGCGGCCTACCGACCTTTTGTTGTGGGGCTATGCATTCTGATTGGCCTCTCTATCTCGGCCAAAGCGCTGTTCTGGGGCTGACTACTGCTTGACGTTGTCGCGCACGATGCGCGCTTTCTGGCGTTGCCAGTCGCGATCCTTTTGGCTCTCGCGTTTGTCATGCTGCTTTTTACCCTGAGCGAGTTCAATGCGGGCCTTGACCAAATGCCCTTTCCAGAATAGCGCCGTGCAGACGCAGGTCTGGCCTTTTTGCGTAACCCCGGCATTGATCTTTGCAAGTTCTTTTTTGTGCAGCAGCAACTTGCGGGTTCGGGTGGGGTCGGTCACAAAATGGGTCGATGCCGTTTCCAGCGGAGCTATGTTGGCGCCCAACAGAAACGCCTCACCGTTTTTCATCAGCACATAGGAGTCAGTGAGCTCAGCTTTGCCAGCCCTGAGTGCTTTGACTTCCCATCCCGCCAGCGATACGCCTGCTTCAAATGATTCCAGCAGGTGGTAGTCGAAGCGTGCTCTTTTATTCTGGGCGATGGTATTGTCAGAGGTCTTGTTGCGTTTGGATTTCGCCATGAACCCATTATACGGGCGCCTGTCGGGCATCGCGTCGGTATTCTTTCGACCTGACCCGTGGCGAATTATGTTGGGGCCACTCCTGCGTGCTGGATGACAATGTCCCGCAGCCCTGGCGGGCGAGAAGCACCCTGGTACTGACGCTGTCCATGGTGGCCGTGGGCTTGGGCAACCTGCAGCGTTTTCCCTACCTCATGGGTGAACACGGTGGCGGCGCGTTTTTTATGATGTATCTGGTTGCGCTGTGTGTGCTCAGTGTGCCGGTGCTGATTGCCGAGGTGACGATTGGCAGTCTGGGAAGGGGCTCCCCCGGGCTGGCGCTGCACTGGGCAGCCAGTGTTGGCAATCTGGATTCCCGCTGGCGCCATTTGGGTGTCGCGCAAGCATTGTTGGGATTGGTCTTCGCTGCCGTAGCGATTCTCACTGCGGTCTGGTGCCTTCACTGCGTCAGTGCCTTGTACTCCGGGCAGCTAGCTTCTGCGAGTGCGATCGATGTTGCAGCCGATTTTTTGGCTTTTGTCGATGATCGTCCTGCACAGTTCATTTGGACCCTCTTGTTGCTGGTGGCGGCGGGAAGCGTCTCGGCGCTGGGTATCCGATTTGGGATGGGATTTTTGGCATGGGCGTGTCTACCGGCGGCAGCGATTACGCTTTTGGGCGTATTAGATTTCGCTTTTTTCTATACCGACATGCGGCCTGTTCAGGATTTTCTCTTCTCGTATCGGGCGGACGACTTGCAGATCGGCGCCTTCTGGCAGGCATTGGGCGCCGCAGGGGTCACATTGGGTGCCGGTTTGGGCATCGGCATGGCTTTGGGCGCACAGGCGCCGACCGGGCTCCCCTGGGGTCGCTCGGTGCTCGCTGTTGCGGTGATTGATACGAGTTTTCTAATCGTGACCGCCGTCATCTTCTCGGCGCTGTTGTTCGAGTCGAATGTCTCGCCGGTCGAGGGGTTGGCAGGGCTCTTTATCGGTCTGCCCTATGCCTTTGCCAACCTCCCGCTGGGTGAGACCTATGGTGCGTTGTTCTTTGCCGCCGCCGCGCTGCTCGCCTGGGGCGCAGCGGTTGTGTTGCTGGAGCCGACGGTCCTTTTTTTGGCGAACGAGTGTCAGCTAGGTAGGGTCAGTGGCGCCGTGTTGGGGGCGACGTTGGTGGTGCTTATTGTCGCTGTGCTGCTATTTGGCGGCACGTTACCCTTGCTGCGCGTGGGCAGTTGGTCAATGCAGTGGTTGCTACCCTGCAGTGTCTTGATGAGCGCCTGGTTTGTGGGATGGTTATTGCCTCGACCCGCGCTGCGGGGTGAGTTGTACCGCGAACCTACCTGGTTGTTCCGCATGTGGTGGTTTGTCCTGCGTTGGCTGGCCCCACCCGCGAGCCTATTCTGGTTGCTGCGAGCCGTCTTCTAGCGGACCGGCGTTCTCCAGCGTTGTTCGGTAAACTCCCGGTATGACTGTTATAGAGCGAAGCGCGCTGCTTCCCTACGCGGCTGAACAGGTGTTTGATCTGGTGGCTGATATCGAGCGTTATCCGGAGTTTCTGGAGGGGTGTGTGGGCGCCGAAATTCACGAGCGCGGAGAGGAGATCGTGACCGCGACGCTGCGCCTGTCCCGGGCCGGCATCAGCCGCGGCTTTACCACCCGCAACACGATGACGCGGCCAGAAAAAATTGAGCTGAGGCTGGTGGACGGGCCCTTTGATTCGTTTTCGGGGCAGTGGATGTTTCGCGCTCTCGGTGACGCTGCCTGTAAGGCCTCTTTGAGGCTTCATTTTGAATTGACCAGTGGGCTGGCGAACGCGGCTGCGGGTAAATTATTCGACAAGGTGGCGCTCGACCTTGTCGATGCAGTGGTGCGACGCGCGAACCAAGAGCTGGAGGTGGCAACATGAGCGATAGCATTTGTGTCGAAGTCGCCTACGCCTTGCCCGAGAAACAGCGGATCGTAAAGCTCGACGTACCGCCGGGAACCACCGCACTTGAGGCCGTGACGCTCAGCAAGCTGGATGAAGTATTCGACGAGTTGGTGGTCGGCCCTGACCTTAAGATTGGCGTGTGGGGTAAAGCGACAACCGCTGATCGTGTATTGACTGCGGGCGAGAGAGTCGAGATCTATAGGCCGTTACTGGTCGATCCTAAAGAGGTTCGCAAAGCGCGAGCGGCCAAGGCTAAAGCGGCCCGAGCGGACGGCGGTCAGGACACTTCTGGCGCTTCGGATGCTGGCCCTTCAGATTGAGACTCTTCCCAGTTGGGGGCGTCGGGCCCCTCCACGCGCACTAATTCATCCCCCTCAAACCAGAGGGTCAGTTGCGTCTCAGTCAGCGTTTCATTGCCATTGCGCAGCGTATAGCGGTAGTCCCAGCGGTCCTCATGGAATGAGTCTTCGATGAGCGGTGTGCCCATGATGTAGCGTACCTGCCGACGATTGAGCCCCGGACGAAGCTGATCCACCATCTCCTCTGTCACCACATTGCCCTGCTCGACATTGATGCGATAAACGCCGGGAAAGCCTATGTTACTGCCGCAACCGATCAGACCGGCTAGCAAACAACCGACTGCGAGCGGCCGGATTAGGGGACTCACTTGCGACACATTAGCTTCCAAGGAACAATTCGGGCTGGCATGATACCGTCAAACCGCATCCTTCGAGAACCTTTCAAGCATGGCCTCACAAAATAGAGAGCTAAAAAAAGCGGGTCTCAAAGTCACCGCCCCTAGATTGAAAATTCTGGCCATGCTGGGTGATGCTTCTGAGCAGGGAGATCACTTGAGTGCAGAAGATTTATATCAGCGGCTACGCGATACTGGCGAAGATATAGGACTGGCGACGGTTTACCGCGTGTTGACCCAGTTTGAAACCGCAGATCTGATCATTCGCCATAATTTCGAGGCGGGTTACTCGGTTTTTGAAATGGCGCCGGATCACCACCACGACCACATGGTGGACGTCGATACCAACGAAGTGATTGAGTTTATTGACGAGGAAATCGAGCGTCGCCAGCACCTGATAGCAGAGCAGCACGGATACGAGATCATTGATCACACGTTGGTGCTTCGCGTCCGAAAGAAAACCGGGGCTTAACTGCTCTCCAACATCTCTCGCGCGTGCGCCAGGGTGCTGTCAGTCAGTTTGGCGCCGCCGAGCATCCGCCCCA
>QOPK01000027.1 GCA_003331685.1 Halieaceae bacterium | reverse complement strand
CTGAATCTCCAAACCTTTGAGTCTTTGAGGCTGATATGGGCTTAGATAACGCTACACAAATCGAATTCTGGAACGGCGAGACGGGTCGCAACTGGGTCACCCACGATGCACTCATGGAAGCCATGTTGCAGCCACTGGGGGAATCCGTGATGGACACGCTGGCACCCCAGCCGGGGGAGCACGTCCTCGATATTGGCTGCGGCTGTGGCCATACCTCACTGAGTCTTGCCGACCGGGTGGGCGCAGAGGGCTCCGTAGTGGGTGTCGATATCTCTGCGCCCATGTTGGCAGTTGCGAGTCAGCTTGCGGCTGAGCGCAACGCGGAGCACACCTCGATTGATTTTGTGGAAGCCGATGCGCAAACCCACACTTTTGAACCAGAAAGTTTCGACGTGGTCTTCTCGCGCTTCGGCGTGATGTTTTTCGAAGACCCGGTCGCCGCGTTTACCAATATTCGCAGCGCCCTCCGCTCATCGGGCCGTCTGGCCTTTTGCTGCTGGCAACCTCGCGCCGTGAACCCTTTTATGACCGTGCCGGCGAGGGCGGCCCTCGAGCTGTTGCCGGCACCGCCAGAGATGCCCTCGCGCACCCCGGGCCCGTTCGCGTTTGAAGAAGCTGACTACATCAAGGAGATCCTGACCAGCGCAGGATTCGGAAGCGTCGCCGTGACGCCGCTGCGAAAACCATTGAACTTCGGCCGCGGGTTGAGCCTTGTCGATATTGTCGAGCGACTGGTTCAGATCGGCCCGATTGCTCAAATGGTCCGCGAAGCGTCAGAGGACCTGCAGCAGCCGGTCCGTGACAAAGTGGTTGAGGCTGTGGCCCCGTTTTACAGTGAAGACACAGGCATGACTCTCGATGGCCAATTTTGGCAGGTGGCAGCGCGTCGGTAGGCTGAGTCCGCGATCAGTTATGGCATAATCCGTGCCAATTGAGCTACGGCTCCACCCTACCCCTCACACAGGATATTGTTCATGGATACCCAATCTCTTTTTTCTCTGGCCGGACGCACTGCGCTGGTCACTGGCGGCTCACGGGGCATCGGCAAGATGATCGCCACCGGTTTTATTGCTCAGGGTGCCAAGGTATACATCTCCAGCCGTAAATCGGACATCTGCGAGGCCGTCGCCGAAGAGCTAGGGCCCAACTGTATTGCCATGCCGCAGGACATCTCTACCGTAGACGGCTGCAAGGCCCTGGCCGCCACCATGGCCGAACATGAATCCGGCGTGGATGTCCTCGTGAATAACGCAGGCGCCGCCTGGGGTGAGTCCTTTGAGACGTTCCCCGAAGCGGGCTGGGACAAGGTCATGGACCTTAACGTCAAGTCGATCTTTTTCCTGACGCAGGCGATGCACGGCCTGCTGAAAGCCGGTGCATCGGATGAGCAGCCCGCCAAAGTGATCAATATCGCCTCCATTGACGGTCTGCGGCTGAACCCTTGGGAAACCTACAGCTATCAAGCCTCCAAAGCAGCGGTGATCAACCTGACCAAACGACTCGCAGCTCGACTAGTGAAAGACGGTATTCTCGTCACCGGTATCGCCCCTGGGGCGTTTGCTTCTGAAATGAACAAGGCCGCAAGGGATCTGGGTGACATTGTGGGTCAACACGTGCCGGCAGGCCGCATCGGTAATGACGAGGATATGGCGGGTGTAGCCATCTACCTTGCTTCGCGCGCGGGTAACTACGTGGTGGGCGAAACCATTGCGGTTGATGGCGGCGTGGTACATGCCTTCCTTACCGAGAGCTGGGAGGTCGATCCGTCTGGCGGGCACTGATCGCCTGGAACCTTGTCATTAAAAAAGCGAGCTTAGCGGCTCGCTTTTTTAGGACGAGTGACCGAGAAAACGCTCAGAAACACTTCTCGCAGTGCTGCGATATGGATCGGTGCTCGAGACTGCTACTCAGCGCGTTCGTATAGCTGTTCCATCAGCTGATCAATGGTGAAGCTCGCCGGACGCTGCCGGGGTGGATACACCTTCAACGTCTCAAGAAAACCCTGCAGCTGAACCCGCGCCATGGTCAAACGCGGTAATGCGGTGCGCACCCACCAGTCGTTGTAGGTATTCGAGTGCTCGTCAGCGCGCTCGAAGGGGTCGCGGCGCAAATGAAAGACCTTGGGGATACGCAGCGTGTCGAACTGCTCCCGCCACACATCAAATTCCTTTGCACGCTGCTCGGCAAAGACGACTTTCCAGTCACCGACTCGCATCGCGGTCAGCAAGCCATCATCACTCCAGTAATAAAACGTATTCCGCGGGCCGCGGTCAGTCTCTCCGGTGAGGTAGGGCAGAAAATCATAGCCATCCAAATGGTTGTGGTATTCACGCCCGTTAATGTTCACGCCTGCCTTTAGCTCTTCGGTCACCGTTGGGCGGCCCGCCGCGGTCATGAGCGTTGGCACCCAGTCCTCGTGGGACATCATGTCATTTAGGATCGAACCGGCGGGAATTTTGCCCGGCCACCGGATCATGGCTGGCACCCGGAACCCGCCCTCCCAGTTGGTGTTCTTCTCGCTTCGAAAGGGCGTGATCGCCGCGTCAGGCCAGGTATTGAAGTGCGGCCCGTTGTCAGTGCTGTAGAAAACGATGGTGTTGTCCGCGATACCCAGTTTGTCGAGCTGATCCAGCAGCCTGCCCACCAGGTTGTCGTGGCCCACCATGGCGTCGTTGTAGAAACCCTGTCCCGACAGCCCCTCTTCCTCTTCCGGAGTATGGGTCCAGAAATGCATTCGGGTCGAGTTGAACCAAACGAAAAAGGGTTTGTCGTCCTCGGCGGCGCGCTGAATAAATTGCTGTGCACCATCGAGGAACTCGAGATCAACCGTTTCCATGCGCTTTTTATTGAGCGGACCGGTATCGGTCACGCGACCATCAGCAAAGCTGTGCACCACTCCACGAGGGCCAAAGCGCTCGCGGAAAGCAGGATTCTGGGGGTAGTCCGGATCCTCCGGCTCCTCCTCGGCATTCAGGTGGTAGAGATTGCCGAAGAATTCGTCAAACCCGTGTTCGGTGGGCAAAAACTCGTTGCGATCACCGAGGTGGTTCTTACCAAACTGGCCCGTGGCATAGCCTTGTTCTTTAAGAAGTGTGGCGAGGGTCACATCCTCAGGTCGGATGCCCAGATCAGCGCCAGGCACTCCCACCTTGGTCAAACCGGTGCGAATCGGTGACTGTCCTGTGATGAAGGCCGAGCGCCCCGCGGTACAGCTCTGCTGACCGTAGTAATCTGTGAACTTGGCCCCTTCTTGGGCGATGCGATCAATATTGGGCGTCTGGTAGCCCATCATGCCCATGTTGTTGGTGGAGAGATTCCAAAAGCCGATGTCATCGCCCCAGATAACCAGAATATTGGGCCGCTCCATCGCCGTCACGGATGCACTCGCGAGCCCCATCGCAAGCGCGCTGAGCTGAATAAACCGACGCAACATGCTGTCCCCTCGTAATGTTGTTGTCGTGAATTTGAGGGGCGCAAGCCTACCCGAACGGGCGGCGATTGGCGATGCGGACAGCCCCCCCACGGCAGGCTTATAGTGCAGACTGTTCTGGAGGAATCGCCATGGGATCAGTGGTGTTCAACGGCCAGTCAGTGCGCCCTGGCAAAGTGGTCTGCGTCGGCAAAAACTATGCCGCCCATATCAGGGAAATGGCATCGGCTCCCGCCGACAACATGGTCGTGTTCATGAAGCCCGCAACGTCGATCGGCACTGAGTTGTTCGCAGCGCTCGATGAGCCACTGCACTACGAGGGCGAGATTTGCCTCCTGATGCATTGTGGCGAGGTCGCAGGGGTCGGTTTTGGTCTCGATCTCACCAAGCGCGAAACCCAAACCAGGCTCAAGGCTGCGGGCCTGCCCTGGGAGCGCAGCAAGGCCTTTATCGGCTCAGCGCTTTTCAGCGAATTTGTTACGGCGCCCGAGGATCTGTCGCGACTCGGTGTGGAATTGATGGTCGACGATACCTTGCGACAAAAAGGCGATGTTAGTTTGATGCTTTACCCGCCCGAAGTGATTCTCGAGGAGCTTCGCCAGTTTCTGGTGTTGGAAGACTTCGATATCGTCATGACCGGCACCCCAGCCGGGGTGGGTGCGGTCCAAGTGGGAGAGCAGTTCTGTGGCCGGGTGCTGCATGGCGAGCACGAACTGGTCAGTGGCGTATGGCTAGCGCAGTAAGGTCGATGAATTTTCTGTTTCAGTGATTGTCACGCGCTGGCTTTTTCAGTAACGTCGAAGAAACCAGTGAGCGAGACCCATGCAAGCGATTCTCAAGCTGGACGTGTCAGGTCAACCCAGAGGGTGGCTGACACTGAACGAGGCGGTAACCGCCTACGCCCGCGGCGATGTCCTTTACGGCATCGGGGAATCCCTTCCCCCCGTATTTGGGGGCATTCAACGCCTCACCGGCATCCGCTCGGAAATTATCCTGCAACCGATTGTTGCCCTTGAAGGGCGGGTGATGAATCACTTCACGCCGCCGCTTTGCAACCGTACGCTGTTTCGACGCGATGACCACCGTTGTCTTTATTGCGGGGGTCAGTTCAGTCGCAGCGAGCTGACTCGGGATCACGTAGTGCCTATCTCCCGCGGCGGCAGCGATAAGTGGGAAAACGTTGTCGCTGCCTGCAAGCGCTGCAACTGGCTAAAGGATTGCCAAACACCAGAGGAAGCCCACATGCCACTGCTCGCTGTGCCCTTCCGGCCAAACACCTACGAGTGGCACTATCTGGCCAAAGAGCGGGTCCTGGCAGACCAGATGGAGTATCTCTCCCAGCAGTTCAAGGCCGAGCGCGACTGGGCGAACTGACGCTGCCCCAAGCCGAGCTACCCCCGACAGACGACCTTCAGCCTTGACGACATCTAGACGCGCGGTGATCGGTCACACAGCACTTCACGTAAGGACAGCGTTGCACGAAACTCACGCTGCTTGTCGATAAATTGCATTGGGTATCGGGTAATCTGTATTGGGTAATCTGTATTGGGTAATCTAGGGTCTCTTAGCAGTGCATGACCCATAGCAGGGTGTGACCCGACCTTGAAAAGGAACACTGATCACTGTGGCCAGCGATAAGATCATTTCATTGATTGGCATGCCCGGCAGCGGCAAGAGCACCATCGGCACCGCATTGGCGGCGCGACTTGATCTCGAATTGGTCGATGCGGATGGACTGATCGAGGCGCAGGAAGGCCAGTCCCTGCAGCAAATTGTGGATGGCCACGGCAACGCGGCGTTCAGAGCGATCGAAGAGCAAGTGTTAACCGGCATGCCCCTGTTCCCTTCGGTCATTTCCACCGGTGGTTCGGTGGTCTATAGCGAAAAGATTATGGCGCGCCTCAGCGCTGCATCCATCGTGGTGTACCTGCGCGCACGATTCGACACCATTGACTACCGTGTGTCCCTCGCACCCCACCGCGGTATTGCCGCCGATGGCGAGCAGAGTCTTAAAGATCTTTACGAAGAGCGCGTCCCCCTTTACGAGCGTTACGGTGAAATTGTGGTTGACTGTGATGACGCAACGCCTGACGAGATTGTCGAGACCATCGCTACGAAATTGAGCTGAAGCTCACCGACTCAAAGCTGCCTCTTAACCGATGCGCTCACCCATATGCCACTGGGTGGTGAATCAAATCTGCACGTGGGCTTGTTAATGCGGAGAGGACTTACCCCTAGCATGTTCGCGCGGACCGCAGCAGCAAGCCGTCGGGGCAAAATCATCAGGGGGAACTTATCTTTATACATCCAAAACAAGCACAACACTTAGCTTAATTTGTTATGTGCGATATGCCGCTTCAGATCAAAAAATTTCTTGTGACATAAGAGCGGCTGCGCTGAGATGGCGCGAACCAGCAGCAGGTGCTGGTCTTTTGTTCAGGATCATCGGGAGGTGGTTTATGGGTGAGAGAGATACCACTGCGGTAACTGAGGAACCGGGCGAAGATTTTTTTGAGCCGGGTCTAGGGGAGCTGACTGACGAGGATTTTGAGTCACTGGACTTTGCCGAGGCGGTCACCGAAAAGGCTTTGAAAGCAGCGAAGCGTCGACGGGCTGAGGAACGCCTGGAGATGCTGAGACTGCGAGAAGAGCTCGGCGATTACGACCTCGATTTCGGCGACGAAATCTGAATCAGACTGACTCTTGGGTACTGTCGGTCTGGTCACGGATTTCCTGCTGCCACTCGAAGACGTTGCGCTCGATAAAGACGAAGGCGAATAGCCACAGCGCAGCGTCCCAGAAGTCTAGGAAATCGCCCTTGAAGCCCCAGTAAATCGCGGCCACCACGAGTGTGGTGTACAGCACGATCTTTAGACTATTGGCAATACGCGCCATCGGTCGGGGTCCCCCTCCCCACCGGGTCAGTAATCTCACTTCGATCTCCAACAAGATCACCACGAGAATCCACGTAGCAGAATTGATCACATCCACCAGCGCCAGACGCTGACCTTCGAGCAAACCCGAGGGCGATGCGATCACTCCGTCGAGTCCGGTAACAAGCCGCGTATCAGAGCCAAACTGACCACAGTTCTCGGCTGTGAGCGGCACAAAATCATCGAGCTTAACCATATAGGACCAGCCCTCGATAACTCGCATACAGGCCTCTCCCACCAAGAGCTCACTGGGCAGCAACGTACGCCATTCCCCGAAGTAGCCGAGGAACGCCATCACGATCGTGGCGGTACACAGCATTCGCACGCCGTGAATAGCAAACCGAAGAGGGCCCTTTAGGCGGTCGTCGGGGATGACTGCCGTTTCGAGCTCAAATAGGAGCAGCAGGATGACCCAGGCAAGGGTATCCAAAGTGGCCGAGAAGAGTTGCACCCCCATCACCACATCTTCGCCACTCGCGATGGCGAATCGCGCGCTGTCAATTTCTTCTGCAAGGAATAAAAAGATATTCAATGACAGCAGCGCATAGGTCAGATACTTCACCCAGCGAAAATTCTGATGACCGAGGTTCGAGTCCGTCATACGCAATGACCGAAAAAAAATCGGGACAGGCTTTCAGACACCGCGTTATACCTGAAGGAGCAGGTGCTCGCGCTCCCAGGAGCTGATCACGCGGTTGAACTCCTCGAACTCATCGAGCTTTACTGCGGCATAGGCACGCATGAACAACTCTCCGATCATGGCCTGTAGCTCGGGGGTGTTATTGAGCTTGCGGACACCCTCTTCCAGCGTTCGAGCTACGCCGACGCTGTCTTCGTTGGCCGTACCCTGATGCGGTTCGGTGGGTTGCAGATGCTGGCGCATGCCCAAAAGCCCACTGGCTAGCGTCGCTGTGATCGCCAGATAGGGGTTGGCATCCACACCGGGGAAACGATTTTCGATCCGCAAATTGGCAGGGTCGGAATTGGGCACCCGGAACGCGGTCGTGCGGTTATCAAAGCCCCAACTTAAGTTGATTGGCGCAGAGATATCGGGCGCGAGCCTCCGGTAGGAGTTCACGTTAGGCGCATAGAAGCTAATGAGCTCCGGCGTATAGCGCTGCAAGCCCCCCATGAACTCCATCATGGCCTGACTCGGCTGACCGTCGTCGGTAGCGAAGATATTTTTGCCCGTCTCGAGATCAATCACGCTCTGGTGAATGTGCATCGCAGAACCAGGCTCGCGCTGCATGGGCTTGGCCATAAAGGTTGCGTACATGTTGTACCGCTGCGCGGTCTCGCGCACCGTGCGCTTGAAGACAAAGACCTGATCGGCCATCGCCAGCGGGTCGCCATGATTGAAGTTAATCTCCAACTGCGCGGCGCCGTTCTCATGAATCAACGTATCAACATCCAACTGCTGCTGATCGGCGAAGTCGTACATGTCCTCTACGAAATCCTCGAACTCCGCCACAGCATCGATGCTGTAAGAAAGACGCGCGACCTCACGGCGACCTGAGCGCCCCTTGGGCGGCATCAGCTCGTAGTCGGGGTCGGTATTTTTATTGACGAGGTAAAACTCCACCTCGGGCGCCACCACCGGTTTCAGGCCGGCTTCCTCGTAGAGCCCCAGTACATACCGCAGCACGTTACGAGTCGACAGCGGGTGAGGCTCGCCATCGGGCTTGTAGCAATCGGCAATGACCTGCCCGGTCGGCTCTCGCCCCCAGGGCACCAGCCTCAGAGTGGAGGCATCGGGTCTGAGCAACATGTCCGTATCAGTAGGCTCAACGAAATCCCAATGGTCGTCGGTGTACTCACCTGTGACGGTTTGCACCATGATCGATTCGGGCAACTTGATTTCACGGTTCGCGGTGAATTGGTGCGCCGGTATAAATTTGCCACGGGCATTGCCCGTCATGTCGGGAACGAGACATTCCACCTCGGAGATTTTGTGCTCTTTCAGCCACGCCTCGATGGTGGCCATATCGGCAGAGGGCACCTGAGACGCGTCATTCGCGCCCCCAGGACTGTACGCGCCTGCTTGATTGGATGCCGTTTTATGGTTCGGCTCACTCATAACGCCCCGCGGGCAGCTCAACAAGCACACAGTATCGGATGGCGTCTCGACACCGGCAAGCGGCATAATGCCAACCATGAATGACCAAATCATCGGCCATACAGCAGGGAAATACCCTGAGAGCTGGTACGCCGCCACAGCGCCACTTTTGCCCGTTTTCCCGCCTTTACAGGGCGAGGAGACCGCCGATGTTTGTGTAATCGGTGGCGGTTACACCGGCCTGTCTACCGCTTTGCACCTGAAGAAAAAGGGCTACGATGTGGTGCTGTTAGAGGCCGAGCGTGTAGGCTGGGGGGCGTCAGGGCGCAACGGCGGGCATGTCGGTACAGGTCAACGGGCGGATCAAGCCAGCATCGAAAAATGGGTCGGGATGGAGGCCGCCAAGGGTCTTTGGCAGCTCGGGCTCGACGCTGTGCACAAAGTCTGTGAGCTGATCGACGAACATCAGATTGACTGCGAGCTGGGTTCGGGAAACTTGCACTTGGCCGCTAAGCCGAGCCATGCTGAAGAGCTGCTGGAGGAGCTGGAGCACCTCGAGTCTCAGTATGGCTACCAACAGCTTTCTTACCTGCCGCCGGAGGCAGTGGCAGAGCGCACCAGCGCGCAGGGATTTTATGGCGCGCTACTGGATGACGGTTGCCGGCATCTGCACCCCTTGAAATACGCCGTTGGGCTGGCAAGGGCAGCAGCCCAGGCGGGGGTCAGAATCTATGAGCACAGCCGAGCACAGCCTGCGCATGACGGTGAATCAAGCGAGGTCAAGACTGCGCATGGGCAGGTGAACGCTCAACACGTGGTACTCGGATGCAATGCTTATCTCGGCAAGCTCATGCCTCGTCTGGCCGGCAACATCATGCCCATCAATAACTTCGTGATCGCAACCGAACCCCTGCCCTCTTACCTGTTGTCGCGGATTAACCGCGACAACCTGTCGATGTCAGATACGCTGTTCGTCATCAACTACTGGAAACTGTCTGAAGACGGCCGCATGCTCTTTGGTGGCGGAGAGAACTACTCGAGTCGCTTCCCGCGGGACATCAAAGCCTTCGTTCGCCCCCACATGCTCAACATCTACCCAGAGCTTGATGAAATTGAAGTGGAGTATGGCTGGGGTGGCGCCGTGGGTATCACGATGAACCGCATGCCTGACTTTGGGCGCGTGGGTACGCACCTTTGGTACGCGCAAGGGTTCTCAGGTCATGGAGTGCCCACCGCCACTATGGCGGGGCATTTACTGGCGGAAGCGATAGACGGCGATACCAGCGGTTTTGACCTGATGGCGTCGGTACCCACCCACGGATTCCCGGGCGGCACGTTATTGCGATGGCCGGGCTTGGTGGCGGGAATGCTCTTCTATAGCTTGCGAGACAAGCTGGGGCGCTAGCCCACCATTACCTCTTGCGCCACGCGGTCATACGTCATCGGAGCGCCAGAAGGACGAAAAGTTGTGCAACAAGGCGGGTGTCGGGAACATTGTTAACGGCACGCCGGGCCGGTCTAGCAGCGTCAGTTGTAACGCGGACTCTTTCTGAATGTTGTAATCGGAGCGCGTTCGGCCACCCTCCAGCACCTCGCCCGCAAAGACTAATTGCTGCTGATCGAGCCGGATGCCCTCTTTATCCTGAATCTTGGCTTTAGCGTTCTCGATACTATCCGACGGGTCCACCTTAAGGGTGATGGTCTTGCCTGTGAGGTTCTTCACTAATATCTGCATGGCCGAGGTATCGAGCGGCAACGGCAATAAAGTCCTCGGCATGGGGCTGGGCTCACAGTTGGTAAACATGTTACGTGCAGGCGCCTTCTGTAGCGTTGGGGCCCAGTTGGGACTAGATTTACCGCCTCAGTTTGGCCAGTATATTGCGGCGTCAAAGTGGTATTTGCGGTATGACGCATCTCTTTGCAAACTGCGAGGACAACCTGATGCTGAACGTGCTCCGAATCATCACAACGTTATCCGGCCTGGGGCTATTACTAGTTGGCGTCCTCTGGTGGCTGCAACCGGCTGCCGCGGCGGAAATACTGGGCGCCAGTTTGCTGGACGGCGCAGGCCGGAGCACCCAAATCGGTGACTCGGCGGCGTTTTTCATCGGCGCAGGCGGACTTTTAGCGCTAGGGGCGATGCGCAATCAGGCTACCCTTGTGATATCGGGCGGTGTGCTAGTGGGTCTGGTCATCCCGGGTCGTGTGCTATCCGCAACGACCCATGGCGGCGCATGGACACCCGACGAAATTGTTGGCGAGTGTATTGTGTTAGGCATTGCGCTAATGACAGCAGCCGCCATTCACCGACAAAACGCGCAATCTGTCTTTCGCTAGACCCTGACAAAATCATAGATGCTACTCAAAAAACTTAAGGAGCTGTTGGGGAGTGAACACACAGCGGCAGGTGAAGCCGAACACCGCACACTTGAGCTCGCCTGCGCGGCCCTCATGTTCGAGGTGGCGCGCGCCGATTTTACTGTTGAGACAACCGAGCAGGATGCAGTCACCTCGCTGTTAGCAGCACAGTTCAAACTAAGCGCTGACGAAGTGTCCACGATAACCGAAGCAGCGGTTGAGCAGGCGGACGCTGCTACCTGTCTTTTTGAGTTCACGCGCACCTTAAATGAACTGGCATCGGCCGAGCAGAAGCGTAATCTGCTCGCCATGATGTGGCGAGTGGCGATGGCCGATAATGAACTAAGCCGGTACGAGGAACACGTGATCCGTAAAGTCGCCGACCTGCTATATGTGCCGCATGGCGACTTTATTGCGGCAAAGCAAAGCGCGATATGACCTCAGCGGTCGGCCCGGTGGGCTTGCGTCGAGAGCCCCGTATCTAGCGACTACCGCCCCGGGCACTCACTAGGCAGCCCAGCACAATCAAACCGGTGCCCAAGAGAGTCCGCGCTGTAATGGGCTCGGCAAAAAACCACCAGCCCATTATCGCCGCCCAAATAAACGCGGTGTATTCGATCACGACCAGCCGCTGAGCCTCGGCCTGCCGGTACGCCAGTGACATCAGCATCAGCGAACCCACCGCGAGGCCAGCCGCCAGCGCCGCGCCACCCCACTGATAAAAACTCGCAGGCCAAGAGACGGCAAACGGCACGCCGACTAGCAACATCAAGAACACGATGGTGTTTTGATAAAAAGCGATCTCGAGTGGCCTGGCGACCAGTGCCTGCATCCGCTGCAACACCAAGTTAAAGGCGTACATAACTGCCGAGAGCAGCACCGCGACCATGCCCACCGCATCGCTGCCCTCATCAGCCGCCAGCAACTCACCACCGACAACCACCATCACGCCAACAAAGCCCAGCACCGCAGCGAGCTTGGCGTTGGCACCGATGCGCTCACCCAAAATGGGCACTGCCAGAAACAGCGTGATGATTGGGGCGATAAAGGATAAGCCGATGGCCTGCGCTAGTGGGATGCGCGTCAAGCCAAAAAAGAACAGGTAGGCCATCACCGCGGTCAGCGCGGCCCGAATGACATGAATTTTTAGTACTCGCCCCGACGCCGGCACGGGCCGCCTGGGCAGATACAACACCGCCACGATGAGCGCCCCCAGGGCCATTCGCCAAAACATGGCGTTATAGGTACCCATCGCCAACGCCTGCCCCTTCATCACCGCATCCATCATGGAAAAGAGCATGATGCCCAGCGTTGCAATCAGCATGGGTTGTTGGGCGACAGTTTTCATATTTGTTCTATCTCAGCTGACAGCGCTTGGCAGCAGCTTAAATGCGCAAGCGCGCTGGGAGGTGCATTATGCAGTGGACTGCGGCCTGTGAGACCATCTGGGTCAGGTTTTCAGCGCGGATTCGTGCGGATAAGAGGCCACTAAATGGCGACCGCGGAACAACTGAATCAGGCAATCGGCTTGATTCAAAATCACCAATACGCCGATGCCGAGGCATTGCTTATACCCCTGCTCAACCAGTCAGGAGCCGATGCCGATGTGTGGCAATTGATTGCACTGGCGCGTAAAGGGCAGTTTGATCTGACGGGCGCCGAGATCGCTTTCAAACAATCGATTGAATTACATGCTGCACCCGCTGTGGTCACCAACCTTGGTAATCTTTACCGGCAGATGGACCGCGAACAGGACGCACTCGACTGCTACAACCGCGCCCTCGAGGCAGCGGCGTCGCACTTACCCGCGAGAGTCAACAAAGGGCGCTCCCTACTCGCACTATCAAAGCTTGAAGAGGCCACCACCCTTTACACCGACATCCTTGAGGAACTGCCCGAGCACACCAATGCTCGCGTTGGTCTCGCACAATCCCTGCAGCGCAGTGGCCAACATCGCGCCGCCATGCTGCATTACGAGAAAATCTTGGCCCATGAGCCTGAAAACGCCGCAGCGCTCAATGGTCTTGGCGTGATTCAAAAAATATCAGGGCGTCTGGCAGACGCCTGCAATTCGCTGAAACGCGCAGCAGCATCTGCACCCGACGCAGCCGAGGTGCGAATCAATCTGGCCAGTGCGCTGGCGTTGTCGGGCGAGGAAACCGAGTCTATTAACGAATACCGCGAGGCGCTGCGGCTGGACCCACTCAATCCAGACCTGCATGACTGGTTTAACGGTTACCTGAGTACCTTGGCACACCCCGAGTACTTGCATTCATACGCTGAGGCACTGTATCAGCACCCATCCGCAGGACCGCTGGCCATCGCCTTCGCCCGCAAGTTACTCCTGGAGGAGAAAGGCGAGAAGGCGTTGCAAGTCTTGGCCGCGGTACCCATCGACGGAGAGCAGACTCGCGCCTATTTGGCCTGTGAGCGCAGCCACATCCTTCGTGAGATGGGCGAATATGATGAAGCAGTGAGCGCTGCGCGGGAGGCGCATCATCTGCTGCCAAGCCTACCTCGCAACACGCTGGAGCTGGCGACCGCCATCATGGCAGCCGGCGCTGACTATGAGGAAGCCGTTGCCTGTGCGCGGCCGCTCACCTTATCAGGAACTTCTGGACAAGACACATGGGCCACCTATGCCACAGCGCTGCGCTACGCGGAGCACCGGGACGAATACGATCAGCTCGTGAATTACGAGAAGTACGTGGGTATGCGGCACATCGAGACGCCTGAGGGCTACGACAATCTCACTGCATTCCTTCAAGCGCTCCGAGAGGATCTGAAGGCGCTTCATATCACGCGGCATCATCCCGTCGGTCAATCATTGCAGCATGGCACCCAAACGCTAGATGACCTGTTCAGCCGGGAAGAATCTATTATTTACGCCCTCAAGGTGGTTCTCACAAACGCTATCCAAGCCTTCGCTCAAGGATTCCCCCCAAGCGCGGAGCACCCGGTCTCCAGCCGATACACAGGGGGGATAACGTTCTCCGACTCTTGGTCTGTGCTTTTAAGAAAAATGGGCTTCCATAAAAATCATTACCACTCTCGCGGTTGGCTCAGTAGCGCCCTCTATTTGACTGTGCCCGATGTGATCAGTGCCGGTGGCAAGGAGGGTTGGATTAAATTTGGTGAGCCGGGGTTTCGTGCGAGAGAGCCGCTCGGCCCAGAGCACTGGTTGCAACCCGAGGAAGGCGCGCTGGCGATCTTCCCTTCGTATCTGTGGCACGGCACAGAGGCGCTGCAAAGCAACGTCGAGCGGATGACCGTGGGCTTTGATGTCTTGCCTGCAACCAACTGACCCCTGCCCTAGTTGATGAGCCAACCACTTCGGTGCGCCCAAGACGCTTTTACTCACCGCTAGGTGCGTGGGCGGCGCGGTCAGTCCTGAAAAAAAACCGTCTTCTTGCTGCCATCGTCGGTATAAACCGGCTCGCCCCGCTCGATGAGATAAGCCTGATTGGTGCTGCTCACAAACCCCACACCGCGGAGCAAGCTCGCCATTTGCTCGTAGTAAGGATGCTCAAAGTGCGCCGCCAGGCTGTCGCTGTCTTCCCACAATTCATACACCTGCATTCGGGTGGGAACAGCCGGGTCAGGCGCAAAACAGTAATCGTGACAGCCCGGCTCTTCTTCGCGGGTCAGTCGCTGTACATCCGCGACGAGCGCCACCGCTTCATCTCTGTCCGATTGGCTGGCAAATTCAAGCGCCGCCACTACTATAATCATCGACGTATTCTCCATAAGACATGGTTCATTAGTTCTTGCACCGGAGTTTCAATGCCTTGCTACGTTTTTAAGAAGCCTGTTCATGATCACGCGATTCCCAGCCAACCCAGCAGTGCAGTCAGGCCCATCAGATACATGCCCGGCAACTTTAAAAGTCTGGCGTGACCCATAGCACCCAGCAACAAAAAGAGCGCCGCACCCAACGCATTGCCAACCAGCACGGGGTAAGCGAGTAAAGCGAGATTGGGTTTCATCGCCACGCAAAGCAGGGTCGCGCCACTCACTACCAGAAAGACCGTGAACATCTGCCAAGACACCACGCTCAATGACTGAGTCAACGGCATGAGCTCACTGGCTTTAATATGCCCCATGTAGATTTTGCCGCCGACCACACCATGAAACAGGGCACCTGCGAGAGCAATCAACGCGGCGGCGGTAACGAGGGAAGACTCCATAGCCGACTACCCAACAATAACTCGTGGTCGTCAATGTACCTGAAAGCCAGTGGTCTAGGTGCGTGCTGATTCTGATCCCGCTGCGATCGACCATATTGTGAGCCGCTCACACAACGACGACGCGGTTTTCATCTCCAGTGCAAATCAACTCTAGTAATAGTGGCTCTGATTACCAGTCCATACTGCGGTAACACGTTAATCTGTCGGAGGCGCGCGGCACACGCATCACATACCAGATCGCCAGGGCCTGATCATCGCGTCGCCGGTTTGGCGACGGAGTAGTAATGCGACCAGTATCCAGACCATCAACAGGTAAGGCGTGTCAGAAATCAGATCGAGCGCCCAGGCCCGCTCATCAGCCAACCCTCTCGCAATTTGATCGGCACTCAGGGTCACGCCGTGGGTGAGAGAAATACCAATCGGAATGAATTTAAGGACCGCCGCCATCAGTAAACCAAAGTTGGCCCAAGCCAATCCGCGCCACCAACGGCTAGTCATATTGGGATTCCCTTCACCTCGACTCTGGCTGCTCCCTTGCTTACTTGTTTGGCAAATTTCCGTATTCATAAGCTGCGCTGAAAACCCCTCGCAGTTTTGCCTCAGCCAAAGTCAGGTCTTATCAAATACGACTGACAAATTGTTGGCAGGCATCTCAATCACTTTTTGACAAGCAAGTCCTTGCTCAGCCGCAACCTCCGCGACAGCTTCCAGATCTCTCACGCCCCATTCCGGATCCTGTGATCGGAGCTGCTCGTCAAACGCCGCGTTGGAGGGCGCCGTATGCAGCCCGTCACGCTTAAAGGGCCCATAAATCATCACCACGGCACCGTGATCCAAGATCTCAGTCGCGCCCGCAAACAGTGCCTCGCAGCAAGCCCAGGGCGAGATGTGCAGCATATTGATGTTCACGATCGCCGAGACCGGCGCGGGGAGATCAGAATCACTTGGCCACGTCGGGTCACGCACATCGAGCTTGTGAGGCGGCAATAAATTCGCCAGGTCAGCTTCCGCGCGCCAGACTGCTATCGATGCCAGATTAGTCGCATCCATATCAGTGGGTAACCAGTGGCGCGGGGCGAGGTGCTGGGCAAAAAAAACGGCGTGTTGCCCTGTGCCGGACGCGATCTCCAACACCGTGCCCTCATCAGGGAGATGGCTGTGAAGGACAGCTAGAATCGCTTCGCGGTTTCGCTCGGTGGCAGGCGCGTAGCGTTTGGTCATAACGTTACCCGGCGCCTGCGAGAAATATCGCGATTGTCGGTATAAGCAGAATCAGACCGCCTGCGACCAGTAATAAGACTTCGGTCCGACCGCGCCACTTGGGGCGTTCGCCATCAGGGTTTTGCGGGGCGTTGCTCATGACCAATCTGCTCGCTTACTCAGGACATATAATGATCGGTGCCTCGGCTGTCGGCAAGGGCAGGCCCCGTTGGTCGCGAAGAACCCTCGCTACAACTAACGATTCAGGCAGCTACTTTGCTACGCCGCGTGAACCGAGCGCCTGACTCGGTGCACTGCTTCAGCGCCTGAAAGATGTCATTGGCTGTCGCGAAGTCACCACAGTGCTAGGCAATCCAGAAGAGCTTCGCCATGCTGCGATCACTCATTCGATGATACAGATCCATCTCACTACCTCCCGTTGGTGAATGCCGTCCTTGGCATCGGGGTCTTCCGTGACTCGACTTCAAGGGAGTGGTATTTCCGGAGCAGTGGCTCACCCTGAAATCCGCTTCAGTATGGCTTTCAAGCAAGCGCACGCCTTCACTCGATGTGCCAAAGCGTTGGCCCGTTGCGCCATACCCAAATACGTAATCGTCTTATAGAAAACGAAGGACTGCGGGTGAACGCACCCAAGACACAACTGCAGCTCCTGAAAGCCTACCCGCGCCCATAGCGAAGCTGTCACTTTTTGATGCCCCGCCCGCGATCTGTGACAGGGCAAACCGGTTAAACTGCTCCACCCATTAAACATGACGGCTTGTGTCAGGGAGTGACGGTATGACAATGAAAACGATGCTATCAATAGCCTCTGCAATGGTTATCGGTGTTCAGGCCGCCTACGCCAACAACGTGGTGGTGGACATGTCTCAGGTGGAGGACTACACCCAGTACCAAACAGACCTACAGCAATGCGAGGGCCTTGCTGTGCAAAATCAGCCCGATGCACCACAGCGTGAAGCCGTAGCCGGTACTGCAGTAAAAGGCGCCGCCGTTGGCGCCGCCGCTGGTGCCATTAGCGGTGGTTCAGGTTCCAGCGCGGCGAAAAAGGGTGCGGGCATCGGCGTGATTGCTGCCGCCAGCCGCAACAGTCGCAACCGTCGCGCCGCGAGCGCCAACGCCAGCGCGCAGACGGACCAGATCGTGAAGAACTGTATGCGCGGACGGGGCTACAACGTTCTGAACTAAAAGCGGCTCACGCTCTGGCGTGGCCGCACTGCCACCGCTCCGCTCACCTACTGCCGTTGGCCAGCTGCTTCCTAAGAACTGCGCAAGCTTGGGGCGACGCAAGCACACCACTGGCCTGCAAAAACGAACTCCTAGGCGGCAATCTCACCGTGAGCGGTGGCAAAAGCGGCCACCGCCTTGTCCAAATCGTCTTTAGTGTGACCCGCGGAAATCTGGACGCGGATGCGCGCCTTGCCCTGCGGCACAACCGGATAGAAAAACCCGATGGCATAGATGCCCAGCTCCAACAGACGCTCTGACATTTTTTGTGCCACGACTGCATCGCCCAGCATCACCGGCACAATGGGATGATCGCCTTCCGGTATGGCAAATCCGTTAACCTGCATTTGCTCACGAAAGTACCGCGTGTTCTCGTGGAGCGTATCGCGCAGCACCGTTGACGCCTCGAGCATATCGAGCACTTTCAATGAAGCCGCGCAAATGGCAGGGGCAAGCGTATTGGAGAAAAGGTAGGG
>QOPK01000026.1 GCA_003331685.1 Halieaceae bacterium | reverse complement strand
GCGGAGTACGTCGTGGATTTCCTACCCAAGGTCAAAATCGATATTGCCATCGCAGATGGCATGGTCGAGCAGACCATCGAGGCCATTTCTAAGGCCGCACAAACCGGCAAGATCGGGGACGGCAAAATTTTTGTCTCATCCCTCGAGCATGTCACCCGCATCCGAACCGGCGAGACCGGCGAAGAAGCGCTGTAATTCTGAGCCTTGGAGAACATTCTCATGGAATACGATATTTTTCAGTTGCAGTACGCACTGGACACGTTCTACTTCCTCGTCTGTGGTGCACTGGTCATGTGGATGGCCGCTGGATTCGCCATGCTCGAGGCAGGATTGGTACGGTCAAAGAACACGGTCGAGATTCTGACCAAAAACGTTACGCTGTTCGCGGTAGCTTGCATCATGTACATGGTGGTGGGCTACAGCATCATGTATGGCGGCGATATTTTCCTCAGCACGATCACAGGGTCGGGTGCTGTTGAAGGCGGTGAGGAAAACGCCACCTATGCGCCCTCGGCGGACTTCTTCTTCCAGGTTGTCTTTGTTGCCACGGCGATGTCCATCGTGTCTGGTGCGGTCGCAGAGCGCATGAAGCTTTTTGCTTTCCTCGCTTTTGCGGTCGCCATGACAGGCTTCATCTATCCGATGGAAGGTAGCTGGACCTGGGGCGGTAATCCGGTATTTGGCATGTACACGCTGGGCGATCTGGGCTTCCTCGACTTCGCCGGCAGCGGCATCGTGCACATGGCTGGCGCGGCAGCCGCTTTGGCGGGCGTTATCCTGGTCGGTGCTCGCAAGGGCAAGTACGGGCCAAATGGCGAAGTGAACGCCATTCCCGGTGCGAACCTGCCCCTCGCAACGCTGGGCACCTTCATCCTCTGGTTGGGATGGTTCGGCTTTAACGGCGGCTCGGTACTGGCAACGGCATCAGTCGACTCAGCCAACGCGGTAGCGGTGGTCTTCATGAACACCAACCTCGCCGCAGCCGGTGGGTGCATTGGTGCACTGATCGTGGCTAAGCTGCTGTTTGGCAAGGCCGATTTGACGATGGCGCTGAACGGCTGCCTGGCTGGCCTGGTGGCGATCACCGCGGGCCCGGATACGCCGTCTGCGCTCCAAGCGACCATCTTCGGTGCGCTCGGTGGCCTGCTGGTGGTCTTCTCTATCACTACCCTCGATAAGCTGAAGATCGACGATCCGGTTGGTGCGATCTCCGTACACGGTGTGGTCGGCTTACTGGGTCTGTTGCTGGTGCCGGTTACCAATGACGGTGCGAGCTTCTCCGGTCAGATCATCGGTGCGTTGACGATCTTCGGTTGGGTCTTCGTGACCTCGGCGATCGCCTTCTTGGTGATCAAGACGGTCATGGGCCTGCGCGTCTCCGAAGAGGAAGAGTACGAAGGCGTCGACGTCAGCGAGTGCGGTATGGAAGCGTATCCGGAATTTGCCGGAACGAAGTAATTACCCTGTCCTCTCATGGCAGTTTGGGCCCCTCGGGGCCCTTTTTTTTGGGCCCGTGTTTGTGGAACAGCATGGTTTGCAGTCCAGTCGACCAGAGTGAGCGAGTGATCTAGGACAAGCCGTGGCGGTGGATTCTGTCATTATCAGGCATTGCTAAAACCACATTCAGCCGGATAATGGAGTCTCAGAATAACGGGGTGTTCTCATGAAACTGGTCACGGCCATTATCAAACCGTTCAAGATGGATGACGTGCGCGCAGCGCTCTCCGATATTGGTGTGCAGGGTGTGACGGTAACCGAGGTCAAGGGTTTCGGTCGGCAGCGTGGTCACACCGAGCTTTACCGCGGTGCTGAATACGTCGTGGACTTCCTACCCAAACTCAAGCTGGAAATCGCGGCTCCCGATGAGCAGGTCGAGGCGATTGTAGAGGCCATTATTGCTTCGGCCAGTACCGGTAAGATCGGTGATGGCAAGATCTTTGTCGCACCGCTTGAGCAGGTGGTGCGTATCCGCACCGGCGAAACCGGCGTCGAGGCGATCTAACGCGGTTAGCCCAAGCCCATTTGGCCCGTTAGCCGTTCGATAGCGGCGGGCAATTCTGACAACTCCTGCACCACACCGGATGCAAGCTCACTCGCGCCACCGTCGGGAGAAAACCAAATGGCTTTGGCGCCGGCCGAGACGGCACCCGATACGTCGTTGTCATGACAATCACCGACATGGATGACTTCATCGGCTGACACCCCTGCTCGCTCAAAGGCTTGATGGAAGAGCGCCGGATTGGGTTTGCTGACGCCGAATTCCTCAGCACGCCAGGCGTAGTCAAAGCAGGAACCAATCTGCGTTTTTCGCACATCGGCATTGCCGTTGGTCAGCGCGCCCAGCTGGAACTGACGCCCCAATGTGTTCAGCACTGACTGGGCATTGGCATAGAGCACGACTTTATGGCGCTGGGAGAGGAATGCCGCAAAGGCCTCACTCGCCGCCGATTCGGCTTCGCCACCGGGGACGCAATGGTGTTGCAGTAGCCGCTCAATAAAGGACTGCCGAAACAGGCTGATGTGGTGCATCAGCTCCGGCTTATCTTCGAGCAGCATGCGGCGGAGGTCTGCTATCTCCTCCGGCGGGGTGGCGCCGAGTGCGAGCGAGGGAAAGCGCGCGTCGAGATAGGACCACTGTGCCGCTTCTGCGGCTTCCAGCGCCGGCCGCACGTCCCACAGGGTGTCATCGAGATCAAAAGTGATAAGGCGGATTGGTGAACTCATAGGGGGTCACTGCAGGATGTTGGTCGTTCCCGGTCGAGGCAGCAGGGATGCTCAGTCTTCATCCGCTGGCGGGCAGTTGCCCAATGACTTCGGCCAGATATTCTAGGAACAGGGTGCCGTCCTCGGCCCGGTAACGTTGCGGGTCATACGATCCGACGCCCAGCACACCGATATCATCCTCACCTGAGCGGATCGCTACCAGTGCCGCAGATCCTTCCGCCGCGGCAGTGCCGAAGACGGTCTGCATTTCCTCCGGGCGCAGCACGCCGGAAAAGCCGCCACCTTGGCGGATCAACTTGCTGGCCAAAGGCGCTTCCTCGACGTCGTCGGACACCCCATCGAGCCAGACTAACGCGCCCATCTCGGCCTTGAAAGTCCCGGTGACCTGATCGAGCCATATCTTGGTGAGATCAGGCCGGTTTTCCCCGGCAAGGAGCGCGAGAATGGTATTGCGGGTGGCGTCGAGCAGGCGATCATTCTCTCTGCCGATATCGGACAGTTCTGCCAGTTTTTGACGCGAGGTGATATTGCGCTCCCGCAACACGCTGACCTGCCTCTCGATCAAAGAGACAGCACCCTCGCCTCCGTGTGGTAGGTTGAGGACTGCGAGCAAGCCAGGTCGATCCTGCAAAAAATTGGGATGCGCTCTGAGGAAGGCTTCTACGTCTTTGGGGTCCAGTGTGTCGGGCATGTTTCTCGCTCTGGCTCGGTTGTTTTGATCGTGACTTCAATGCGCCGGTGGTGGGCACCTGTCTACCCTGCTGGTCAGGAGCCGCGATGCGGACTGACTGCCCTGACAATGCGTTCCCTGAATCAGTCTCTCAGGGAGATGGTACCGTCAAATACGGATGCGGTGGGTCCACCCAGCCAGACGGCCGTCTCGGCGCCGTCCCAGCTGACCGAGAGTTTCCCGCCGGGCAGTTGCACCGAGACGGCAGCGTCCAACAAGCCGAGCCGAATACCGTGAACCACTGCGGCGCAGGCCCCGGATCCGCAGGCCTCTGTCTCTCCGACCCCGCGTTCGTAAACTCGTAACTTCAGTTCAGTGCGGGAGAGTATCTGCATGAATCCCACATTGACCCGGTCGGGAAAACGCTCGTGGGACTCAATCAACGGGCCCAAAGTGTTGACCGGTGCCGCATCGCAGTTGTCGATCACCAAAATGGCGTGGGGATTGCCCATCGATAGCGCGCCGATTGACAAACTTTGCCCCTGAACCTCAAGCGGATACTGGGAAGCCAGCTCGGGCGCAGAGAAGGGAATCGCGCTGGGTTCAAATCGGGGTGCCGGTAGCCCCGCGAACACGCGTCCGTCCTCAGAGAAACTGAGAGCAAGTGGTTCACCGTCGGTCAATAAGCGGAGTTCACGCTTTCGCGTCAGTCGCTTTTCACGCAGAAAGCGGCCCACGCATCGGGCACCATTCCCGCATTGGCCCGCCCGGGAACCGTCGGCGTTATAGATCGTGTAGCGAAAATCGGCGTCGGGGTTATCGGGCGGTGTGAGCAGCAGGATCTGGTCACAGCCAATGCCGCGGCGGCGGTCAGTGATGCGTTTCACCTGTCCCATGCTGAGATCAACCGCCTGTGTGACACCGTCGATCACCACGAAGTCATTGCCTGCGCCCTGCATCTTGGTAAAAGCCAGTTTCACGACGCGGGATCCTCCGGGATGCTCTCCAGTTGCCACAGGTCGCTTAAGGACTCTCGCTGACCCACCAGATGCACGGATTCGCCTGAGACCATGACCTCCGCGGCTCGGGGGCGCGTGTTGTAGTTGGACGCCATCGCAAAACCGTAGGCACCCGCACCCATAACGGCCAGCAAGTCGCCTTCAGTTAAAACGAGTGTTCGGTCTTTGCCCAGGAAGTCCCCGGTCTCACAGATAGGGCCGACGACATCCCAGTTTCGGGTATCACCCTCGCGCAGGGTCACGGCCTGAATTTCCTGCCACGCGTCGTAGAGTGCGGGGCGGAGCAAGTCATTCATCGCCGCATCAACGATGGCGAAATTCTTTGCCTCGCTGGGTTTCAGGTAGAGCACTCTGGTCAACAGGGCGCCTGCGAGGGCGACGATAGAGCGTCCTGGTTCCAGAACCAACTCCAAATCTCGCGACCCTAGTCGGGTTGCTAGCACGCTCATGTACTCGCCAATTGCCGGCGCACTCTCCTGATAGCTAACACCCAAACCACCACCGATATCGAGGTGCCGCAGATTGATACCTTCTGCCGTAAGGTGATCGATCAATCCCAACAGGCAATCAAGGGATTCTAAAAAAGGCGCTATATCGAGGATTTGACTACCGATGTGGCAGTCAATGCCCACGGGGTTCAATGACGGATTGTCATGTGCCACCCGGTAAAGGCGCCTTGCAGCATTGACGTCGACACCAAATTTATTTTCGCGCAAGCCCGTTGAGATATAAGGGTGTGTGCCCGCATCGACATCGGGATTTACCCGCACGGATACCGGTGCCACCTTTCCGCTCGTCGCCGCTACATCCGCCAGTGTCAGCAGTTCGGGTTCCGACTCGATATTAAAACACCTGATCCCGTGTTCAAGCGCCGATACCATTTCCTGCCGTGTTTTACCGACACCAGAAAAAACGACCTTGTTTGCCGCGCCCCCCGCGGCGACCACGCGCTCCAGTTCGCCGCTCGACACCACATCAAACCCGGCGCCAAGCCCGGCCAGCACATTGAGCACAGCTAGGTTGGAATTGGCTTTCACCGCATAACAAATTAGATGTGGGCGACCTGCCAGTGCAGTTTGGTAGGCGAGGAATGCCGATTCAATCGCTTGCCGTGAATACACATAGGTCGGTGTACCATGGGCCTCTGCGACGGCTTCAAGCGATACGTCCTCGCAGTGAAGCGAGCCCTGCTGGTGCTGAAATACGGACATCAGTTAGGCGGTCGCCGATGCGCCATCAGGTTCAGCCGGGCGCAAGGGCCCCTGCTGACCGCAGCTGGCCAGCCAAGCGCAAAGCAGAGCGACGAGAAAGGTCCTCACAGTTTGACCTCGGCAAAAGGCGCAGTATAACAGCGCAATGTGGCGCGCCTACGATGAGGCGGCCTATGGCATTGTGTTTAGCACTATCAATCTAGGGGAACCGCCAGATATGCCAAGCAGTGACTATTACGAGCAGATTGAGGAAACGTTCGAGGCGGTCGAGGTCGCCCTCGAATCATTACCGGATGATGTCGATATCCGTGGCGCAGAGGGCGTGATCAACGCCACCTTCAGTAACGGCGTGGTCTTTGTGTTTAGTCGGCAACCTCCTGCAGAGCAGCTCTGGCTGGCGACTCCCGGTGGAGGCTTTCATTACGCTTGGCATGAGGACACGCGAACATGGCGGGACACCAAGAGCGGTGAATCTTTTCATGATTTTTTGGTAGAAGAATTGGCGACACATACTGGACTGGCATTGGCCTGGGACAACCATGAGGATATTCACGGCTAGCGCGCTGGCGGCTTGCTGCGCAGTGGCTTCACTATCAGCGTTTAGCGAGTCAGAGCCGCTACAGATCACGAACCTGTCTCCTCTCGCATCCCTGCGAGCCATACCGCCCCAGCGCAGCGCCGAGCCTGCCCGCGGGTTCAGCTGGGCGGCATCCGCCACGATCTCCAACCACTTCACCTTGGAAAACGAGGGGGAGGAGTCACTGTTTCTGGACGGGCAGACCGATGCGCTGACGCTGTCATTTCGCTACGGCTTGCCACAACAATGGGATGTGGAGGTGACCGTGCCATGGCGCCATCATTCCGGCGGTTTTACCGACAATCTCATCTCAAGCTGGCACGGCTTTTTCGGGCTACCCGATGGCAATCGCGATAGCTATCCCACGGATGCATTGCATTATCAGCTGTCGCAACCTGCGCATGACCGTCACCTGCTCCGCTCTGCGTCGGGTCTAGGTGATATCCAAGTCGCAGTGAGCCGCCCGTTGCTAGCGATCGATGGCGGGCAGCTGGGCATCAGCGCGGGGGTGAAAACCGCCAGCGGCCAATCCTCAGACTGGCTTGGCAGCGGTGCCACAGATGTTTATGCGCTGCTGCGCTTCAGTGGCCAGCAGCTGGGTGGCTGGCCTTTGTGGTGGCACGGGCAAGTGGGTGGCACTAGGGCAGGTGACAGCGATTTGTTGGGTCCTCAGCAGCGGCGCTCGCTGTGGTTCGCAGGAATGGCGGCGGAGTGGCGTTTCACGCCGCGGTGGTCAGCTCTGATGCAATACGATGCGCACAGTGCGTTGTTGGACGGTGCGCTGGAGGCGTTGAGTGAGCCCGCGGGCATGCTAAGTATGGCCGTGCGTTGGCGACCAACATCCCGCTGGATGATCGATGCGGGATTTAGCGAGGATGTGGTGGTCGGGTCTGCCCCCGACATTACTTTCCTGCTTAACGCGCGCTACGTGCCTTAGCCCCCACCACCTCTCTAACGCGCCGCCAGCAGAGTCTGTGCCGCTTGCACAGCGGTTTTCACCCGATTGGGCGCGGTACCGCCAAAATGATCTCGTGCCGCGACGGAGCCGTCCAGAGTCAGCACTTCGAAGACATCCTCTTTGATATCGCTGTGAAAGGACTGCAAGGTTTCCAGCGACAAGTCTGCGAGATCACAGTCGGCGTTCACACAATGGGCGACCGCTTTACCCACGACTTCATGGGCGTCGCGGAATGCCACCCCGGTTCGCACTAAATAGTCAGCCAGATCAGTTGCGGTTGAGAAGCCCGCCAACGCGGCCTGCCGCATCTTCGTTTCATTGGCTTCCATCGCAGGAATCATATCGGCAAAGGCCCGAAGACAGTCACCCAGCGTGACAACGCTGTCGAACAGGGCTTCTTTGTCTTCCTGATTGTCTTTGTTGTAGGCCAATGGTTGCGACTTCATCAGTGTCAGCAATGCCACCAGATTGCCGGTGGCGCGCCCAGATTTGCCACGCACCAATTCAGGGACGTCGGGGTTTTTTTTCTGCGGCATGATCGATGAGCCGGTGCAGAATCGATCGGGCAGGGTGATAAATCCAAATTGCGCCGATGTCCACAGCACCAGTTCCTCCGAGATTCGCGACAGGTGGTTCATCAGCAGTGCGGCGGCGGCACAGAACTCGATCGCAAAGTCGCGATCGGCGACGCTGTCGAGGGAATTTCGTGTGGGCGCGTCGAAGCCGAGCATCGCCGCGGTAGCGTCGCGATCGATAGGGAAGGTAGTCCCTGCCAGTGCAGCGGCGCCTAGCGGTGAAACATTCAATCGCGTCCGGCAGTCCATCAGGCGACCATAGTCTCGCTCCAGCATTTCGTTCCAGGCCAATAAGTGGTGGCCAAAAGTCACAGGCTGGGCCACCTGTAAGTGGGTGAATCCGGGCATGACGGTGCTGACGTGCTGATCTGCCAGCGTCACAATGCCGGTCTGCAGACGGGTCAGCTCAGCGTTGATGGCATCGAGCGCGGCGCGAAGGTAGAGCCGCAGGTCGGTTGCGACCTGGTCGTTTCGCGATCGCCCCGTATGTAGCTTTTTCCCGATGTCGCCAATCAGCTCGGTGAGTCGTGCCTCTATATTCATGTGCACGTCTTCGCGCGCAACAGACCACTCAAAGGCGCCTTGCTCTATTTCGGCGAGGACATCGGTGAGACCCTGTTGGATTGCGGCATTTTCGTCCGCGGTGAGGACGCCTGTAGACATCAGCATCTCGGCGTGGGCCCTTGAGCCCGCGATGTCATAGACAGCGAGTTGGCGGTCAAAGGCTTCTGATGCAGTAAACCGTTGCACAAAGGCGTCCGTGGGTTCGTTGAAACGTCCGCCCCATAGCTCCTGACTGTTTTCTGTCTCTCGATCGCTCATGATCTGCCATCGTCCCGAATTATTGCCCGTCGAGTCTACCTTGGACGTCTTGCCACCGCCCCGTTTGAGAGCGGTGAAATGTCGCCTCATGCTAAACTGCCCCAGTAGATGGGGGGAATATCGTGTCTGAAAAAATCGTGATCGCTACACGAGAGAGCCCGCTCGCCCTGTGGCAGGCGGAACACGTGAAATCACGCCTTGAGACAGCGCATCCGGATATTGAGGTATCGCTACTCGGCATGACCTCGCGCGGTGACCAGCTGCTCGACAAGCCCCTATTCAAAGTCGGTGGTAAGGGCCTTTTTGTGAAGGAACTCGAAACGGCCTTACTGGACAAGCGCGCCGATATCGCCGTTCACTCCATGAAGGATGTGCCGATGTTTATGCCGGACGGGCTGACCTTGGGTGTGATCTGCGAGCGCGAAGATCCCCGCGATGCGCTGGTTGGCTGCACTGACTTCGACCAGCTTGCCCGGGGTTCCCGCCTCGGGACGTCGAGTTTGCGTCGTAGCTGTCAACTGGGCCGGCATCGTCCCGATCTCGAGATCGGCTTTTTGCGCGGCAACGTCAACACACGCCTAGCAAAACTCGACGGTGGTGAATTTGATGCCATTATCCTGGCCTGTGCCGGCTTGATTCGTCTGGGTTTTGAGGATCGTATTGGGGCGGCGATCGACCCTGATCTGTCGCTGCCGGCGGCAGGCCAAGGCGCGGTAGGGATTGAATTTCGCGAGACGGACCAACGGGTTCGCGAACTCCTGGCGCCGCTTCATCACGAGGATACGGCCTCGCGCGTGCTTGCCGAGCGGGCGGTAGTCCGCCGACTCGATGGTGGCTGTGATGTACCTATTGCGGCGTTCGCCGAGTTTGACGGTAATGGCTTGTGGTTACGCGCCCGGGTGGGTGCGACAGATGGAACCAGCCTCCTCGAGGCCGAGGCGCGAGGCGCTGACCCGGAACAGCTGGGTCAGAGCGTTGCAGAGATGCTGCTCTCTCAGGGAGCGGAGGATCTGATTCGCGCGGCGAGGGGATGACCGAGGTTGTTCTGACCCGGCCGCAGGCTGACAGCGAGCGACTGTCGCAAGCTTTGCAGGATCAGGGCTTTCAAACACGAGTCATGCCACTGATGGCCATCGAGCCGATGCCGGCTGCGGAGTTGGCGCTTGCGCCCTCTTTGAGCGACCACACTCTGTGCATTTTCATCAGCGCCAACGCGGTGCGATTCGGGCTGCCTCAGTTGGGGCCCGAATTGGCGCGCTACCCGGGGCTCAGGGTGATTGCGGTAGGGAAGAAAACACGCGATACGTTGGAAGCGGAAGGTATTCACGCAGAAATACCGGTCCGGGCTGATTCAGAGGGATTACTCGAGATGCCTGTGCTTTCAGCGCCTGATTCGTGCGATGTTGTGATCGTAAAAGGCGAGGGCGGTCGTGAGCTACTAGCATCTGAACTTATCCGCCGAGGCGCCCGCGTCACAGAGTGGGCGTGTTATCGCCGATGCTGGCCGGATGTCGATGTGTCGGGATTGGCGGAAATAGGCACTGGGCTGGTTTTTCAGGCAAGCAGTGGAGAGGTACTGTCGCGGTTGGCAGAATTGTTGGCTGGTGAGGGGCAGGCGGATCTGTTCCAATCACCTATCATCGTCCCCTCGGGCCGTGTCGCCAGTCTAGCTACAGAAGCAGGTTGGGGGCAGGTCATTCTTGCGGAAGACGCCAGCGACGACGCATTCATGCGAGCGTTGAAGCAGCACACACAGCCAGGAACCAATAGATGACAGAAACGGTTGCGCCCGCGGAGACCGCGACCGCGCCAAAAATACAGCCTGACGCGGTAAAAGGATCGCGAGGACGCCGGTGGGCGATTGGCTTGTCGTTGTTCACGCTACTGACGCTGGCCGGATTGACAGCTACCGGCTACTGGCTTGGATGGCCCTGGGTGCAGACGCAGTGGCAGCGATTCGAGAATTTGGAGCGTCAGCTTGCCGACGCTCAGGCAGAGGCGACTGAACCCACGCCCGATGTGACCGCGTTGGCGCGAGCCGCTGCCGATGAGCGTATTGAAGCCGTTCTGGCGTCGGTTCAGGCCGGTTGGCAGCGGGAGCTTTCTGCCCTTCGTGCGCGACAGAATGCCGAGCGTGCTGAATCCGTGCGCCAGCTAGGCGGACGAGTGGGCCGGGTAGAAGACCAAATGGACCGGCTCTTGGCGGTTGATCGACGCGCCTGGTTGGGGCAGGAGGCTATATTTCTCACCCGCTTGGCGGGACAAAGGTTATTGGTGGCGCGTGATGTAGACGCCGCGCTCGTCCTACTAGAGCAGGCCGATGCCCTATTGCGCGACACCGCCGAGCCAAAATTTGAGGGCGTGCGCCTGGCGATTGCACGGGACCGAGCTGCGCTGGCGGCGGTACCCCGAGTCGATCAGGTAGGGCTCTATGCAACGTTATCCGGGCTCATTGATCAGGTAGACAAACTCCAGCTTGAATTTGAAGCCCCCACTGCGGTGGCCGAGGCGACGGTGGCTTCCGAAGCAGGTTGGTGGGGCCAGGCAGGCAGCGGTTGGCACGCCGCGCTGGCAAAACTCTCAGATCACCTGATTGTCAGACGACGAAGCGACGAGATCGCGCAGCTGATGACCCCCGAGTGGGCAGCGCTGGCGAGGCAGAATATCCGGATGCTGGTCGAGCAGGCGCAAATTGCCATGCTGTCCGCGAATCAGTCTCTGTTTGAAAGATCACTGCAGCGCGCGTCGGGTTTCGTCGCACTGTTTGCGGAGCAGGATCCGGAGCGCGTATCCAGCATCGTGCGGACCCTAGACGCCCTTCGAAGCGAGACGATTGCGCCCGTATTACCCGAGCTGACCGAAACCCGAAGCCTGCTCGAGGGTCAAGTGGAGCGGTTGGGCAACAGGACGGCGCCCTGAACATGGCGCGATTCAGTCTGTATTTGGTATGCGGTCTGGTGCTGGGTGCCGTGCTCGTCAATGCCATCTCGCAGGACCCCGGTTATGTATTAGTGACCTGGGGCGACTGGCAGTTAGAGACATCGGTGTGGCTAGCACTCAGTGTGCTGATGCTCTCTCTCTTGTTGCTGTGGTTCATTCTCCGGGCGCTGCGCACAACGCTAAGAGTGCCCCGTGCACTTCGCCGCTGGTTGGGTTTGCGATCAGCGCGTGGTGCGCAGCGCAGAGCGGATAAAGGTTTTGCCGCCTTCTTTGAGGGCCACTGGGATGTAGCGGAAAGAGCGCTGAAAAAAGGCGGCGCTCACGACGAGCAGACCCTCTTGCATCCGCTTTATGCGGCGCTTGCAGCATTGCACCAGGGCGAATCAGCGCGTGCACTGACCTTATTGCAACATGCTGAGACAGAGGGGTCGGCGCCGGTTTCGCTGATCATCCTGGCCAGGGCTGAATGTCATCTGAAGACCGGTGCGACCGATGAGGCAGAGCGGTCGTTGGAGCAGCTGTCTGCCTCAGAACGGAAAACCCCTCGAGCCCAAGGACTGCGTGCAAAGCTGGCCTATCTTCAGCGAGACTGGCAGTTACTGATTGAGTTGCTGCCCGATGTCCGGCGTGCCGGGACAGCATCTGATGAGCAGATCAACGTATGGGAGCGGGAGAGCTGGATCGCCCTGCTGTCCGAGGCGGACGACTCAGCCTCCACAGCGGTGTCAGTCTGGAAGCGCGCGCCCGATGCGCTCAAGGCGTCCGGGCAACCGCTGTGGCCTTTACTGCTGGATATTTTGCAACAGAACGATCAAACGGATGCCTTGCAGAAGGTACTTCAGGAGCGCCTGCAGCAGCAGTGCGAACCGGCGACGCTTGAGGCGGTGAACGGTCTAACTGATAAACAGTTACTCAAAATGAAAAAAGCGATGCGGCGCTGGCGCGATGAGGACAGCGAGGGTCGATGCCACGCTGTGTTGGCCCGAATTGCACGGCTAGAAGGTGATGCTGAGACCGAGGCAGCGCTGTGGGGAGAAGCCCACGCGCGCCAGGCGTCAGCGTCCCATGCTGCAGGCTGGGCGGACTGTTTGCGCAATCAAGGTAAAGAGACAGAAGCGGCAGCGCTGGAGGCGGAGGTCTTGGCGGGCCTGCGCTAGCAATATCGCTAGAATCGGCGGGGCCGCTGCGCTAGCGGCCCGGTAAGGCAATACCGAGAGACTCCCACAACGCATCAACCCGCTCGCATGTGGCGGCGTCCATCGCAATTGTGCGGCCCCACTCGCGATTGGTTTCGCCCTCCCACTTGTGGGTGGCGTCCATACCCATCTTGGAGCCGAGCCCTGCCACGGGGGATGCAAAATCGAGATAGTCGATCGGTGTATTTTCCACAATGGTGCAGTCCCGGGCCGGATCCATGCGGGTCGTCATGGCCCAGATCACGTCCTCCCAAGAGCGCGCGTTCACATCGTCGTCGGTCACAATGATGAACTTGGTGTACATGAATTGCCGCAGGAACGACCACACGCCGAACATCACGCGTTTTGCGTGCCCGGGATACTCTTTGCGCATGGTGACTACGGCCATGCGATAAGAACAGCCCTCCGGCGGCAAATAGAAATCGCTGATTTCCGGGAACTGTTTTTTCAGTAGCGGCACAAACACCTCATTTAGTGCCACCCCAAGAATCGCGGGCTCATCCGGTGGTCTGCCAGTGTAGGTGCTGTGATAGATCGGTTTGTCTCTTGTAGTGATGCTCTCGACCGTGAACACTGGGAACCGCTCAACCTCGTTGTAATATCCGGTGTGATCGCCGTAGGGCCCCTCGTCCGCCATCTCGTCAGGGTCGATGTAACCCTCGAGGATGATCTCGCTGTGTGCAGGCACCATCAGGTTGTTGTTGCGACAGACCTCGGTAACGCACTTGGCCAGATCGGTTTTCTTACCGCGCAGTAGCCCTGCGAAAGCGTATTCGGACAGCGAATCGGGCACAGGGGTGACGGCCCCAAGTGTGGTTGCCGGATCGGCACCCAGCGCCACGGCGACGGGGTAGGGTTCTCCCGGCCGTTTGAGTTGCCAGTCCCGAAAATCCAACGCGCCTCCGCGATGCGACAGCCAGCGCATAATCAGCTTGTTGCGACCCAGCAGTTGCATGCGGTAGATGCCCAGATTCATGCGCTCTTTTTCTGGCCCGCGTGTAATGACCAGTGGCCAGGTCACCAATGGGCCGACATCCTCCGGCCAACAGGTCTGGATAGGCAACTGGGTGAGGTCGACATCGTCACCATTGATCACCTTTTGCTGGCAGGGGGGCTTCTTGATGACATTGGGCCCCATGGCCAGGATTTTTTTAAGCAGCGGTGCCTTGTCTACGAGATCCCGAAAGCCTTTAGGAGGATCGGGTTGGCGCAAGTAGGCTAGCAGTTCGCCGACAGCGCGCAAGGCTTCAACATCTTCTTCACCCATGCCAAGCGCAACACGTCGCTCTGCGCCGAACAGGTTGGCAAGCACGGGAATGTCGGAGCCTTTGGGGTTCTCGAATAACAACGCCGGACCTCCGCCGCGCAAAGTGCGGTCGGCGATTTCGGTCATCTCTAGATTGGGATCGATCTCAGCGGTAATGCGCACCAGATCGCCCCGTCTCTCTAGCTCACTGATGAACTCCCGCAGGTCGACAAAGCTGGGCATAGCGGGTAATTACTTTCGTTTCATTGATTTGAAGAATTCTTCGTTGGACTTGGTGTCCTTTAGCTTGTCGAGTTGGAACTCGATGGCGGGCAAGTCTTCCATGCCATGAAGCAGCTTGCGCAAAATCCACATACGCTGCAGTTCCTCTTCGCCGGTCAACAGCTCTTCGCGACGTGTTCCAGATCGGCGGATATTGATGGCAGGGTAAACGCGCTTTTCCGCGATCTTGCGATCGAGGTGCAACTCTAAGTTGCCCGTACCCTTGAATTCCTCGTAGATGACTTCGTCCATCTTCGAGCCGGTATCGATCAGCGCTGTGGCGATAATGGAGAGGCTGCCACCTTCCTCGATATTTCTGGCTGCACCGAAGAATCGCTTGGGTCGCTCCAATGCGTGGGCGTCCACACCACCGGTCAGTACCTTTCCTGAGCTGGGGATCACAGTGTTGTAGGCACGAGCCAGGCGCGTAATAGAGTCGAGCAGGATTACGACATCGCGCTTATGCTCTACCAGTCGCTTCGCCTTCTCGATCACCATGTCGGCGACTTGAACGTGGCGCGAAGGCGGCTCGTCAAAGGTCGATGCGACGACTTCGGCACCCCGCGCGCCCACCGAACGCTGCATCTCGGTCACTTCCTCCGGCCGCTCGTCAATCAGCAGCACAATTACGTAGCACTCGGGGTTATTGGAGATAATCGCCTGTGCAATGTTTTGCATCATGATCGTCTTACCGGCCTTGGGCGGTGCGACGAGCAGGCCACGCTGGCCTTTCCCAATCGGTGCCACGAGGTCGATCAGGCGACCGGTCAGGTCCTCGGTAGAGCCGTTGCCTTTCTCAAGGGTCAGGCGCTCATTCGGGAACAGCGGCGTAAGGTTTTCAAACAGGATCTTGCTTTTGGCGCTCTCCGGGGACTCAAAGTTAACGTCCTTCACCTTCAGCAGCGCGAAGTAGCGCTCGGAATCCTTGGGTGGTCGAATCATGCCGGTAACCGTGTCACCGGTGCGCAGGTTAAAGCGCCGAATCTGGCTGGGGCTCACATAGATGTCGTCGGGGCCTGCGAGGAAGGAACTGTCTGCCGACCTTAGGAATCCGAATCCATCCTGCAGGATCTCCAGCACGCCATCTCCCCAGATGTCTTCACCGCTTTTGGCATGACGTTTGAGCAGGGCAAAGATGATGTCTTGCTTGCGTGAGCGCGCCATGTTCTCGATGCCCATTTCGCGGGCCATATCAATGAGTTCCTGGGTCGACTTCTTTTTCAGGTCGGTCAGACTCATGGGGTTTTCGCTGGGGGTATTGGGATCGCGGCGCGGACGTCGCTGCCGTCCCCGACGGGAGCGCCCCTGGGCAGCCTCTTCACCGCCAGTCTCACCACTCGTCTCGGTTTCAGCCGGTGCATCACCCGATGCCTCGCTTGAGGCTTCTGCCTCAGAGGCCTTGAGCTTTAAAGTTCGCCCGTTCTTTTTGTTGGTTTCGGTAACTGCCTCATCGCTGGCGGCATCACTGTTGGTGGCCTCCAACTCTTCGGTGTTGGTATTGGTTTGGTCTTCCACGAATCTCTTCCGAATAGATAGATAAAATGGGTGAGTAAGAAATTGGTCAACCCCGCCGCTTGTTGCTTTTTGTGCTAGCGCGGGTCGGAGTAGAAATTGCCCTGAACGGTCTCTGAGCGTACTCAATCAGCGCGCTGGCCAAAGCCTCTGCGGCTGGGGTAAAAAAAGAGAAGTTCGGGTGCTGCGGGAGCCATACTGGTCCCGATTGCTGCAAGTTAGCACCCGAAGATCAGCGCGTCCAGCAAAAATGTAGGGGTATTTATGCCCCTACAGCGACCGTTTTATGCCCCCCTGGCGTTTAGGCCACGCTGTCTACAAATTCGCTCAGTTGTGTCTTAGACAGCGCGCCGACTTTGGTGTCGACGGCATTGCCGCCTTTGAACATGATCAAAGTGGGGATGCCGCGAATGTTGAACTTGCCCGGCATGTCGGGGTTCGCGTCGACGTCGACCTTACAGACTTTGACTTTTCCCGCGTATTCTGTGGCAATCTCCTCCAGGATGGGTGCGATCATCTTGCAGGGACCACACCACTCGGCCCAAAAATCCACCAGCACGGGCAGATCGCTGGAGAGTACCTCCGCATCGAAGTTGTCGTCGGTCACGTGCAGAATGTCAGCGCTCATAGGTGCTCCGTTGTCAGGCAGGGCTTCCGCCGCTGTCAAGGATTAAGTCCATGTCACCGAGAAAATATCGTACTGCCTTCCAACCGGCAAGCTTTGACCGTCACTCAGTAATCAGCTAGTGAATACTGACGCGGGACAGGACTCACGCTGGCAGGTCTATCTTCTGCAGTGTTCTGATCAGTCGCTTTACGCGGGTATCACCACGGATTTGGCGCGGCGGCTTCTGCAACATAATGGACAGTTGGCTGGCGGCGCCCGTTACACCAAGGCGCGTCGGCCGGTGGCGTTGGTGTGGTCCGAGGCCTGTAACTCGCGATCCGATGCCCAGCAAAGGGAGCATGCGCTGCGTCGTCTCAACAGAAAGCAAAAGCTGGCACTCATTACGGGCGCCAAGGAAGGAAGATAAAGCATGACCATGACGCCATTCTGGGACTGGGCGTTAAGGCAGTATGCCCGGGAGCCCATACAAGCACTGTTGCTGACACTGCAGTCACAGGCCGACCTGGTCATACTGGAGGCTTTGTATGCTGCCTGGCTGTCTACCGAGGGATACCGATTACAAAATCGGGATGTCGCGGCGCTGCGAGCCACCACGGGGGCTTGGATTGACGAAGTGGTGTTGCCTCTGCGCGCTGTGCGGGAGCAATGGAAGGGCGATGCGGTCAAAGAGGACGCGCGGCGCCACTTGCTTCAGCTCGAGGTCGAGGCGGAGCGCCACCTCGCCGAGCTGATGTGGGCTAGCACCGAGGCTCTCCGCAGTGGGCCTCAGGACGGCATGAACAGAAAAATGCGGACGGCAGAGGCCCTGGAGGATGCCGCAAAGCGCATGAACGCAAATATGCTGGTGCTGTCGGGTTTTGAGAACGGTAAATTTGCCTCCGAAAGAGAGCAACTGGTGGTGCTGCTCCTCCAGTCAACGTAACATCGCCGCTCCATTGCAAACGGAATAGGGAGAACGTTGAGCATGAGTACCCCGAAAAAAGTAGTCGGCCAGCTGTCACTAGCTGGGCTGATGTTGGCCTTACTAGGCTGTGGTGGCGCCTCGCAGGAGCAGGAAGTCACTCTGGAGTCGACCGACGCGCGACTCAGTTATGGCATTGGCCTGCGCATGGGCCAGCGAATGTCTGCTGATGGTATGCAGGTCGATGTTGCCGCCTACGCGGCCGGTCTTGAGGACGCGATGACGGGTGCCGAAGCGAAGCTGTCGGACGAGGAAATCGATGCCGAAATGTCCGCGTTCCAGGAGCGAAGTCAGGCAGAAGCGGAAGCCGAGCGCGTGGCGCAGGCACAGTCAAATTTGGAGGCAGGCAGAGCGTATATGGAAGAGATGAGTGCCAATGAGGACGTACAAACCACGGAATCGGGGCTGCAATACATCGTCATGGAACCCGGTGAGGGTGACAGTCCGGTGGCTGCGGACTCTGTTGAGGTGCACTACGAGGGCCGGCTGATCGATGGCTCGGTGTTTGACAGCAGTTTTGAGCGCGGCCAGACAGTGACCTTTGGCTTGACGCAGGTGATTCCGGGTTGGACCGAGGGACTTCAACTGATGAAGCCGGGCGGCAAGTTCAAGTTCATCATTCCCCCGGAGCTAGGCTACGGCGAGGGCGGCGCAGGGCAAATGATTGGCCCGAATGCCACTTTGCTGTTTGATGTTGAACTGAT
>QOPK01000025.1 GCA_003331685.1 Halieaceae bacterium | reverse complement strand
GAGGCCGCACTCGCTGAGGCGCTAACTGCCAAGGGTTTGCCATGGGAAGAGCTACCCGGTGAGGGCGCTTTTTATGGCCCGAAGATCGAGTTCTCACTCAAAGACTGTATTGGCCGCATCTGGCAGTTAGGCACAATTCAGGTGGATTTCTCCATGCCCGGCCGGCTCGACGCGCAATTCGTGGCCGAGGACGGCGCGCGCAAGGTACCGGTGATGTTGCACCGAGCAGTCTTGGGCTCTTTTGAGCGCTTCATTGGTATTTTGATTGAGCACTACGAGGGCGCGTTCCCGGTATGGTTGGCGCCCAGACAGGCTGTGGTGGTGAACATCACGGACAAGCACGCCGCTTATGCGACTGAAGTAGCGGAGCGTTTGCAGGCAGCGGGCTTCCGCGCCGAGACCGATCTCAGAAACGAAAAAATTGGCTTTAAGATTCGTGAGCTCGAGCTCGCCAAGGTGCCTTACGTGGTGGTGGTCGGCGATAAGGAGATGGAGTCAGGCGAAGTCTCCGTTCGTGCACGGCATGGCCAGGACTTGGGGTCTCTCACGCAAGAGGGATTGCTTAAAACCCTCGCGACCGAGGTCGCGCGAAAAGGGCGGACTCAGGCTGACCGATGAGTTATCGGGTCAGGAGCTGGGAAACGCCTCGTCCCACTCCTCGCTCGTGAGGGAGGATTTTAGCTCCAGCCTCAGCTCTATGAAGCGTTGAGCCCGATCGGCATTCAGCGATCTGGCTTCTGCAAACAGTGCGTCCAGCTCTTCTGCCGACCAGACTTTTTCTTCGGAAAAGGACTGTCGAGCGCGTTCAATCAGTGCGGTGGTCTCGCCGCTGTCTGACAGCATGGATTGTTCCATCGCCGCCAAAATGTCTAGGGCGGTCTGGCGGCGCTCTAGATCCTCGACAGCGCTGTTTATATTCTCTTGGCCCTCTGCAATGAATGTGGAGAGCTCGTAGCTACCGCCACCGAGTAGCATCACAGTCAGCAGTGCAATAAGCATGTCTTAGTTCCCGTCCAGTAGCATGAAAGTTTGTGCGGCGAATTCCGCTCGCTCGGGATAGAGCGCGGTCAACTCTTCGGTAGTCAATGCTGATTGAAAGGTTGTAATGAGAGCAATCAGCGTCTCAGCGTCACTGGTGTTGGCAGATTGGTTTGTGTTCACCAAAGCATTGAGCTCTTCCGGCGTGGCATTGAAGTCCGAATTAGTCTCGGCAAAGTTTTTCAGTGCTTCATCCCTTCGCTTGACTGCCTGGCGAATCAGCCTGTCGGCTTCCTGCAATGCACTGGTTGCGCGGGCCAACCTCGACACATTACCCACCTGCGCTGCCAGACTGTTATTAAGGCTTACAACGGATTGTACGTAGCTCTCGCTGATGGTCTGCGTTTTATTGCTACTACAGCCGGCTGTGAGAACCACTAACAGACTGACCAGCGGGATAAAGAGAATGCGTGGAATGCTCTTCAACCAACATGATCGCCAAAGCGTGCGATCAAGCGATGTCGTGATTGCTTCACCCGCCCATCTGTTTGCATCCGATGTTCGTTCAACTGCCATCGCATAGCATCCCTATCTCTCCTGGGGTTGGGGCCCCGCTGTCTACAAAGTCCAACGTTGCGAGCCGTTCTCGGGCTTCCTTACAACGTTGTGCTGCGGCTATATGGTGACCCTGCAGGCGCGTGATCGCAACCTGATTTGCTGGGTCACAGAAGCCGTTGTTGACACCACGCAGGTTGAAGTAGGAGCCCAAGCGCTCGATGGCGGCGCAGTCGCCGGGTTGAAGCGAGGTCTTGGTGCTCACCACCATTGTCATGCCGTTTTCCCCCAGATCGATCACGAAGAGTACAGCGGCCTCGCTGGTAGGGTCCTCGGTCTCGGTCGAGTCCGCGTCGTTGATGGCGTCGGTGAGCATGGACAATCCGCCCTGATTTTCACTGACGCTGCTCATGGCAGAGGGCGGCATCCCCCTCGCGACGCCCGCAGGTAGCGTGGGATCGGACCAATTAGTCTGGTAGTGCTGGGTGACCACACCGTAATCGATGCTGATGCGGTCGGGGCTCGCAACAGCTTGCGCTTGCACGGCTGCATTTTGCGTCAGCATCGCAATGATGATCGCCCAAAGTCCTCGCCTCCCTTTGCGGATAGAGAGGGCGTATGGGTCGCCTTTATCGGCGTGCTTTGGGTTCATTCCAGCTATCCAGAGCCAACTCAGACTGAAGTATGCCTCAGTCCAGCTGCTCTGCGTGATCTTCGAGCGCAGTTCCTTGGATTGAGTCGGTGTGGCCCCCGCTCTTCACTTTCTGTCTTGTAGGGACGCCAAGCACTGTCTCCCAGAGGGGTAAATTAGTACTGTCTCTCCGGCGATGGCGTGAGGTGATATTTGACAACTATCTACAAAGGCCGCATATATCAATGAAGAACGAAGAAAATCACAAAGGGGCAGCGCTTCATGGGTCAAGCAATCAGCACCTCTAGCCTCTGGGGCGCGCACACGCTGCTGGAATCATCATCGCGCCTGAATAATTTCGAGACGATTATTGGTTCGGCTTTTACGTCTCGAGGACTGGGCCCCATGCTCATGTCGCCTGATATCGCTAAGTGTTTGGATGCACTCTGCCTCTACTCAAACCTCCCACTACTGAAGCTCGCTGAGGCTCAGGATCACCGGGTGGGCGGCGTGATGACGCCGCTGATTGAGCAATCAGAAACGGTCGCCGACGCGCTGCGAGTCGTTCTGATGTTCAACTGTCGCCATGCCGAGCCACTTTATTGGACGGGAAGCATGCGCGGTGATCATGCTGCGTTCACAGCGTGGCTTGACCGGCCTGCGGACATATCGATCTCCCAGGCGGAGCGCATGTGTGTATTGGGTGTATTCCAGCTGGTGGCGGGTTTCAAATCCGCGTTGGGCGACGCGTTCCAACCGATGTTGATTCGAATCAGGCCTTGCTGGTCGAATACCGACTGGCCCAGTCATTTTCTCGGCGTGCCAATTGAGGCTAACGCAGCGGAAACCGAATTGCTGCTGACACGTGCCTGTCTGACGCAACCCAATCCGTTAAAGCGGCAATTACATGAGCCGCCCGAGCTGATGGCCGAACTGGATCGCTATCAGGAGGATGCCAAGGTGGCGTTACTCCGAAATGACACGTGCAGTTGGATACGCGGTCACCTTCCCACCGGAACTTGTGACCTTACGCGGCTGGCGGCCCGACTCAACTGTGACAAGCGCACCCTGCAGCGCCGTTTCGAGCGTCAGCTTTCCTGTCGTTTTTCTGATCTGGTCGATGATGTGCGGGCTGAAATGTGCTTGCCACTGCTGGAGAGCGGGGTGTTCCCGATGCAGGCGATCGCCGAGCAGCTAGGCTACGCCACGTCCGGTAACTTCAGCCGCTTCTTCCAGCGGCGCTTTGGCTGCACGCCGCGGGATTGGACTCGATTGGCTTTAACCGCCTGATAGCGCCCCGAGGCGCAATTTGTCGGCTTTCTTTTCCCTTGTGAATCCCCTTTTCGGGCAGTAAACTCGCGCTCCTGTTTGCGTTGGAGGAAGTGCCTGATTGTGTTCAGTAGCTCGGATAACTATCTCCAACCGCGAAACCTTGATGGGAGAGAGGCAGTATCAAGAGCGAGAGCAGCAGTAAAAAGGCGCTGACCAACGATCAGATCACGGCGGAGAACGTCCGCCTGGTCAACGAAAAGGGCGAGCAGGTTGGTATTGTTACCAATGCTGAGGCCCAAGCCGCCGCGGAAGCCGTCGGCATGGATCTGGTGATGATGGCGGAGAACGATCCGCCCGTATGCAAGATCATGGACTACGGCAAGCACGTGTTTGAGTCCAAGAAGCAGAAGGCCGCGCAACGCAAACGCGCCAAGCGCACCCAGATCAAGGAAATGAAGTTTCGTCCAGGGACGGAGGAGGGAGACTATCAGGTAAAGCTACGCAACCTGACACGTTTCCTCGAAAATGGCGATAAGGCCAAAGTCACGCTGCGGTACCGCGGACGTGAAATGGCCCACCAGGAAATCGGCATGGAGTTACTCAAGCGAGTAGAAGCCGATCTGGCCGAGTTGGGCAATGTCGAGCAGTTCCCGAAAATGGAAGGCCGACAACTGACAATGGTTATCGCCCCTAAAAAACGGAGTTAGTGGCCCGTGAATGCCCTGACATCCGATTAAGTTAACCACGGCCGATGATTCGGTACGTGCCAATGCGGAGTAGTAAGCATGCCAAAAGCAAAAATTCACAGCGGGGCTGCGAAGCGGTTCAAGAAAACGGCAGGTGGTTACAAGCGTAAAAGCGCTTACAAGAGCCACATCCTGACCAAAATGACGACCAAGCGTAAGCGACAGTTGCGCGGAACCTCGATGATCCACAAGTCGGACGAGGTTCTGATCGATCGCATGCTGCGCGCCAAATAACGCTTCAACGTATCAGGAGAACTGACCTATGCCTCGCGTAAAACGTGGAGTGACGGCGCATCGTCGTCACAAGAAAATTCTGAAGAAAGCTAAGGGCTACTACGGCGCGCGATCTCGCGTGTTCAGGGTTGCCAAGCAGGCTGTCACCAAAGCAGGGCAATACGCCTATCGCGATCGCCGGCAGCGCAAGCGCCAGTTCCGCGCGCTGTGGATCACCCGCATCAACGCGCAGTCGCGTGCTAACGGCTTGACTTACAGCCGCCTGATCAATGGCCTCAAGCGGGCTGACGTGGCGCTGGATCGGCGAGTACTGGCAGACCTTGCGGTACACGACAAGGAAGCGTTTTCTGTAGTGGTAGAACGCGCTCGCACTGCTCTGGCGGCCTGATAATTCCGATTGCGACATTGCGCCGTGTTGAGTCAAGAAAGGGGAGGCGGTTGTCTCCCCTTTTTGTGTTGACACCTGTCGGGGCGACTCCGCAACATCGAAACGATGCAAGCACTGGACGATCTTAAAACCCAAGCGATTGCTGCCATTGAGTCAGCGGTGGATTCGGCCGCGCTCGAGAAATTGCGGGTCGAGTGGCTGGGTAAAAAGGGCCGCGTCACAGATCTGCTGAAATCCCTCGGTAAGCTTAACGCTGACGAGCGGCCCAAGGTTGGCGCCGAGATCAATGCCGTGAAGCAGCTTCTCAATAAGCAGATCAGCGAGCGCAAAGAGACGCTGCAGCAGGCAGCCATCGCCGCGCAATTGTCAGCTGAGGCGCTCGATGTGACCTTGCCTGGTCGGAGCGAGGACTTAGGCGCGCTGCATCCCATTACCCGCGCGATTGATCGCATGGCGGAGTATTTCGCTGGGCTGGGTTTCGAGGTCGTGGAAGGGCCCGAAATTGAGGATGATTATCACAACTTCGAAGCGCTCAATATTCCCGCGCATCATCCCGCCCGGGCCATGCACGACACCTTTTATATCGACGACACCCACGTGCTGCGCACCCACACCTCAGGGGTGCAGGTGCGCACCATGGAAACGCGGGAGTCACCCCTGAGGGTAATTTGCCCGGGCCGGGTGTATCGCTGTGACTCTGACCTGACCCATTCGCCCATGTTCCATCAGGTCGAAGGCCTGCTGATTGATGAGGATGTCAGTTTCGGTCAGCTGAAGGGCATCATTCAGGACTTTTTGCACGCGTTCTTCGAGCAAGACGCGTTGGCGGTGCGCTTTCGCCCATCTTATTTCCCCTTTACCGAGCCCTCCGCAGAGGTGGATATCCAGTGCGTTAAGTGTGCGGGCGAGGGCTGCCGCATCTGCAGTGGCACCGGCTGGTTAGAAGTCATGGGCTGCGGCATGGTTCATCCGAGAGTACTGGAGATGAGCGGCGTAGACACCGAGCGCTTTCAGGGTTTTGCCTTTGGCATGGGCGTGGAGCGCTTAGCGATGCTGCGTTACGGCATTGGTGACTTGCGACTCAATTTTGAGAACGACCTGCGCTTTCTCGCGCAGTTCCGGTGAGGTGGCGGCGTGATTCTCTCTGAAAATTGGTTGCGGGAGTGGGTGAATCCCGACCTTGATGCCACGGCGCTTGCGCACACCCTCACCATGGCGGGTCTTGAGGTAGATGCGGTAACACCGCTGGCGGACGGCCTCAGCGGTGTCGTGGTAGCGGAGATCGTCTCGGCGGAACCACACCCCGATGCGGATAAGTTGCGCGTGTGTAGCGTGAATACCGGCACTGAGACGGTACAGATTGTCTGCGGTGCACCCAATGCAGCGGCAGGTCTTAAGGCGCCACTTGCGCAACCCGGTGCCAAACTGCCCGGCGGCATCAAAATCAAAAAGGCCAAGCTGCGCGGTGTTGAGTCCCAGGGCATGCTGTGCTCCGGAGCCGAACTGAGCCTATCGGAAGAGCACGACGGGTTACTGGCACTGGCGGCGGATGCGCCCGTGGGCACGCCTATTGAAGACTACCTTGATCTTAATGATCGGTTGATTGAAATTGGTTTGACGCCGAACCGTGCCGACTGTCTCAGTATCGCTGGCGTCGCCCGCGATCTGGCGGTGGCGACAGGCGCTGAGCTGAGCGCGCCTGCGTTGGACGCGGTGCCGGCGACGATCGATCAAACGTTGCCTGTTGAGGTGACTGTTCCGGCCGACTGCCCCCGTTATCTGGGACGCGTTATTCGAGATGTCGATGTTTCCAGACCCACGCCGCTGTATATGGTGGAGCGATTGCGCCGTGCCGGCATCCGGTCGATTGATGCGGTGGTGGACATCACCAATTACGTGATGCTCGAGCTCGGCCAGCCACTGCATGCCTTTGATCTCGACGCGCTGGAAGGCGGAATTCGGGTCCGCAAGGCCCAGCTCGACGAACGCATCACGTTACTTGATGGCGAGGAACGCACATTGACACCCGGCACTTTGGTGATTGCCGATCATCAGAAAGCCCTCGCCATGGCAGGCATCATGGGCGGTGAGGGCAGCGGCATCAGTTCAGAGACCCAGCACCTATTCCTTGAAGCCGCCTTTTTTGCTCCGGAACTGATGGCCGGCCGCGCGCGCCACTACGGCCTCCACACCGATGCATCACATCGTTACGAGCGGGGCGTGGACCCCGAGCTGGCTTATCAGGCGGTTGAACGCGCCACACAGCTGTTCTTAGAGTGTGTCGGTGGTGAAGCCGGGCCAGTAACGGATGCGACCTCTCCGGCAGACTTGCCCCGGCGTGAGCCTGTCACCCTGAAGGCCACCTCGATCCAACGGATGTTGGGTATCGATCTGGCTGCCAATGAGGTCACGCGCATCTTCGCGGGTTTGGGTTTTGTCGTTGAGACCGACGCAGACAATGCTAGCTGGCTGTGCACTGCGCCCAGCTGGCGCTTTGATATGGGTCGCGAGGCCGACCTGCTCGAGGAAATCGCGCGTATTCATGGCTACGACAACATTCCGGTTGAGCCTGTCCGCGGCGCGGCGTCAGCCGCTGCTTCAACAGAATCGGCAACGCCGCAGTCGGTGATCAAGCAGCGGCTGGTCGCCCGGGGATTCAACGAAGCCATCACTTTTAGCTTTGTAAGCCCGGAGCTTCAGCAGCTGATAGACCCTGAGATCGAACCGGTCGCATTGAAAAACCCAATTTCCAGTGATCTTGCAGTGATGCGCACCTCTCTGATTCCGGGCTTGCTGGGCGCTGCGGCGCACAACGTCAATCGCCAGCAAACCAGAGTGCGGTTGTTTGAGACGGGCTTGCGCTTCATGCCCGGCGAGAAGCTCGCGCAAACGCCGATGCTCGCGCTCTTGCTCTGTGGTCGACGAACGTCTGAGAGCTGGTCGTCGAACGCGGAGTCAGTCGACTTCTATGATATGAAGGGCGAGATCGAAGCGATGCTGCAAGCCTCCGATCAAGCGCTGACATTCCGCGGGGCAGTGAGGTCCGGTTTGCACGATGGGCAGACCGCAGAAATCCTGCTGGGAGACGAGGTTGTCGGCATCATGGGTCGGCTGCATCCCAGTCAAGCAAAGACGCTCAACCTGCCGGAGCAGACCTTGGTCGCCGAACTGGAATTGGCGGCGGTGGTTGGGCGCGCACTGCCGGATTACGAAGAGATTTCCAAGTTTCCTGAGGTACGCCGGGATATTGCGGTGATCGTGAGTCGAGAGACGCCGTCTGGTGCTGTGCTCGATGCAGCAAGGGGTTCAGCCGGGGCCACTTTGGCCGAAGCGCGAATCTTTGACGTCTATGAGGGCGATGGCGTTGCAGAAAATGAGAAAAGTCTCGCCATCGGTTTGACATTCCGGGACCAAAGTCGCACCCTAACTGACGAAGAGATTAACGAATCTCTGTCACAAGTTATTGAATCTTTGGGTGAAAAGCTGGGTGCCACATTACGGCACTGATCGGAGATATGACTGCGCTTACCAAATCGGAAATGGCTGATCGGCTTCACGAACGCCTGGGCTTGAACAAGCGTGAAGCGAAGGAGCTGGTAGAGCAGTTTTTCGAAGAGATTCGAATTTGTCTCGAGAACAATGAGCAGGTGAAGCTCTCTGGCTTTGGCAACTTCGATTTGCGTGATAAGCGACAGCGCCCAGGTCGCAACCCTAAGACTGGAGAAGAAATCCCCATCTCTGCCCGCCGTGTGGTGACATTTAAGCCAGGCCAAAAGCTCAAGGCGCGCGTGGATGTGAGTATGGGAGATGAAGGCAGCATCGATGTTTGATCCACGACACAACGACGAACTCCCCGCGATTCCCAACAAGCGCTACTTTACGATTGGCGAAGTCAGCGAGTTGTGCGCGGTTAAACCCCACGTTCTGCGCTACTGGGAGCAGGAGTTTCCCCAGCTGAGCCCGGTCAAGCGCCGGGGTAATCGCCGCTATTACCAGCGAGAAGATGTTGAGCTGGTGCGCACCATACGCAGCCTGCTGTACTCTCAGGGTTACACCATTGGTGGCGCGCGCCAGCGTCTCAGCAATGAGCGCCGGGAGCCATCACCCGTCGAGGTTCAAGCTGCGATCCGCGAGAGCCTCACCGATCTGGAAAAAGCCCGCTCCTTACTCTCTTCAGTTTAATCCCCACCCAAATTTGGGTATGATCCGCGTCCGTTCGGGGCGTAGCGCAGTCTGGTAGCGCACCACACTGGGGGTGTGGTGGTCGCAGGTTCAAATCCTGCCGTCCCGACCAACTTTTCTCTAGTCGCTCAGTCGAGCGACGCCTTCAAAATCAGTCCTTATTGATGTCCCTACTGGGCAACGCGGCCCGCGTGCGTTGCGTGTTTTCCGTTAGCGCTCGCATGAGCGCATCGCATAGCCCAAAAGACTGAGAGCCTCGCAGGGATGATGTGATACTTTGCTGACCTGAGAGGGAGGTCTCAGTGTCCGCAGATGCTCACACACAACCCGGCAGTTGGCAGTGCCCACGGCACCTGGATGATGTGGACCTGTTCGCCGCTGGCGCGCAGGAGCATTGGTACGACGCCTACCCGATCTTGCACCGGGATGCGCCAGTCCACCGCCTGTCGGGCGAGGGGCTGACGCCCGACACAGACGCGTTCATTCTGAGCCGTTATGACGATATCAATCGGGTCGTCAAAGACCCGATTCGCTATACCCCTCTTACCTCCCTCATGCTTAAACAAATGGCGGCTGCCAAGACGCCTCCTGAAGACATGGATTACATCAACATGATGATGGTTTCCATGCTGACGTTGCGCCCGACGGTCGAGCTTTGGCGGGCCCACCGCAAGGAGCTTACTGACCCTTGGGTAGGCCCGGGCGCCGAGCGGCATCGCGAGATGATTACTCGGCGCGTTGATGCCCTGATTGACGAGTTACCGAGCGCGTGCGATGTGGACTTTGTACAGGCCTTTGCAAGGCCGTTGCCGCAACAGGTTATGGCGGAGGTGCTGGGCTTTCCCGAGTCAGATATCCCGCAGCTGGCGGCATGGGGAGAGGCCCAGGTCATGCCCTTCGTTTACGGTGAGGGCCATTTGAACCGCCTGACCGATGAGCAGCTGGCGGCACAGTTCGCCCAGCTTGATGGCTTCAAGGAGTATGTGCAGGACATCGTCCGCGCCAAGCGGCAGTCCCCGGCTGACGACATGATCAGTTTTTTAACGCAAGTCACGTACGGCGCACTGAACCGCAAGCTCACCGACCTTGAGATCAACGGCATCGTCTATGCCATGGTGCTGGGCGGGTTGGAGACTACCCAATACGCGTTAGAGCAGCAGGCACAATTGTTTTGCGATCGGCCCGGACTATTTGAGGCGGTGCAGGCCGACCCCTCGTTGTTGCGGACGTTTATCGAGGAGTCTCTGAGATTGCGGGCGCCGACTCAGGGGCTATCGACTCGCCTGACCAGTCAGGATGAGCGATTTGGCGACGTTGGGGTGCCTAAAGGTTCAGTGCTGCATTTGCGATGGGCCGCGGCAAACATTGATCCCGAAGAGTTCGAGTGCCCATTGGAGCTTCAGCTCGATCGCAAGGCGGCCAGCCGCCATCTGTCTTTTTCTGCGGGCCCCCGGGTGTGCCCTGGCGCGGGTATTTCACGCCTGGAGCAGCAGATCGCCTGGACGCGGCTCCTTGAGCGACTCGAGTCCATGCGCTACGGGTCTGACAACACTTTTTTGCATCAGCCCGGCATTATGCTGGGTACTCTGCAACTCAATCTCGAATTGGTGAAAGCGGCTAAATAAAAAGGAGTTATCACTTATGGCCACGATCCTTGCACATCTGGAAGTCCATCCCGGTAAAGAAGCTGAATGGGAGGCCATCATGGCCGACATGGTGCGTAAGACCTTCGAGCAAGAGGAGCAGGTTTTACGCTATGAGTACTTCAAAGGTCAGGAGCCCTTGCGCTACTACTGCCTGCTGTCTTTTGAGGATAAGTGGGCGTTTTATCTGCACCAGGCCTCCGACTACCACGAGGGTCATGACTTTGAGAGTGTGCTCGCCAATGTAGAGCTTGAGTATCTGGACCCTGTGAAGGGCGCGAACGCGCTACCGCCCACGGAAAATCCGCCGCTACCCGACGATGCCAATGAGACACTGCGCAACACCGAGCAAGTGTTTCCTATCTTGATCCCCGGATGGTGGGCAGCGAGAGCTTGAGGCCCGGGTTTACTTTGCCTTGAACTCGATATGCAGCGACTTCATCGCCCGCAACAGATAATGGGGATGGTAGCTGAAGTCATTTTTACCCTCTGCAAACCACATCGATTCGATGCGATCGACCAACGCTTTAAACGACCAATGGAGTTCTCGTCGCGCAAGCGGTGCCCCCAGGCAGTGATGTTTTCCTGAGCCAAATGCCATATGCCCGCCGGCACGAGGGCGATCCAGATCCAGCGCGTCGGGGTTGTCAAAGCGACGTTCGTCGCGATTCGCCGCTGCGAACCGGATATTGATCAGGCTACCCGCAGGAATAGTCACGCCACTCAGCTCTACGTCTTTCGCTGTCGCGCGCATCAGGCTCTGTACCGGCGACTCGAGCCGCAGTACCTCTTCAATGAAGACCTTCAGGTAGCGGTCCGGGTCAGACTGCAATTGCTCCCAGGCTATCGGGTTCTCAATGAGTAGCTTCACGCCCGCGGAAATCGCATTAGTCGTGGTCTCCGAGCCGCCGACAAAGGTATCGGCCATCATCTCGGCGTGGAGTTCGTTGTCATTGAGAGGGCGCCCCCAGTCCTCGATTACCGTATTCACCAGCGCACTCAACAATGAGTCGTCGGGCTTCTTCCGCAGTCGCTCAAAAATAGGTTGAAAATAGTGCTGGGCTTCTATTTCTTTGCGAACCGAGACCAGTTCATCCTCTTCGGATTGCATCAGGCTGATGCGGTGAAAGAACGCTTCGGTCCATTCTTTGATCTGCCAGATATCATCAGGATTCGCGCCCATCTGTTTGCCGATGATCAGTAGAGGCAAGGGAATAGCGAATTGTTTCACCCATTCGCAGTGGCCATCTTCGATAAAGTCGTCGATCAGTTGATAGGCCAGATCGCGCACCTCATCTTCAAGTGCTTCTATTTTCTTGGGTCGAAACGCATCGTTGAAGACTGATCGGACCGCTTTATGGTCAGGGTCATCGCGGCCGTTGAGGGTTTTCGCCGGAACCCAGCCCTCCTCCTGAAACGTGTTACGGACCGCTAGAGCGCGGGGGCTGGGTTCTGTCGCATCAGTGAGATACGCCGTCTCGTTGGTGAAGTACTCGGTATCGGTAAGGATCTGGCGCACGTCATCAAAGCGGGTAATGACGTACATGCCGGTTGCGGGGCACTGATAGACAGGCGCCTCGTCACGAAGCGTCTTATAGGCGTCATAAGGACAGCGTTGAGTCTCCACATCAAAGAGATTGACGTCAGTTGGTCTGTTAGCCGTCATGTGTGTGCCTGATTTCTCCGCAATAGTTGCTCTAGACTATAGCCTGAGGGTAAACCACTGAGAAGCGAAAGCGATACAATCAAAAAATGGCAACACCACTTCCCAATCATCCACAGCTTCGCGGCAATTACGCGCCGATTCAGTTCGAAGCTGAATACACCGACCTGATTGTCGAGGGCGATCTGCCCGCGGATCTTGAAGGCTCACTCTACCGCGTCGGGCCCAACCCTAAGTTTGTGCCCGACCAGGGCTACCACTGGTTCTTCGGCGCCGGCATGGTGCATGCGTTTCATTTTGGCGGCGGACGGGTGAACTACCTCAACCGTTGGGCGCGCACCCCCAAGTTTGAGGCCGAACAGACCGCGGGTAAGCCCTTGCCCATGAACTTCATTACTGACCCGGATACTGGCGCTATGCAGTCAGATCGACGCAATGGACTCGCCAATACACACATCGTTTGGCACGGCGACCAGTTGCTGGCGTTGGAAGAGGGAAGTCACCCATTTACCATGGCGCCCGACACACTGGGGTCGATAGGCTATGGCCATTATGGCGCCGATCTTCATGACGCCATGACGGCTCACCCGAAGATTGATCCGCTGACAGGCGATCTGCATGGCTTCGGTTACATGTCGGGCGCGATAGGCAGTAAAACCATGACTTATCACGTAGTTGGCGCGGATGGCGCAGTCAAGCGATCCGAACGCTTTGAGGCGCCTTACGCTGCAATGGTCCACGACTTTGCCGTCACGCGAGACTACGTGTTGTTCCCCGTATTTCCCTTGACCTTCGACTTGGATCGCATGGGCAAAATAGGCTCGCCCTTTGCCTTTGATGCGGAGGCTGGCGCTTATATTGGTGTTTTGGAGCGCGACGCGCCGGTGAGTGAGATCCGGTGGATCGAAGCGCCGGTCTGCTTTGTCTTTCATTACCTCAACGCCTGGAGTGAGGGTAAGCAAATCACCTTCGATGCGATCGATTTCCCGGTGGCACCCAACTTCCCCGCCCCCGATGGCAGCTTGCCCGGTCACGCTGAAGCGCAGGGCCGCCTGACCCGATGGCAGGTCAATGTCGCCTCCGGTCAGATTGATCGGGAGCTACTGGTGGATGTCCCGGCAGAGTTTCCGAGGATCGATGATCGATTCGCCATGGGTCGACACCGGCACGGGTTTTTGGCAACCGCTTCACAGCGCCAGCGGGGCGATGGCGGCATCTTCCACGAGATTACCCATATCGATCTGGAAATAGGTCACCAACAAAGCTGGGATGCCGGATTCGGGAGTGGGGTGTCAGAGCCGGTTTTTGTTGAGCGTTCCAAGCAAGCAGATGAGGGTGCCGGGTGGCTACTTGCAACGGTCTTTGATCCGAACCGGAACATCTCGTCGCTGGTGGTGCTGGACGCCATGGCAGTGTCGGATGGGCCTGTCGCCACGGTGCGCCTTGATCACCGCGTGCCGTTTGGTTTCCACGGTAGTTGGCGTCCTGCCGGGTAGACTAAGTGGCCTCTCGGCGTAAAGTATTCGAGCGCTTGTCCTCGCCGTCATGGCTCCATCCCGGGGCCAGAAAGAGGTAGCGAAGAGCGTTGTGCAAGCCCCCCGCACGACGGAGGTCCTGTGCGATGTCGGCGTATTCACCGAAAGCCACCTTCACCGGGTGGTGAGTGGCGATATTTCTCGTGAGACCGTAGCGGACCGGTTCAGCTGTGACTTCTGGGCTGAAGGTGCCGAACAGGCGATCCCAAATAATCAGCACGCCGGCGTGGTTACGATCCAGATATCTGACGTTTGAAGCGTGATGAACCCTGTGGTGGCTTGGGGTATTGAAGAACCACTCAAACCAGTCGGGCATCCGGTCAATCGTCTCTGTGTGCAGCCAGAACTGATAGATCAGATTGAGGCTCATCATGGTGATAATCATCACCGGATCAAATCCCAGTAATGCCAGCGGACACCAGAACAGATATTTAATGACCCGCTCACCAACACCCTGGCGGAGCGCCGTGCCGTAGTTGTAATACTGGGAGTTGTGATGTGAGACGTGCCCCGCCCACAAAAACCGCGCCTCGTGGTTGGCGCGATGAAAGCTGTAGTAGGTGAGGTCATCCAGAAAAAATAGCAGCACCCACCACTGGGGCGCCCGGCTCACCACCTCTTTGAGCGGCGAGAGTTCCCAGCACACAAACATCAGCAGTACGCCACCGAGTTTCGGCAGCACATCAACCACTACGGTCAGCAACATCACGCCCATGGACGCCAGAAAATCCTGCCGCTCATACAGCGCCAGTGATTTACGCCATGCGACCGCCCATTCGATCAGCAGAGCAGTAAAGAACAGGGGCAGGGCATAGATAACCCAGTCATCCTGAAGGAGTGCGATGGCCTGTGGCAGCAAATTGTCCATCAAAATTACCTCGTGCCCAGCTCAGCGGGTTGGGGACTGCGCTAAATCCTCTGACTCGCGACGCAGTTGCGTCAGTTGCGCCATGACCGAGACCGCAATCTCCATGGTTGTTTTGGAGCCAATCGAGAGCCCTACGGGGGCGTGCAATCTGGCCAGTGCATCGCTACTGAGCCCCAGCTGAGACAGTCTTTGTACTCTCTTTTCAGTAGTGCGCACTGAGCCCAGCGCACCAACATACCAGCAGGCTGAATCCAAAGCCTCCATCAGGGCCATGTCGTCCACCCGAGGGTCATGGCTCAGTGTGATCACTGCGCAGTGTTCGTCTGCCGCATGTTCCCGCACCACATCGTCGGGGAGCCCCAGTATTTTTACTACCTCGGGTCCCTGCCATTGATCCAGCGCCCACTCTCTGGAATCGGTCAGTAACACTTCGTAGTCCATGGCCAGCGCCAGCGTGCCGAGGTTGGCAGCCAATTGCCCGGCCCCGACCAGTAGCAGTCGATGTCGCGGTCCGAAGCAATGTGTCAGAGCGTCGTCGTCTCTCTCGAGCAGCGCAAATTGTGTGGCAGGGTTGATTTGGGTCTCGCCACTGTTCACAGCGACGGTTCGCTTTAATACCTGCCGTGCCGACATGGCGTTGTAGGCCTGTGTTACCCATTCCAAATCTTTTTCATCTAGCTGTTGAATCGCCAGTTCCAGCCGGCCACCGCAGGGCAGCCCCCATTTCTCATTATCCTCGGCGCTGACACCGTAGTCGGTTAGATAGACCTGAGGTCCGCTGAACTCTCCCGCAAGCAGGCGCGCGATCAGGTCTTCCTCAACGCAGCCACCCGAGACGCTGCCTACCTGAGAGCCGTCGGCGCGAAAGGCCACCAGTGAACCCACGGGTCGGGGTGACGAGCCAATGGTCGCGACCACGGTGACCAGCCAAGGTTGTTCGCCTTGAGTTAATGATGCCAACAGGCAGCTGAGAATAGTCTGGTCAGTGGAATTCATCGGTTATCGTTTATCGGTCGCGGCGTCATGGTTGTCAGCATTTTACTGCGGTAACGCTAGTCGTCCGGACGTTGTTGCATGGCGGACAAAATCCCGATCGCCAGAGTCTTCACTCAGCGTTTGAAAAACACAGGTCTGATGCGCCAAAGACCACCAGTGTAGGCGACTCGGCGCCGTGCTGGCAGAGGGAGATCGGTCGGCAAAAAAATCAGGTCTGTGCACCGTTATAGTCCGTGAATCTTCGGCGTTGTTCATGGCGTTGTCCATCGCTCTAAGGTGCTGGGAAAAATATGGCATAAACGTTGCCGATATCGCATCATATGCGCCCTCAGTCACCAACTATCCGAGACAGGTAGCGAACCATGCCCAACCCCGTCTATATCTATGATGCAGTGCGAACGCCCCGCAGCAAAGGTAAGTCCACAGGCACTCTGTATGAAGTGAAACCCATCGATCTGGCTGCAGGACTGCTGGTCGAATTACAGAAGCGTCATGACCTTGACACCAGCTATGTCGATGACGTGGTCATGGGCTGTGTCTCACCGGTGGGTGAGCAGGGTTCTGATGTCGCTAAAATGGTGGTGCAGAACGCAGAGTGGGATGAGTCCGTGCCCGGCGTGCAGCTGGATCGCTTCTGCGCATCTGGACTAGAGGCGGTCAACATTGCCGCTCAGAAAATTGCCTCGGGCTGGGAAGACCTCGTGGTCGCCGGCGGCGTCGAATCAATGTCACGGGTACCGATGGGCTCTAATGGCGGTGCGATGGCCGGCGATCCAGAGTTTGCTGTGAAAACCAGCTTTGTCCCTCAGGGGATCGGCGCCGACACGATTGCTACGCTGGCGGGTTGGTCTCGCGAAGATGTTGACCAATATGCGGTGACCTCACAGCAGCGTGCAGCCAATGCCAGAGACAATGGTTGGTTTGATCGCTCCGTGGTGCCGGTCAAAGACAGCAGTGGCGTGACCATTCTGGAGCGCGACGACTTCATCAAGCCTGACACCACCGTCGAGGGGCTCGCCGGCTTGAAGCCATCTTTTGAAGTACCGGGTGGTATGGGTTTTGACGATGTGATCCTGGCCAAATACAACACCCTCGATCGCATCGACCACGTACACACCCCGGGTAACTCATCCGGTATTGTCGACGGCGCCAGTGCCGTAATGATCGGCAGTGAGAAAGCTGGCAGCGATCTGAGTCTGAAGCCGCGCGGACGTATTTTGGCGACAGCGGTGTTGGCGACTGACCCAATAATCATGCTGACCGGCCCGGGCCCTGCTGCCAAAAAATGTCTGGCTAAGGCCGGACTGACGCCCGCTGACATTGATCTTTGGGAAATCAACGAGGCGTTCGCCTCGGTGGTGCTCCGTTACATGCAGGATCTGGATCTCGATCTGGAAATCACCAATGTCAACGGCGGCGCCATTGCGATGGGCCATCCATTGGGTGCCACGGGCGGTTGCTTGGTCAGCACCGTGCTCGATGAGCTCGAGCGCCGAGATGCTAAGCGCGCCATGCTGTCGCTGTGCGTCGGCGGTGGTATGGGCATCTCAACGATTATCGAGCGCGTTTAAGCGGCGTTGGCAAAAGGAATCACAGCAGTATGAGCGGATTTAACTACGAGAAAGATGCCAATGGCGTCGTCACGGTCACCATGGATATGGAGGGGCCGGTTAACTCGATGTCTGAGGCGTTTCTGCCCGCGCTACGTGAGACGGTCGAGAAGCTTGAGGCGGAAAATGACCTAACGGGCGTGGTGCTGGCCTCGGCGAAGAAAACGTTTTTCGCTGGCGGTGATTTGAATTCACTGTGTCAGGTGACTGAAGAGAACGCGGAGACCTTCTTCAACGAAGCGCAGGCCATCAAGGCTGAGTTCCGCCGGCTTGAAAAGCTGGGCAAGCCAACCGTCGCCGCCATCAATGGCGCAGCGCTGGGTGGCGGCTTGGAGCTGGCGTTGGCCTGTCACTACCGTATCGCCTGGGACAATAAGGCGGTTCAGTTGGGTTTCCCAGAGGTCACTCTGGGCTTGCTACCCGGTGGCGGCGGCGTAGTCAAAGCCATTTATTTGATGGGGCTGATGGCCTCTAACGAATACCTGATCGAAGGCAAGCGCGTGGTGCCGGCCAAGGCCAAAGAGGCAGGCCTGATTAACGAGACCGTCGACAGTCTCGATGATTTGATTCCGCGGGCCAAAGCCTGGATCGCCGAGAATCAGGATATCGAAGCGGCCTGCACGCAACCCTGGGACACCAAGGGGTACAAAATTCCGGGCGGTAACGCGAACCATCCAGCGGTAGCGCAGATGCTTCCGGTGGCCTCGGCCATGATTGCGCAGAAGACGCGGGGTCTGCTGCCAGCGCCGATCAA
>QOPK01000024.1 GCA_003331685.1 Halieaceae bacterium | reverse complement strand
CGGTCCGAAGCCGACATCGATGCGATCGTGGTCGCGGTACTGATCGCGCAAGGCCAGGCCTCGATTGATGCAGGATTCAGCGTCTCGCGCCCATGCGGTTTCGACATCGATCACCGGAAAGGTGAGCAGGGCGCGCAGACCGCTGCGATCGACCGCCTCGGCGGTGACCTCGGGAAAAAAATACTGATCGGCCAGCGTTGTGGTGCCGCCCATCAACAGATCGGCAATCGCCAGCTCCGAGCCGTCGCGCACAAATTCTGGGCTGATGAAATGGCTCTCGGTAGGCCAGATGTAGCGCTGCAACCAGGTCATCAGTGACAGATCGTCGGCGTAGCCTCTCAGCAAAGACATGGCGGCATGGCAATGCAGATTGACGAGCCCCGGCATGAGAGCGCATCCGGGTAGTTCAATGTGCTCTCCAGCGTCGGCGGCTTTCGCGTCCGGGGTGGGCAAGATCGCGGAAATTTGGCCCGCGCGAACGGCGACGCTGTGCCCCGTCAGGATCTGGCGGCGAGGTACCATCGGCACCAGAAAATCGGGGTGCAGGACCGTGTCAAAATCGGACATGGAGACTCCTCATGCGGGCCAAGGATTATACAGGGGCCGGGGCCTCAAAACCGCCTGTTTTAGGCGCTAAAAACTCGCTTGAGACGGGGTTGTTTGGTACACTCTCACTTTACGTATACGGGCCCTTAACGGCCCAATTACGAGACCGAGTTAAGTAGCCCGCATGGCAGAAAATCCGCAGGAAATGGCGCGGGAAATCCTCCCCGTCAACATAGAAGATGAGCTGAAACAGTCGTACATGGACTACGCGATGAGCGTGATCGTGGGTCGCGCCTTGCCGGATGTCCGAGACGGCTTGAAGCCGGTGCATCGCAGAGTGCTGTTTGCGATGAATCAGCTGAACAACGACTGGAACAAGCCCTACAAAAAGTCGGCCCGCGTGGTGGGAGATGTGATTGGTAAGTACCACCCTCACGGTGACTCGGCGGTTTACGACACTATCGTGCGAATGGCTCAAGATTTCTCTCTGCGCTACACACTGGTAGACGGGCAGGGCAATTTTGGCTCGATTGACGGCGACTCCGCCGCAGCCATGCGCTATACCGAAATTCGCATGTCGAAAATCGCTCATGCGTTGCTCGCTGATCTCGACAAGGAAACGGTCGATTTCGTCGATAACTATGATGGTACGGAGCAGATACCCGCGGTAATGCCTACCCGGGTCCCTAATCTTCTGGTCAACGGCTCTTCTGGCATCGCGGTGGGTATGGCCACCAACATTCCACCTCACAATCTCCGTGAGGTGGTGGCGGCTTGCCTGGCGACCCTTCAGGATCCTGATATCAGCGTCGACGAGTTAATGCAGTATATCCCCGGACCGGATTTTCCCACCGGCGCACAGATCAACGGTCGGGCAGGTATTGTGCAAGCCTATCGGACGGGGCGAGGGCGCATCTACGTGCGGGCCAAGGCCGAGGTCATCACCGATGAATCGAAGGGCAAAGACACGATCATCATTCACGAGATCCCCTATCAGCTGAATAAGTCACGATTGATCGAACGCATCGCCGAGTTGGTGAAAGAGAAAAAGCTCGAGGGCATCACCGAGCTGCGTGATGAGTCTGACAAGGACGGTCTTCGTGTCGTGATTGAGCTGCGCCGCGGAGAAGTCGGGGATGTGGTGCTGAATAATTTGTACGCGCAAACCCAATTGCAGTCGGTGGTGGGCATCAACATGGTGGCCCTAGTCGATGGCGAGCCCAAGGTACTTAATCTGAAGCAAATGATTGACGCGTTTGTCCGCCATAGACGCGAAATTGTGACCCGCCGCACAATGTATCTGTTGCGCAAGGCGCGTGAGCGAGGGCATGTGCTGGAGGGCCTGGCGATCGCGCTGGCCAACATTGATGACGTCATTGAGTTGATTAAAGCTTCACCAACCGCGGCCGATGCTCGCGAAGGTTTAATGGCGCGATCCTGGGCGCCCGGTGACGTGATGGCCATGCTTGAGCGGGCCGGGGCTGACGCCTGCCGACCCGACGATCTCCCCGAGACATTGGGTCTGCACGACGGCCAGTATCACCTGTCACCTGCGCAGGCGCAGGCGATTCTGGATCTGAGGCTGCACCGCCTGACGGGCCTAGAGCACGAGAAGTTGCTTCAAGAGTACGCTGACAAGATCGCCGAAATTGCAGATTATCTGGAAATCCTCAGCGACCCGGATCGGCTCAAGCAGGTGATACGTGAAGAGCTTGAGGAAATCGTCGAAGAGTTCGGAGATGAGCGCAAGACGCAGATTTCCGATTCAGCCCATGATCTGACGGTAGAGGACCTGATTACCGAGGAGGATCGCGTTGTAACGATCTCTCATGGTGGATACGCCAAGACGCAGTCACTCACGGACTATCAGGCCCAGCGACGCGGCGGAACGGGCAGAAGCGCGACGGCCGTCAAGGACGAGGACTTTGTCGAGCACCTGCTGATTGCGAGTACCCACGCCACGATCCTGTGCTTTTCCAATCTGGGTAAGGTCTATTGGCTCAAAGTGTTCCATATTCCGCTGGCCAGTCGGACGGCCCGTGGGCGACCAATGGTTAATCTCTTACCGCTGGATGAGGGCGAGCGCATTACCTCAATTCTGCCCATCGAAGGTTATGAGACGGACCACTACATTTTCATGGCCACTGCCAACGGCACCGTAAAGAAGACCGATATGAGTTTGTTCTCCCGCCAGCGCAGCGTTGGCTTGCGTGCGATCGAGCTCGAGGAAGACGATGTGCTGGTCGGCACCGCGGTGACAGATGGCAGTCAGGACATCATGCTGTTTTCCAGTGAAGGCAAAGTGGTGCGGTTTGCCGAGTCAGGGGTGCGCGCAATGGGCCGGACAGCACGTGGCGTCAGGGGCATCAAAATGGGTGAGGGGCACCGTCTCATCTCACTGGTGGTACCCCAAGAAGGTAGCAAGATTCTCACCGTGAGCGAGAACGGCTACGGTAAGCGATCGGAAACCAGTGAGTTCCCAGTCAAAGGCCGGGGCACCAAAGGAGTGATCGGTATGACGACCTCCGAGCGCAACGGTTCGCTGGTGGGTGCCGAGCAAGTCTGGGACGGTGACGAGATGATGCTCATCTCCAATCAGGGCACTGCTGTGAGAACCCGGGTCGAAGAGGTCAGTGTCCAGGGACGCAACACGCAGGGCGTGCGCGTGATCCGCACCCGAGAGGGTGAAGCATTGGTGAGCGTGAGCCGGATTGCTGAAGACGACGTGGATGCCACCGAGATTCAGGCCACCCCTGACGGGGTGGCTGACAGTGCTGCACCAGCAGAACCAAGCGATGCTGACGGTTCGGCTGCAGAGGGGGACGAGGACACTGGAGAGTGACTCGAGCCCATAATTTCTGCGCGGGTCCCGCCGCGCTCCCGCAATCCGTTCTCGAGCACGCGCAGGCCGAACTACTGAATTGGTCTGGTGGTGGTACCTCTGTCATGGAGGTCAGTCATCGTAGCCCCGCGTTTGTGGACGCGGCGAGTCAGGCGGAGGCGGCATTGCGCCGCCTGCTGGGTATGACAGATGACTACGCTGTGCTGTTTTTACAGGGCGGCGCCTCGCTGCAGTTTGCCGCGGTGCCGCTAAATCTGAGCGCGGCCGGCCAGTCCGTCGACCAGGTCGTGACGGGGCAGTGGTCAAAAAAGGCATGGCAGGAGGGGCAGCGTTTTGGGCCGGTGAACATTGCGGCAACCTCAGAAGCCTCGAACTTCACAACGGTGCCTCCACAGGATGTATGGCAGCTGGATGCCGATGCGGCGTACCTGCACTATTGCCCCAACGAAACCATCGGGGGGTTGGAATTTGATTTTGTCCCCCGCGTCGAGGTACCGCTGGTTGCTGATATGTCATCGACCATCCTCTCGCGGCCGATCGACGTGCAGCAATATGGCGTGATTTATGCAGGCGCCCAGAAAAATATTGGCCCTGCAGGGTTGTGTCTGGTCATTGTTCATCGCGAGTTGCTGGGGCGCGCCCGGGCCGAGACACCTGCCATGCTGAATTGGCAGACGGCGGCTGATAACGACTCGATGTACAACACACCGCCAACATTCGCGCTGTATCTCACAGGCCTGGTGTTCGAGTGGCTGGAAAATCTTGGTGGGCTGGAGGAAATGGCGGCGATCAATCGTCGAAAAGCCGGCAAACTTTATCGTGTCATCGACGAGAGCGACTTCTATGGCAACCCCGTAGACGCCGTGAGTCGCTCGTTGATGAATGTGCCGTTTACGCTGGCAGATGACCGCCTTGACCCGATTTTCTTGCAAGAAGCCGAGGAGGCTAGGCTTCTGAACCTCAAAGGGCATCGCTCGGTCGGCGGGATGCGCGCGAGCCTATACAATGCGGTGGAAGAAGCTTCGGTGGACGCCCTGTGTGACTTCATGCAGGATTTCGAGCAACGCCACGGTTAGGAAACCCGGCGAGGGGATACCCCATGAACCCTGATGAACAACTCAGCAAGATTCGCGAGCGCATTGACGCCATCGACAGTCAGTTGCTCGAGCTGATCAGCGAGCGAGCACGGTGCGCCCAAGCAGTCGCGCGGGTGAAGCTCGATGCGTCGCAATCTGACGAGGCGCCTCCCGTCTTTTATCGGCCGGAGCGAGAGGCACAGGTGTTGCGGGCCATTCAGGAGCGCAACACTGGGCCCCTGGCTTCCGAGCACGTTGCCTCGGTCTTCCGCGAGCTCATGTCCAGCTGCTTGGCGCTTGAGCAGCCGCTGTCGGTCGCTTTTTTGGGGCCCGAGGGCACCTATTCGCAAGCCGCAGCTCTGAAGCATTTTGGTCAATCGGCACTGCCGCAAGGTCAAGCCAGCATCCACAAAGTCTTTCGGCAGGTTGAAGAGCGCCTGTGTGACTACGGTGTGGTGCCCGTTGAAAATTCAACCGAGGGCATGGTGGGTCAGACACTGGACTGCTTTCTCGAGTCGCCGCTGCAGATCACGGGTGAGATAGAACTGCCGGTCGTCCACCACCTTCTCGCAGGTCGGGGCGCCGAGCAGTCTGATATCCAGTTGATCCTGGGTCATGAGCAGGCGCTGGGGCAATGCAGACAATGGCTCGATGGTCACCTGCCGAACGTCCCCCGTGAGGCAGTTGCCAGCAATGGTGAGGCAGCGCGAAGGGCGGGGGTTGAGGCTGGCGTTGCAGCGATTGCTGGTGAGCTGGCAGCAGGTCTGCATCAGCTGGACACCTTGGCGAGCGCCATACAGGACAGTTCCACCAACACCACACGATTTCTAGTGCTGGGTAAGGAGAGTGTGCCACCCAGCGGTCACGACAAGACCTCTCTGTTGGTCTCTGCGCGTAACCGTCCCGGAGCATTGCTCGGTCTGTTGCGTCCCTTCGAGGAAAACGGCGTCAGTTTGACACGCATCGATTCCCGGCCCTCTAAAACCGAAAAGTGGACCTATGTGTTCTACATCGAGTGCGAGGGTCACCTCGCCGATGACGTCATGGTGGAGGTGATTGGGCAGATCGAAGAACACTCGATCATGTTGAAGAGGCTGGGCTCTTATCCCCGAGCACCTATTTGACCGTGGACGCTGACTACGACCCCATCGTTGCTTTTTTGGGTCTCGGGCTGATTTCCGGATCCTTGGCCGGTGCTCTCAAGCGCGGTAACTGGCGCGCTGATCTCATTGCCTGGGGTCCGCGCGCGCCCTCTCTTGAGCGTGGGTTGGCCTTAGGTCTGATCGATCGTTTTAGTCTGGATCTGCCGGCCGTTGTCGCCGAGGCCGATGTCATCGTCATCGGTGCCCCACCCGAGGCTACGGCTCAGCTTTTGCCGGAGGTGTTGGATCTGGCGTCAGCCTCAGGAGAACCCGTGGTCACGGATATGGCCAGCATCAAAGGGGTCATTGCAGAGGCTGCGGGCACCGGCTATCCAAAGTTTGTCCCCGGTCATCCCATCGCAGGTAGCGAAAACAGCGGTGTCGAGGCCGCGTACCCTGAGTTGTTTGATGGGCGCGAGGTGATTCTGACACCCTCTGGCGACACCGACACGTCGGCACTCAAGACCGTGGAGCGGCTGTGGACCACCGCGGGCGCGCGGATTACCCACATGTCCGTGGAAGATCACGACGCGGCACTGGCGGCCAGCAGCCATGTACCTCATATGGTGGCTTACGCACTGACATCAATGCTTGCCGGTCATGCGTTGTCGCCCATGAAGCATGGTGGGGGCGCACTGCGAGATATGACCCGTATTGCCGCATCTGACCCGCTGATGTGGCGCGACATTGCATTGACCAATCGCGATGCCATTCTTATCGCTATGGAGGCCATGGCGCAGCAGCATGACCATTTGCGAACCCTGATCGCCGAGGCTGATGGCAACGCCATAGAAACTTTTTTTGCTCGCTGCAGAGAGGTGCGGCGCGAGCATGATGACGTTCTGAACCCCCTTAACCCTCGGTTGGAGCAGACGGACTGATGCATTTTTATCTCGACCCGGGTGGCTCGCTCACGGGCCGCATTCGCGTCCCGGGAGACAAGTCGATGTCGCATCGGGCCATCATGCTGGGGTCTATTGCCGAGGGTCGCACCACCGTGAGTGGCTTTCTGGAGGGTGAGGACGCGCTGGCGACCCTTTCCGCTTTTCGCGAGATGGGAGTGGTTATTACGGATCCGCAATCGGGTCGACTGACGATTGACGGCGTCGGTCTTCGTGGACTGACAGCGCCCACACGGATCATGGATGTCGGTAACTCAGGCACCAGCATCCGCTTGATGGCGGGTCTGCTTGCTGGGCAGTTCTTCGACAGCATCCTGACGGGTGACGAGTCGTTGTTGCGTCGTCCCATGGCGAGAGTGATTACCCCATTGTCACAAATGGGGGCGCTCATCAGTTCACATGAGGGCTACCCTCCTCTGGAAATTCAAGGAGGCCGTGCACTGGGTGGCATTCATTACGATATGCCGGTAGCCAGCGCGCAGGTGAAGTCCAGTGTCTTGTTAGCGGGTTTGTTTGCCGATGGCCGCACCAGCGTGACTGAGCCGGCCCCGACTCGGGATCACACCGAGCGCATGCTGACCGGCTTTGGCTATGCCGTCGATCGTGATCAGGGCGTGATCAGTCTGGAGGGCGGGGGCTCACTTAAGGGCACAGATATCGATATCCCTGCCGACGTTTCATCCGCCGCCTTTTTTCTCGTGGGTGCCTCCATTGCGCCGGGTTCGGATCTGACACTGGAACACGTGGGCATAAACCCGACCCGCGACGGGGTCATCACCATTTTGCGCGCCATGGGCGCCAACATCGAAGTTCTGAACGAGCGACTGGTTGGGGGTGAGCCGGTCGCCGATCTTCGTGTTCGATATGCGCCGTTGAAAGGAATAGAGATTCCTGTCGAGGCGGTGCCGCTTGCGATTGACGAGTTACCCGCTGTGCTGATTGCCGCTGCCTGTGCCGAGGGTGTCACCGTATTGCAGGGGGCCGAGGAATTGCGGGTGAAGGAGAGTGATCGCATTGCCAGTATGGCTGAAGGACTGTCGCAGCTGGGTATCAACAATACCGTTCAACCTGATGGGATCAAGGTGGTGGGCGGAGACATGTCGGGAGGCGTGATCACCACCCATCACGATCACCGCATCGCCATGAGCTTTTCTATGGCGGCGCTCAGGGCGTCCGACCGCATCAAGGTAAGTGACTGTGCCCATGTGGCCACGTCCTTTCCCGGTTTTGCCGACCTGGCGCTGCAAACGGGTTTGCGCCTAGAGGTGGCCGACGAATGACTGGCACCGCGCCGGTGATTTGTATCGATGGTCCAAGCGGTGCGGGAAAGGGCACGCTCAGCCAGCATCTCGCCGCTGAATTGGGTTGGCATTTGCTGGATAGCGGTGCGCTGTATCGCGTAGTGGGTTTTGCCGGTCGGCTCGCATCCGTCTCGCTGGAGGATAGCGACGCCGTTGCCGGGATTGCGAGATCCCTTGACGTTGATTTTCGACCCACCTCTGACGGCGTGTTGGTGTGGCTAGCGGGTGAGGATGTCACAGCGCACCTCCGCACGGAGGAGGGAGGCCGGGATGCCTCGACGGTGGCTGCATTACCCGCGGTGCGTGAAGCGCTCCTGCTAAGGCAGCAGGAACTGGCCAGGCCGCCCGGGTTGATTGCTGATGGCCGGGACATGGGCACGGTCGTTTTCCCGCAGGCTCCGCTGAAAATCTTCCTGACTGCCAGCGCTAAGGCGCGCGCCGAGCGCCGTTACCATCAGTTGCAGGGTATGGGGGAGAGTGTTAGTCTCGCGCGCCTTCTGACTGACATAGAGCAGCGAGACGCCCGGGATCAGTCCCGAATCGTATCTCCACTTGTGCCGGCAGAGGATGCCATCGTTATAGACAGCACCACGCTGTCTGCTGACGAGGTGTTGCGGGCAGCGCGCGACTTGGCAGCCGCCCGCGATTTATAGAGCGACGCATCGGAGTCACGGCTGGACCCCGCCGAAGCGTCAAGACCATGAACCCGGCTGGGTCTTGAAGCCGGCAGGAGTGATTTCACTCCGCAATGCAGGAATAGCATCATGAGCGAATCCTTCGCTGAACTCTTTGAAGAAAGCCTCCAAACCGTCGACATGGAACCCGGATCAATTGTGACGGGTGTGGTGATCGATATCGATAATGAGTGGGTCACTGTCCACGCAGGTTTGAAGTCAGAAGGGGTCATTCCCCTCGATCAATTTACCAATGCCAACGGTGAGTGCAGTCTCAGCGTGGGTGACGAAGTACAGGTGGCTCTGGAGACCGTTGAAGACGGTTTTGGAGAAACCAAGCTTTCACGTGAGAAAGCCAAGCGCGCAGAAGCCTGGAAGGGCCTCGAAGCAGCGCACGTAGCTGATGAAGTGGTCATGGGCGTGATCAATGGCAAGGTTAAGGGTGGCTTCACCGTTGACATTGACTCTATCCGCGCATTCTTGCCCGGCTCGCTGATCGACGTGCGTCCCATCCGAGAGACCACGCACCTCGAGGGCAAAGAGCTCGAATTCAAAGTCATCAAGCTCGATCAGAAGCGCAACAATGTAGTCGTTTCACGCCGCGCGGTGATGGAATCCGCTAACAGTGCGGAGCGCGAGGAGCTGCTGCAAAACTTGCAAGAAGGCCAGTCCGTGAAGGGCGTGGTCAAGAACCTGACCGACTACGGCGCGTTTGTGGATCTCGGGGGTGTCGACGGGTTGTTGCACATTACTGACATGGCCTGGAAGCGTATTAAGCACCCGAGCGAGATCGTCGAAGTCGGGCAGGAAATGGACGTCAAAATCCTCAAGTTCGATCGCGAGCGCAACCGTGTGTCGCTAGGCCTCAAGCAGCTGGGCGAGGACCCATGGGTACAGATCACTGGCCGCTACCCCGAGGGTAGCCGTGTTGTTGCAAAGGTGACCAACCTCACCGATTACGGCTGCTTCGCAGAAATCGAAGAGGGTGTCGAGGGTTTGGTACACGTCTCCGAGATGGATTGGACTAACAAGAATGTGCACCCCTCGAAAATCGTGCAGCTCGGCGACGAGGTTGAGGTGATGGTCCTCGATATTGACGAAGAGCGACGTCGCATTTCGCTGGGCATCAAGCAGTGCAATCAGAATCCATGGGATGCCTTCGCCGGCGATCACGCCAAGGGCGACAAGATCTCGGGCAGCATCAAGTCGATCACCGACTTCGGTATTTTTATTGGCCTCGAGGGTAACATCGACGGGCTCGTTCATCTGAGTGACATCAGCTGGAACGAAACCGGTGAAGAGGCCGTGCGTAATTACAAGAAGGGTGACGAGATCGAGACTGTGATTCTGTCGATCGATCCCGAGCGTGAGCGCATTTCGCTGGGTATCAAGCAGCTCGAGGAAGACGCTTTCTCACTCTATGTCAGCGACAACGACCGTGGCAGTCTAGTGACAGGTACTGTCACAGAAGTCGACGCCAAGGGAGCGACCATCAAGCTTTCTGATGAGGTTGAGGGGTACTTGAAGGCGGCTGATATCAGCTTTGATCGGGTCGATGATGCGCGCGCTGTCCTCAGTGTCGGCGATACCGTGGAAGCCAAAGTCGTGAACGTGGATCGCAAGAGCCGCGGGCTGGGGCTTTCCATCAAAGCCAAAGACATGGACGACGAGAAAGAGGCTGTTGAGTCGCTGAAAGAACAGGATGAGAGTTCTTCACCGGGCACAATTGGTGACCTGATCAAGGCAAAAATGGAAGATCAGTGATCTCTGCAGGGTAGCGCGAGGCCGGCCTAATGCCGGCCTTTTTTTTGCCGTGATCAAACGACGGGAATGCCTCTATAAAACCATTTAAAATGAATAACTTGCCAATGCTTGAGGCCTCAGCCAAAATGACCTCAGTGAGTAAGGGGTGACAGCATGACGCGGAGCGAATTGATTGACTTGATGGCCGACGGTCAGAGCCAGTTGAGCGCAAAAGACGTTGAGCTGGCGGTTAAATTGCTGATTGACCACATGGCAGAGACGCTATCCTCCGGTGAGCGCATCGAGATCAGAGGTTTTGGCAGTTTCTCTTTGCACTATCGTGAGCCTCGCCAGGGTCGCAATCCCCGAACCGGCGACACCGTGGCGTTGCGCGGTAAGCATGTGCCGCACTTCAAGCCGGGGAAAGAGTTGCGCGACCGGGTTAATCAGGCAGTTAAGTCCGGCTTCTGACTATGCGATGGTTGAGACAGGGGCTGACGCTGCTGCTTGCGGTTGGCGCTGTTGCGGCCGGCGGACTCTTCTCTCTTCAGAATACCGAGAAAATCCCCCTCGACCTTCTTTTGGTGCAATTGCCCGCACAACCAGTGGCGATTTGGATTTTGGCGGCGTTGGCTGTCGGCGTCGTCATAGGTTTAGGTACTGGGACGCTGTTGGCACTTAGGCGCTCTGCAACGATCCGCCGACTGCGCAAACAGCGGGATCGGCTGCTGGCTGCCGCTGAGAAAGGAAGCGGGCTTGATTCTCAATAACGCACTGCTGCTGGTGCTACTCGTGCTCGCGGTTGCTGCAGGCTGGACGCTGGGACGCGGCGGACTGCGCATGGACGGTGCCGAGCGGGCACAACTTCCCTCACAGTACTACCGGGGCTTCAATTTTTTGCTTGACGGCGAAGAAGACGATGCGGTGGATGCCTTCACTGAGGCGTTGGCGGTGAACGAGGACACACTCGACACACATATCGCTTTGGGCAGCGTATTGCGCAAGCGAGGCGAGGTCGACCGGGCGATCAGAATTCACCAAAATCTGCTTAAACGCCCGCAGCTGACGGCGGTGCAGTTGCACCAATCCCATCTCGAGTTAGCTAGGGATTTCATTGCAGCGGGCCTTTATGACCGCGCTGAGCAGCTGCTCTCTGATCTGGCCGTGCAGTCGACTGAATTCAGCGCGACAGCGCAGTGCCATTTGCTGGATGTGCATGAAGCACAGCGGGACTGGGTCGCGGCGACAGAGATTGCTGACCAGCTGATTGCGCAAGCTGGGGAGGGCGGTCAGTCGACAACCGGTCAGGGCCAACCCGCTCAGCAACTGAGGGGACATTACCTTTGTGAGCAGGGGGATGCCGCGCTGGAATCCGGTGACGTCACGACTGCAGGTGAGTTCTATGAAGACGCGCTGAGAGACCAGGATCAGGACCTCCGCGCGCGGATGAGTTTGGCCAAGCTGAGGCTCTCAGCGGGAGATCCCGAGGCCGCGTTGGCGCACTTCAGCGTGATCATGGGCAGCGGTCGCAACTGCACCCCCGAACTGCTCACACTCCTGGGCGATATCTGTGCTGCACAGGATGACGGGTCGCAGTATCTCGCGGCACTGGAAGAGTATTACGCGCTACAGTCCTCCTCCCTGCTGGCGTTGGCGCTCGCCGGCGAGCTGGAAAAGCAACGAGGTCGAGACGCAGCCGAGGCGTTCCTGCGCGAGACATTGGCCACTCATCCGTCGGTATCTGTGGCGGCGTCATTGGTGTTGCAGGGGCTGCAGGCTGATGCCGCGCTACCCGAACGCGAGGTGTTTGATCGTCTCACCAGTGCCGCGGAGGGTTATCAATGCGGTCACTGTGGATTCACGGGCAAGGCCCGTTACTGGCGGTGCCCTGGTTGTCGCCATTGGGACTCCATCCACTACCGCGGTGACGCACTGGAGCAATCCCATGGCTGATGCGGGCAGTAATTTGATCGTTGCCCTCGATTACGATTCTCCGGAGGCCGCCTTGGATTTGGCGAAGCGGCTCGATCCGGCCACAGTGCGTCTCAAGGTTGGCAAGCAGCTGTTTACGCTTGCAGGGCCCGACATGGTGCGCTCACTGCAGAATCTGGGTTTCGATGTTTTCCTTGATCTGAAGTTTCACGATATTCCGACTACGGTGGCCAAGGCAGTCAAAGCGGCTGCTGAATTGGGTGTGTGGATGGTCAATGTCCACGCGTCAGGGGGATCAAGAATGATGCGTGCAGCGCGAGAGGCGCTGAATGACTTATCGCATCCCCCTCTGCTATTGGGGGTGACCGTGCTGACCAGCATGGATCGGGATGATCTGGCTGAGCTCGGTTGCGACGACGAACCTATCGATCGCGTTTGCCAGCTGGCAGCGCTGGCAGAGTCGGCCGGGCTTGATGGCGTAGTCTGCTCAGCTGCCGAGGCAGCCGTCCTCTCGACCAGGCGGCGCGACGGGTTTTTGCTGGTGACGCCCGGTATACGGCTAGCCGGCGACGAGGCGGGTGACCAGCGCCGTATCGTGACCCCCGAGAGGGCGGTTGCAGACGGTGCGACGCATTTGGTCGTAGGACGGTCTATCACGGGCTCTGATGATCCGGCAAAAACCGTAGCAGATATTCGCGCCTCACTGGGTGCGCTCGCCAGTGTCTAGTTTGCCGGGTGTCTGTGAGAGCCCGCGGTGGGCAGCCATGATTTACACCCGAAGGAGATGCTCAGCGTTCAGTGATCTGTCTCGAGCCCACGGCGCGACCCATAGTTGATCAGAGCCCACTCACGTGGGGATCTGCAATTGACTGATGGAGAAAACACCATGAATTCAACGCTCATAGCACCGACACGAAATACCGTTTACCGACCCACTCATGCCGGCGGGGGAAGACTGTTTGGATTGGCGGCGAAAATGCTGGCGATCTGTACTTTGTTAGTGGGTTTGAGTCCCTTTGCCAGCTGGGCATCAGCGCCCGTTAACATCAACCTCGCCAGCGCCGAAGTATTGGCGGAGAGCTTGGAGGGCGTGGGTCTCGCGAAGGCGCATCGCATCGTCGAATACCGGGAGGCGCATGGCCCGTTCGAGCACATTGATGAGCTGGCGGCGGTGCAGGGCATTGGGTCTGCGACAGTAGAGAAGAACCGCAGTGTCATCCGGCTTCAATAATGCCAAGCGGAGCTGTGCGCCTTGATATTACTGACGGGCGCCACAGGTTATGTGGGCGCCGCGCTCCGCGCGGCGCTTGACCAGCGGGGCCAGCCGCTGCGAATACTGGCGCGTGCTATGGATGCGACGAACGAAACGTCGCACGTGGACTGGGCGCAATGGGATATGGGCAGCGGCGATCATCTGCCGGGTGGCGCGTTTGACGGCGTGTCTGCAGTCATTCATTGCGCAGGTTTGGCGCATCGCCGTGCAGACGAGCGCGATTATCAGCGCCTTAACGTTGAAGCCACTTCTGATCTCGCGCGGCGCGCTGTGGATGCGGGTGTAGCGCACTTTATCTATATGAGCTCGCTGAACGTGGTCCCCTTCGACGCACCTTCGGCCGGAGACCCGGCGCATCAATACCCCGAGCCAAAGGAGCGGTATGCAGCGTCTAAGTGGCGCGCCGAGCAGAGCCTGGGTTCGATGCTTGCCGGGAGTCACTGCCAGTTGACAGTGTTACGCCCGGGGCTTGTGTATGACGTCGAGCTCACCGCAAACCTAAAAACAGTGAAAAGCGTGCTGCGCTGGTGGCCCTGGCTCCTGCCTTCAGTGGGACGCCGGAGTATGGTGGCTCGCGGGGATCTGGTGGCATTGCTGATTAGCTGTGCATTGGGTGAGTCAGGAGCACCGACGGGGGAAAAAATCCTCTCGGTTACTGACGGAGCTGTCTATGATGCCAAGAGGATCTCGCGCGCACTGTCTCAAGGAGTCAAATGGGGCGTGATGCCACAGTGGCTGTGCCGTCTCGCAGGCACAGCACTTGATTGGAGGGAGGGCAATGAGGCTGGAACTCACTGGCGCAGCCTCAGTGCGGATTATTGGACCGGTGAGGCTCCCGTTGTCACGGGTTGGCAGCCTTCTGTGACGCTCGAATCTTTTGCTGCTAGCCAGACAGGGCGTTTATGATGATGCTCATCGTCATGGCGTTATTAGTCAGCCTCGGTTTGTGGGCATTTGTCCGCGTGGCCCCGCAATGGGGCTTGGTTGACCAGCCCAATTCACGCAGCCTGCATACTACGCCGACCGTAGTCAGTGGCGGCATCGCACCAATACTGGTGCTTACAGGCGCGCTTTACACCACCATGACCTTTCCCGGAGCACAAGCCGTAGCCCTCATCACGCTCGGGCTCACCGCTATCGGCTTGCTAGATGATCGGCGGGGTTTACCCAGCGGATTGCGCCTATTGTGTTATCTCGCTGCAGGGCTTCTGCTCTGTTGGCTCCTGCTACCAGCCCGGTCGGTGAATATCGCCCTGTTGGCGATGGCTGGCGTGGCCGTGGCCTGGTGCATCAATCTGGTGAACTTCATGGATGGTGCCGATGGCTTGGCCTCCACGCAGGCGCTGTGCGTGGCGATGGGAATGGGACTGATCGCCACCTTCGGAACGGTCCCCAATACGCAGTTGGCATGGCTGTCTGCCATGCTGTTTGCCTGTTGGGCACCACTGCTTTGGTTTAACTGGCCTCCGGCGAGACTCTTTATGGGAGATGCGGGTGCGATCCCTCTCGGATTTTTACTGGCACTGATGGGATTGATGGCGCTCCTGACGGATCTCTCAATGGGGTTGGCATGGCTCATTTTGATGATGCCGTTTCTGATCGATACGGGACTCACGCTTTGTATCAGAATCCTCGCGGGTGAACCGCCACACATTGCTCACCGCGATCACGCTTATCAGCGCCTGACCGCGCAGGTTGGCAGTCCATTACCCATTACGCTGGGGTTACTGGGTATGCAGGTAATCTGGCAATTTCCGCTGGCAGTGACGGCAGTTAATAGCACTGTATTCCCGCCGCTTCTGGTACTTTTATCAGCCATTCCACCGGTCGCGGCTGTGGTGTATGCGCACCTTAGGGCTTAGACTGGCGTTTTATCAGTAACCGACTGAATCCTCTGTGGATTCGGTTGTGTGGTTAAGGTGAGTATGGTCAAGAAGATGGCATCGCGGGTGCGCGCGATGAGCGCTCATTCGGTCTCCACTGTCATCTGGCTGTTTGCCCAACGCTCACTCCCCTCGACTTTTCGTTTCTCGGGATGGTTAGTCCTCGATTTACTGGTCGTGCTCGGCGCCCTCTACGGTGCCGCCGCCATTGGCGGGGCAGAAGGCGCCGGCATAAGGGACTCGCTGGCCCCACTGACTGTTGCCTTATTGCTGATCGGCTCCGCCGTCATTTTCAGTATGCAGGGCCTCTACCTGTCTGTTATCCGTTACATGGGTCAACAGGCGGTGTGGGATTTGGTCAAAGCCGTCAGCTTTTCGACCGTGGCGCTGGGTGCCGCCATCTTCTTTACCGAGTCAACATTGCCCGCCGCAGCGGCGCTGGTTTATTGGCTCTTGCTGTTTGTGGGTATCGGCGGATTGCGCCTGATCTCGCGGGGCTGGCTTCAGGCGACTACTCGGATAGACGCGAGGCGGGTCATTATTTATGGTGCGGGTGAGTCAGGTCGGCAGTTGCTGAATGCGCTCAATCATGGCACGGATTACCGCGTGGTGGCCTTTATTGACGATAACCCCAACCTGCACGAGACGGTGATCAATGGCCGTCCGGTGTTGGGCGCGGACGATCTGACCAATTTGGTGGAAGAGCATGCGGTGCGTCAGGTGTTGCTGGCGATTCCCTCGGCGTCTCAGGAGCGTCGTCGGGCCATTATCAACTCGTTAGTCGGTTTTCCTGTCAGAGTGCGGACCATCCCGAAGATCAGCGAGCTGATTTCCGGCAACGCTATCGTGAACCAGATACAGGACGTGGATCTGGATGATCTATTGGGCCGTGAGCCGGTTCCACCACACCCAGAGCTGATCGATCGCTGCATCACTGACAAGGTCGTGATGGTGACGGGGGCGGGAGGCAGTATTGGATCCGAACTGTGCCGCCAGATTTTGTCCTCATCGCCCCGGGAGCTGATCCTCCTCGATATTTCAGAGTTTGCACTCTACAGCGTGGATCGTGAGATCAAGAATCTGTGCCAACGGCAGGGCCTGCGTTTCCCTGTTGTGACACTGTTGGGTAGCGTACGAGATGAGCAGCGGCTTGAATCGATTTTTCGTACCTTTTCGGTGGACACGGTTTATCACGCTGCGGCTTATAAGCACGTGCCGATGGTGGAATACAACGTTGCGGAAGGTGTGGCCAATAATGTCCACGGCACCTGGAGTGCGGCCTGGGCGGCGCATCGGGCGGGCGTGGATACGTTTGTGCTGGTTTCGACTGACAAGGCGGTCCGTCCCACTAACGTGATGGGCGCGTCCAAGCGGTTTGCGGAACTCATTCTGCAAGGCCTCTCCCAAATCGAAACCCAAACCCGCTTTTGTATTGTGCGCTTTGGTAACGTTCTAGGTTCCTCGGGCTCTGTTGTGCCGCTGTTCCGCGAGCAAATCAGTGCCGGTGGCCCGGTCACGGTGACCCATCCTGAGGTATCTCGCTACTTTATGAGTATCCGTGAGGCGGCGCAGCTAGTGCTGCAGGCCGGTGCGCTGGGTACTGGAGGCGATGTCTTTGTGCTGGACATGGGCGAGCCTGTGCGGATCGTTGAGCTGGCAGAGCGAATGATCCGCTTGAGTGGCTACGATATTGAGCGAGACAATATGTTCGGTGAGCACATCGATCTCGAATACATCGGTCTGCGTCCGGGTGAAAAGCTTCACGAAGAACTATTGCTCGGTACCTCGGTGACGGGTACTGGACACCCGATGATTATGCGCGCAGAGGAAGAATCCTTTGACTTCGACTTCATCGATAACGCGGCTCACCGCCTGTTGCGAGCCTGCGCCAAGATGGACCTAAACGATGTTACGGCTATTTTGACTGAACATGTCATGGGCTTCTCTGGACACGAACCGAGACACGATTACGTCTGGGTTAAACAGGGCCGCGTTGGCAAGCGTATCCGTAAAGCGCTTGAGGCCGAGAACGTCACCCCGATTCGCCCTGAACTCGTGGGACCACGTCAGAGCACCGGTCGAAACAACGACTGATCTCATGAGGTGCGGCGCGACCGCGCGCTTCGCATCTGTTCAATCTCAGGCTTCCCTCTGACGATTTTGGCGGCATTGAGCGCGGGCAAGACCTGCGATATCCAAGTGGCGAATGCCCCCTATCAGCTCCAGTCGTTGCTCCTGACACGGTGCTCTTGTAGGGTCCGCTTTCACCTTGATGTCAGGCAGCGCTGAGGCACCCTATGTCTATGATCGTCAATCGACGCGACGTCGATTTTTATCTCGATGAAATGTTTGACTTGGCTTCGCTACTCGCCAGCGATCGCTACTGTGAGCATGATCGTGAGAGTGTGACGGCTATACTCGATTTGTGCCAAAACATGGCAGAGGAAGAGTTCCTGCCTTGCGCCGCGGAGCATGACGAGAACGAACCCATCTTCAAGGACGGGCAGGCCATCACGCCCGATTCACTCAAGGCCTGTCTGAAGACTTTTGTTAAGGCCGGCCTGCCCACTGCGACCTTTGATCACGACCTGGGTGGCATGCAATTGCCTGTGATGGTCGCCAACTTCATGCAGGGTATTTTTCAGGCAGCCAATGCGCCGGCTGTTGGCTACGTGTTCCTGACGTCCTCCAATGCTCACATGTTGCAGGCCTGCGGCAGCGAGGCGCTGCGGGATCGATACCTTCCTCCCCTTGTGGAGGGGCGCTGGTTTGGCACCATGTGCCTGTCTGAACCCCATGCAGGGTCGTCACTGTCAGATATCCGCTGTATGGCAGAGCCGGTTGGTGATGGGAGTTACAAGCTGACTGGGACCAAGATGTGGATCTCTGGAGGTGAGCAGGATATTTCCGAGAACATTGTGCACATGGTGCTGGCCCGGACTCCGGACGCGCCCCCGGGTGTGAAGGGCATCTCGCTATTTCTCGTGCCCAAAATCCGCGTCGAGGAGGATGGCTCGCTGGGCGAGCGCAACAACATTGCGCTCGCGGGCCTAAACCACAAGATGGGACAGCGGGG
>QOPK01000023.1 GCA_003331685.1 Halieaceae bacterium | reverse complement strand
GGGATAAAATTGACAGGTAGATATAAGGATAAGTAATGTCACGCCCTGTGCACAGAGCCCCGTATCGTGGGATCTACGATTTTGTCCTGTTTGGCGCCATGATCCCCGCAAATCTGAGAGACCACCCATGAGTAATGGTAGCGAAGAGGCCGTCCAAAGCGCTTTGGCCGTGTCACTGGAAAACCCGTTCTCCAAGTCAGTGACTGAAAACGCCGAATTAGGGCGGTACGAAGTGACGCTGCAACGGGGCGCTGAGCTGCGCGAGCGGCCCTATCTCGCCGCTGGCACCCCCAGCCGACAGAGGCAGCACCTTAAAGGTCGTATGACCGTATGGGAGCGTATTCGCTACCTCGCGGATAATGAGCCTCACGTGCTGTATCAGAACTGGGGTCCGAATCTGGATGGTGCTTCACTGGTCACAGCGATTATCACGGTCGACGGCCGGGACGTCGCGGTGTATGGCCACGATTTCACCGTTCGCGCCGGCTCCATGGATGCGACCAATGGCAAGAAGTTGGCGCGTTTGTTTGAGCTCGCAGCCAAACGCCATATCCCACTAGTCGGTCTTAATGATTCCGCTGGCGCGTACATACCCGCAGGTGTCGGTGGCCTCGATGGCTATGCCGATGCTTTTACCGCGTTGCGAAAGATCAGTGGCATCGTGCCCAGCATCATGTGCATGTTTGGCTTTAACGCCGGCGGTGGCAGTTATCTGCCACGTCAGGGGAGCTTCCTCATCCAGCCCAAAGATACGTTTTTTGGTCTGACAGGGCCTGGTGTCGTCAAAAGCGTGCTGGGTGAGGACATCACGCCCGATGAATTGGGCGGCCCGGCGGTCCATAGTCAAACTGGCGTGACTGATTTTGTCGTGGAGGACGAGGTCGCAGCTTTGAGAAAGGTGCGCGAGTTGCTGCGATACCTGCCCGATTCGAATCAATCTTTGGCCCCGTACAGAGAGACCTCAGACCCTGTCGCGCGACAGACAGTCGACATCGACATATTGCTGAGGAAGGCGTTCAACTCGCCAACTGGGTTCAACACGCCATTTGATATCAGTATTTTGATCCAGCAGTTGTGTGACCACGGTGATTTCCTGGAAACGCAGGCAGATCGCGCTCGCAATACCATCACCGCGTTTGGCCGCATGGGGGGCAATGTCGTTGGCTTCGTTGCCAACAATTCTGCCGTCGCCTCGGGGCAAATCGATATCGATGCCGCCTATAAAAATGCGCGATTCATCCGGTTCTGCAACCTCTACAACATTCCGGTCATTTTTCTTGAGGACACGACCGGCTTCTTGCCGGGGAGTGAGCAGGAGCATCGCGGTATTGTGCAGGCGGGGCGAGCGATGCTGGATGCGATTGTTGATTTACGGACACCACGCTTTCTTGTGCTGGTGCGTAACGCCTTCGGTGGCGCGTATGCGTCCTACAACAACTACGCGACGGGCGCCGACTTCGTGGTCGCGTTACCGACCACGCGGGTTGCTGTGATGGGGCCTGCCGGTGTGGAGTATGTTTACAAAGATGAGCTGAAAAAGATCCGAGCGGGTCGCGTGGCCCAGCTCGACGCTGAAACTGAGGCGCGCGTCTCGAGCGGGCTGCCCGAAGAACAGGCCAGAGCGGAAGCCGAGGCGGCTGTCGACGCGGCTATCAAAGCCGAGGAGGCGCTGCTTGCCCAGCGCTATGAGCGCGAGATTATGAATCCGGAAGAGGCCCTGAGTCTGGGCTCGATTTCCGAGATTGTCATGCCGGCCGACCTGCGCAAAACGCTGGCCACTCAGATGGCTTTCTGTCTGAGACATTACACGCCAGGACCGATGCAGGCGGTTCAGCGCGAATTCCACTGATCGACGGCCGGGAGCAAAACACCTTGGGTAACCAACACTACCTTGATAACCCGTTGATACACGGCGATCGCCGCAGCAAGGTGCGTCGCTCAGAGTGGACGGAGCAGTTCCGTTGCGACCACCTGAAGCCACTGATCATCTGTCGGGGACCGATCCGTAAAGAAGCCATGGATGTGTTCTCCGAAATGGGGATCGACGGATATGGGATTCTGTTGTCCGAGAAGGACTCTATTGTGTATCGGGGCGCGCTCGCGCCTGAGCTCAGAGTGCTCACAGATCCGGGTCGAGTACATCGCGTGCCCGACTATAGCGGCGCCACCAAGGAAGAGAGAGAGCAGCGCATTGCTGACATCATCTCCATTGCACATGCCCACGGTTACAACGCAATTTTTGCCGGGTACGGCTTCATGGCTGAAGACGAGCAGATGGTGGCTTCGATGGAGCGGGCGGGGCTGAATTTTATCGGGCCGTGCTCCCGGACCGTGAGGCAGGCGGGCCTGAAGGATGAAGCCAAGCGCACAGCACTTAAGGCTGGTGTTTCGGTCACACCAGGCATTGATAACGGCACTACATTGACGTTGCTCAAAAAGCATCCCGATCAAGAGGCTTTGATCGCGCTCCTCACCGAACACGGGCTTGAGCTTGAGAGCGAAACGCCCGAGGGTGATCTAGAGGCGCTGGCCGAGGCGGTTCTGACCGCGAGTTATCGCAAGGGCATTGATCTCTACACCATCGACGAACTCAGCGAGACGCTGACCGAGGCAGTTCTGAAGATGAGTGAGCAGTACCCGCAAAACAGGGTGCGCTTGAAGGCCATCGGCGGTGGTGGAGGCAAGGGTCAGCGCATCGTGCCTCTGGGGCAGGCCGATCGCACGCCAGAACTGGTTCGCGAAATCCTTAATGAAGTCAAGACCACAGGCGTTGGCGACAACAAGAATGTCTTGGTCGAGCTCAACATTGAAACCACCCGACATCAGGAGATTCAGGTGATCGGGAATGGTGACTGGTGCATTACGTTGGGGGGCAGAGATTGCTCGCTACAGATGCATGAGCAAAAGCTCCTCGAGGTTTCAGTGACGCGGGAGTCGCTTCAGGCCGCCGAGGCGCGGGCTTCACAGGCAGGTGCGGCTGATGAGGCCGCAGTGCTCGCTCAGGATCTCAAGACGCTGGACGTTATGGAGGCCGAAGCGGCTCGTTTCGGAGAGGCAGTCGGCCTCGATTCGGTGTCCACCTTTGAGTGTATTGTCGATCGTGACCAGCATTTCTTCATGGAGATGAATACCCGGATTCAGGTGGAGCACCGCGTCTCTGAGCTCTGCTATGCCATGCGTTTTGCCAATCCAGATGACGCCGACGATGCCTTCGTAGTCGAGTCGCTGGTCGAGGCCATGGTGCTATTGGCTGTGCACGGTGAGAAGCTGCCAAAGCCCGAGCGTATTGCACGATTGCCGGATGCTCTCGAAGCGCGGCTCAATGCCACCAATGACGCCCTGCAGCCCAGTGCCGGGGGCATTGTGGAGTTCTGGTCAGATCCCATTGAAGGCGAGATTCGTGACGATCAGGGCATCAGTCTGCATAACCCCGATACCCATGTGTTCATGGAATACACGCTGGCGGGTGCCTATGACTCTAATATCGCGCTTCTCCTGACAGTTGGGGACAGTCGTGAGACGGCCTACGAGCATATGGCAGAGGTTTTAAGGGCCAGCCGATTGCGGGGCAAGGATCTGGCAACCAACCTGGCGTTCCATTACGGGCTGGTGCACTGGTTCCTTGGCCGTTCGGTCAACGCACGCCCCACGACCCAATTCATTGTGCCCTACCTCACGGCAGTGGGAGAGCTGGCTCAGGAGGCAGGGCGTGTCGATGTGGATGCGGCTTGGCAGCAGCTGTGTGCTGCGAGAGTGCAAGCGGCAGTTTCCGATCAGAGCGCCTTGCAAAAGGTCCTCTCCGCCAAAGAGAGCCTGCTACTTCGTCCGATTAAACAGTTAATGTCTTCACCCCATCTCTTATCGGGCTGGTTGAGTCTTAATCAGGGTGCCTTCCGGTTTGAGGACGGCCACTTCTATTGGGCAGAAAACCCCGTCGAGGTCTTGGCCGACACCTACCACTTCCTGAGACTGGATTGGAACGACACGTTGCCGGCCGCGAATATGATTTGGGACCACGACCACGCGATCCTCTCAGATGCGGAAGACTTCTACACCGAGCTTGGCAAGCGGTTCGACACTGACGACTGGACCGCAATGAGCGAGTTGTTGGCGGGATCTGCACCTGATGCCGTCGATGCATCAGAGTGGTCTGCGATACAGGCAGCGCATCGTGGGTATCAGGTTGGCGCAGAGATCCTGGAGCTGTTGCCCGCGATGGCGAGATTTACCGGGTTTTTTGACCTGGATGTTAATCCCGATATGACCATCCATCTACCTGATCGCTTATTGGATCAAGAGCACCAGAAAGCAATGTCCAAGGCGCTAGCGCCGCCGCCGGTGGCGAAGTCTGACGAGATCGTCGCGGAAAGCGGGGGGATGTTTTATGGGCGTGAGGTGCCTGAGGCGCCGCTTTATGTCGAGGCCGGCAAGCATTTCGACGCGGGCGAGCCGCTGTACATTATTGAAGTCATGAAAATGTTCAATAAAGTGGTAGCGCCGTTCTCCGGCACTGTCGATGAGGTGTTGGTCGAGGGGGATGGCGTGATCATTTCTAAAGGGCAGCCGCTATTCAAGGTTACGCCGGACGAGAAGGTTGAAGTGCTCTCTAGCAGTGAGATAGCGTCGCTGCGTCGCGAGCACACCACTGAGCTCGTCAAGCTCTTCATTTAGCGCATCATCACATTTCTGAGAGGCAGGTTGTTTCATGATTACTGCATTGGACCATATTGCGATTGCTGTACCAGATCTTGAGGGCGCTATAACGCGTTTCCTCAAGGATTTTGGACTCCAACATGACGGTAACGAGGTGGTGGAAGCGGCTCAGACCACGACGGCATTTTTTAGCGTGCCCGCGACGCACATAGAACTGGTGCATCCATTGGACGGCGCCGGACCTATTGCAACTTATCTTGATAAGCGTGGTGGCGGGCTGCATCACCTTTGTTTCCGGACCGATGACATTGACGCGGATGTCGAGCGGCTGCGCGTCAAGGGATATCAGTTCACCAGCGACGCACCGACCCCCGGAGCACATGGGTCCCGCGTCATTTTTATTCATCCGAAAAGTTGCGATGGCGTTCTGATTGAGCTCTCCCAGCCGGCGGAGTCGCAATCATGAGTGTTTATGATCCGGATGCGACTGATTTATCCGCCTGGGGCGCGCTGGTAGAAAAGCAAAGCAAAGGTTTAAAACCAGCCGATTTTACTTGGCATACCCCAGAGGGTATCCCGCTCAAGACTCTTTATACCGCCGAAGACCTCGAGTCACTGCCTTACACCAACACCATGCCGGGCATAGCGCCCTATATCAGAGGGCCGCAGGCCACCATGTATGCGGGGCGGCGCTGGACGATTCGCCAATATGCGGGCTTCTCAACGGCGGAAGCGTCGAATGCGTTTTATCGTAAGTCACTGGCGGCCGGTGGTCAGGGCATCTCGGTTGCGTTTGATCTTGCTACACACCGGGGTTATGACTCGGATCATCCGCGGGTTTCTGGAGACGTGGGCAAGGCGGGGGTGGCCGTGGATTCTGTGGAGGACATGAAGATCCTCTTTGACGGTATACCCCTAGATCAGGTCTCGGTGTCGATGACGATGAACGGCGCCGTTTTGCCTGTGTTGGCGGGTTATATCGTTGCCGCTGAAGAGCAGGGGGTCGATCAGTCAGCGCTATCCGGCACGATCCAGAATGACATTCTTAAAGAGTTCATGGTTCGCAACACCTACATTTACCCGCCGGCGCCCAGTATGCGCATCATCGGCGACATCATTGCTTACTGCTCGGCTAATTTACCCAAGTTCAATACCATCTCGATCTCGGGCTACCACATGCAGGAGGCGGGAGCGAACGCGGCGCTGGAACTTGCTTATACCCTCGCCGATGGCAAGGAGTACATTAAGACCGCGATTTCTGCAGGACTCAAGATTGACGATTTTGCACCTCGCCTGAGCTTTTTCTGGGGTATCGGCATGAATTTCTATATGGAAATTGCCAAGATGCGTGCGGCGCGATTGCTATGGGCAGAAATCGTAGACGGCTTTGGGCCGAATAACCCTAAAAGCGGCATGTTGCGCACTCACTGCCAGACGTCGGGCTGGTCGCTGACCGAGCAGGACCCCTATAACAACATTGTGCGCACGACGATTGAGGCGATGGCGGCGGTGTTTGGTGGCACCCAGTCACTGCATACCAATGCCCTCGACGAGGCCATTGCGCTACCGTCTGAATTTGCCGCGAGAATTGCGAGGAACACGCAGCTAATCCTGCAAGAAGAGACCGGCATTGGGCAGGTGGTGGATCCCTGGGGCGGCTCTTACATGATGGAGACCCTAACAAATGACATGGCTGCCAAGGCCCGCGAGTTGATCGCCGAAATCGATGAGCTGGGCGGCATGGCCAAGGCCATCGAGAGCGGAATTCCCAAACTGCGGATCGAAGAGGCCGCAGCGAAAAAGCAGGCGCGCATCGACCGCGGCGAGGATGTGATCGTGGGTGTGAATAAGTTTCAGACCAACGAGCAGGATTCGGTGGATATTCTCGAGATCGACAATGAGCAGGTGCGGGACTCGCAGCTGGCTCGATTGGCGAGTATTCGTGACGCCCGAGATGACGCCGCAGTTGAGTCTGCATTAAACGCACTGACCCTGGCTGCGGAGTCGGGTGAGGGTAATCTGCTGGCGCTGGCGGTTGAAGCTACGCGTTGTCGGGCAACAGTCGGCGAAATTTCCGATGCCCTTGAGAAGGTTCATGGGCGCTTCGTTGCCAATGCACAGACCGTATCGGGGGTGTATGGTGCGGCGTACGCAGAAGATGCCAACTGGGAGGGCATCTCCATGGATATTGAGTCTTTTGTGGAGCAGCACGGTCGAAGGCCTCGCATGCTGGTCGCCAAGATGGGCCAGGACGGTCACGATCGTGGCGCCAAGGTAATCGCCACCGCCTTCGCAGATGTCGGTTTCGACGTCGACCTATCACCGATGTTCTCCACCCCTAAAGAAGTCGCCAAGCAAGCTATCGAGAACGACGTCCATGTTGTGGGCGCCTCGAGTCTTGCTGCAGGTCACAAAACACTGGTGCCTCAACTCATTGAAGCGCTGCGTGAGCAGGGAGCCGACGACGTAATCGTGATCGCAGGCGGTGTGATCCCGCAACAGGATTACGGGTTCCTCGAAGAGAAGGGGGTGGCACTGATTTTTGGGCCGGGCACCCCTATCCCGGAGGCCGCTCGCAAGGTCCTTGATGCCATCAACGCCAACAGCTGAGGCGATCATCGCGGGTGACCGCCGCGCGCTAGCGAAAGCCATCACATTGGTCGAAAGTCAGCGTTATGCTGACCGAGACGCTGCGCAGGCGCTGCTACAGAACCTCTTGCCCCATACCGGGAACAGTATCCGTGTTGGCGTCACGGGTGTGCCTGGGGTGGGTAAATCCACGTTTATCGAGACCTTTGGTCAGCATGTAATCAGTCAGGGCCACCGTCTGGCGGTACTGGCGGTCGATCCCAGCTCACCAGTCGCCGGTGGCTCAATTCTCGGTGATAAAACTCGTATGGAAATGCTGTCACGGGAAGAAGGTGCTTATATCAGACCCTCTCCTGCGGGCGGTGCGCTGGGCGGGGTCGCATTTAAGACCCGCGAATCACTGTTGTTGTGCGAGGCTGCGGGTTACGACGTCATTTTGGTTGAGACCGTCGGTGTGGGTCAGTCCGAGCATCAGGTCGCAGGCATGGTGGATTTTTTCCTGTTACTGATGTTACCGGGAGGCGGCGATGAGCTTCAGGGCATCAAGAAGGGCATTCTTGAGCTGGCTGATGCCATCGTCGTGAACAAGGCGGACGGTGCCAGCGAGGCGCTGGCGCGGACCACGCAACAGCATTATCGCGGCGCGATGTCGCTACTGAGCCACGAGGGTTTCTGGGAGCCCCGAGTGATGACTTGTTCGGCGCTTCACAGGCAGGGCATTGAAGCGGTGTGGGAGATGGTTCGAGAGTACGCTGAAACTGCCCGCGATCAGGGCGCGTTCGATTCGGCGCGGGCGACCCAGAACCTCGCCTGGATGCGCCAGCTGATCGACGAGTTGTTGCGAGACAATCTGGCGCGTAATCCCAAGGTCAAAGAGGCCATGCCGGCGTTGGAAAACGCGGTGCGAGCGGCTGAGCAAACCCCGCTGAGCGCCGCGCAGGCGATATTGGCATTGTCCGGAGAGCCCGTCTGATATGACTTGGAGAGGCTCGTTTCTCCGGGTCTCGCAGTAATTCCCCATCGCGTTGTGACGTCTTTGCGTGGCAGGTATTTCGCCGAGCTACGGCCGTTTTATCGGGCGGCGGCTGTATCCGTATCAAAAAGCGGCATGATTGCGTCGGGGCAACTGATAACAATCTCTCGGCGTGCTGATTCGAGCAGCCGTCATGAGGTGCGGTAAGAGAAGGTGTCGGTCTTTGATCATGTGAGGTCCTCGTCCGTGAGTGCGCCTGTCTCGCAGAGCGTGTCAAACAGCGTCTCGGACGCCTCGATTAGCTCGGAACGTTGAATCCAGCCTCCATTGCACAGTGCCATCAGGTGTTCGAGGGCGTTCAGCGGTACCTCAAAATGGCCGCCATCAATAAACACATCAATGGTGTCTTCCCGCTCCCGCCAGGCGATCCTTGTGGCAGGGTGCAGGCGGACCTCGTCGGCCTGAAGGGCGGCCTGTAGGTCGGGGTTATCAAGGTCTCCACCGACTTCAGTGACGACCTCGCCGAACCACCGGCCCAAGTCCAGGGCATCGAGCGCGTTGTTTATGGCGTCGCGAGCATTGGCGATATGCTCGGTGGTGATTTCGCCTGGCCGCGATGGGCTATGAAGGGAGACGCCATCCTCGAGAAGACTGGTGGTTGAAATCTGTTCAAGAGCCGCATCAGCCCGTCGAGCTATGAGGTCACCGACGGAGGGGGCACGGAAACCTAGCGAGTAGGTGATAGCATCACCCAAAGCCACTCCCCAGTGTGCAACGCCGGGTGGCACGTACAAGACATCGCCGGGCTCGAGCACGTAGGTCTCCAAAGCCTCAAAAGGAGGGATCAAATTGAGTCCGTTTTCCTGAAGTTGAGGCGTCTCATCGTCGCAGTGAGGGCCGATACGCCATTCCCGCCGGCCAGCGCCTTGCAGCAGGAAAACGTCGTACCGATCGAAATGCGGCCCCACGCCCGCTTGGTCCGTGGCAAAGCTGACCATCACATCGTCGAAGCGCCACCGGGGCAGCGGGGGTAGGGTATTGCGTAATGCCGAGACCCTGGGGTGATAGCGATCAACGCCTTGTACCAGGAGGGTCCAAGGCATCTCTCTCCTAAAGGCGTGCTCTGCGAACGGACCGGTTTGCTGATGCCAGACCCCTGTATCCTGCCAGACCACGCGACTATCGATTTCGGGCTCCATGGCGAGACCGGCGAGTTCCTCAGCCGTTATTGGAGACTGGAAGTGGGGTAAGGCCTGCGGGCAGAGCAAGGGCTGCCGTTGCCAGTACTCAGCCAAAAACTGCTCTGTCGTAACGGGTAAGCGCATACCGGCTTTCAGATCAGTCTAGGATCAGACAGCGGTTTTTTTGGCCAGATCGGCCGCGTATCCGAGATAAGTGTGAGGGGTTAATGACATGAGCCGCTCCTTGGCATCGTCGGGAATATTTAAAGCGCGTATGAAGGAGTTCAGCGCATCAGCCTCCAGCCGTTGGCCCCGTGTGAGCGCCTTGAGCTTCTCATAGGGTTCTGGCACGCCATAACGCCGCATGACCGTTTGAACGGCTTCTCCCAGCACTTCCCATGCGGCCTCCAGATCGTCTGTTATGGGCTCGGGTGCCACCTCCAGTTTGCTGATGCCCCGACCCAGTGACACCAGTGCCAGCTGTGAGTAGCCCAAGGCAACTCCCATGTTTCTCAGCACGGTACTGTCAGTCAGGTCTCTTTGCCATCGGCTGACAGGCAACTTCTGTGAAAGGTGGTTGAGCAGGGCATTTGCCAGGCCAAAATTCCCCTCGGCGTTCTCGAAGTCGATGGGATTCACTTTATGCGGCATCGTGGACGAGCCGACCTCTCCGTCTATCATGCGCTGTTTGAAGTACCCGAGCGAGATGTAAGACCAAGTATCTCGGCTGAAGTCGACCAGAATTTGGTTCAGTCGAGAAATCACATCGAAATACTCTGCTAGATAATCGTGGGGCTCGATCTGTGTGGTGTAGGGGTTCCACTCGATACCTAAGGCAGCCACGAAGCGCTCCGACAAACCTGGCCAGTCGACATCCGGGTAGGCCACTAGGTGGGCGTTGTAGTTACCTACGGCACCGTTCATCTTACCGAGGGGTTGAATGGCGTTGGCAGCGGCCATCTGCCGGTTCAACCGCATCACAACATTAGCGAGCTCCTTGCCTAAGGTGGTTGGCGTAGCTGCCTGTCCATGTGTGCGAGACAGCATGGGCTGTTCAGCATGCTCCTGCGCCAGGCCGGCCAATGCATCACGGATGGCCTCATAATGTTCGATAACGATGCGGTGCCCGTCGCGGATCATGAGGGCATGTGCGAGGTTGTTAATGTCCTCGCTGGTGCAGCCAAAGTGTATAAACTCGCTGACGGCGTTGAGCTCCGGATTGCCTTTCACCGCTTCTTTGAGGAAGTATTCGACGGCTTTAACATCGTGATTGGTCGTTGCCTCGATCGCTTTAACAGCCTCGGCCTGCGTTTCATCGAATTCAGTGACGATGCTCTCAAGCAGGCTGGTCGATTCACTGCTAAACAAGGGCACCTCGAGGATATCGGCACACTCAGAGAGCGCCTTGAGCCAAGCCACCTCGACTTCAACGCGTCGTTTGATGAGTCCGAATTCGGAGAAGATATCGCGAAGGGCATCCACTTTTCCGTGATAGCGGCCATCCAGTGGTGAAAGGGCTGTCAGCGGTGTGGGGCTCATGGGGTTGCCTAGTTGCGGTAAGGCCCTAGCTTATCACGGGGCCACACTGAGTTTGATCAATGCGTCACGCCCAGTTCACGGGCCATGCGCGCAGCCGTATCGCGGACCCGACCCCGGCTCAACATTAGCTTGAAACGCGTGCCGCCAAGTTGCCGCCATAGAAATGCGGCCCTGACTCCACACATTAGTAAGGCACGCACCACATCGGCGACCTGAGGGTTGTTGAGGTGCTGAGCGCTGCCGGTCACCTTGATGCGATATGGAAGCGTGCTGAGCGTATCTTGATAAATTCCCGATATATTAGCGCTTAAACTATTAATATCATTGGAGAAATTCTCTGCCTTATAGGCCGTGTGTTTGAGCCTTGAATGAACAATGGCTTGCAGGTCGTCCCGCATGGCAAAACGTCTCTCCAGCTGCAGGATGGCCAAGGTATAGCGCAGTGTGTCTGCCGCTGCCTCCTCCTGCGAAAGTCGCAAGCATGCCGACAACTGCTCAAGGCCTAAGCGAATGCCCTGTGTTGTTCCGAATACCGTTTCCACACCATCCGGATCAAAGCTGAACAGCGAGTGGATAGAGGACTCCACAAAGGGTAAGGGCCAGCTGCCGGTTTTCGCGGCCAAATCCACAATGCGCGCCGCCTGCGCGACGCCCGCTAGCGCCACCGTGCGTTGCTCCAACAGCGAGCGGTCGCTCATTGAGAGGCCTCAATGATGCCGCCACCCAGGCAATTATCACCGTCGTAGAAGACCACAGACTGACCGGGGGTCACCGCTCTCTGGGGTGTGCTAAATGTCACCTTAATTTTTGCGCCGGAAGCGGAGGCCATGCACGGTTGATCTGCCTGTCGATAGCGGATTTTGGCGTGACAGCTGAGGGGTAGGGCGGGGGGCTCGCCACTGATCCAGATCACGTCTGCAGCCGTGAGCTGTGTCTTAAAAAGTGCTGGATGCTCGTTGCCCTGCGCGACCACCAGCACGTTGTCAGCTATGAGTTTATCCACTACATACCAGGGCGCTTCTGGTCGGTTTGCCTGCCCGCCGATTCCCAGTCCCTGCCTTTGCCCGATAGTGTGATACATCAGACCCTCGTGCTCCCCTAATTCTTCCCCATCTATAGACACAATGGGTCCCGGTTGAGCGGGCAAATATTGCTGCAGAAAGTCGCGAAATCTGCGTTCACCGATAAAGCAGATCCCGGTGCTGTCTTTCTTGCGTGCGGTCACGAATCCGGCAGAAGCCGCTTTCTCACGGACCAGCGCCTTGTCCACATTGCCAAGGGGAAAAAGGCTTCTGCCTAGTGCTTGATGATCGACTTGATGCAGGAAGTAGCTCTGGTCTTTATTACTATCGAATCCTTTGTGGAGTTGTGTGGTGTCGCCCACCGAATCGGTTTGCACGTAATGGCCTGTGGCAATCAGGTCGGCACCCAACTGCGTGGCATAGTCCAGAAAGGCGCGGAACTTGATTTCCCGATTACACAAAATGTCAGGGTTGGGTGTCCGGCCAGCGCGGTACTCCGACAGAAAGTGGTCGAAAACGCCGTCCCAGTATTCCGCAGCGAAATTGGCGCTATGAAGGCGGATCCCCAATTGATCCGCTACCGATTGTGCGTCGGCCAGATCCTGCTTGGCAGTGCAGTATTCGGTACCGTCATCCTCCTCCCAATTTTTCATGAACAGGCCTTCCACCCGGTAGCCTGCCTCGATCAACATGAGTGCTGCGACGGAGGAATCGACACCGCCTGACATGCCGACTATGACGGTTTGATCCTGTATCGATGAGTGGGTCACGGCTGAGGAATGCCCGTTGATAGAACGGCTCGAAGCATGAGGGCAGTGCGCAATCGGGTCAATGCCGCGTCAGGAAAGGGTCTCGTAACGATGCTCGCCAGGCTGCAGCTTGCCTAACTGCATTGACCCGACTGCGACCCGTATCAGCCTCAGGGTGGGATAGCCCACCGCGGCCGTCATCCGCCTGACCTGTCGATTTCGGCCTTCGGTGATCGACAGGCTCAACCAGGAGTCGCCAACAGTTTTGCGCTGCCGTATCGGCGGGTCGCGTTGCCATAGCTCGGGAGGCGCAATTGGGGTGGCTTTTGCAGGGCGAGTCATACCGTCTTTAAGTTCTATACCTGCGGAGAGTTGTGCACAGACTTCTTCATCAATGTCGCCTTCGACTTGAACCCAATAGGTTTTCCATTGTTCGTGTCGAGGGTGCGCAATTCTCTGCTGGGTTTTGCCATCTTGGGTGAGCACCAAGAGTCCCTCTGAGTCGTAGTCCAGTCTTCCCGCGGGGCGAAAGCCCGGCGCGTCGAGGATGTCGGCGAGCGTCCCCCTAGGATTACCCGGCTGTTCGCGATCTGTGAATTGACTCAGCACGCGAAACGGTTTGTTGAGCAAAATCACCTGACTCATTCGCCTAGTGTGCAGTATTTGATGTTAAAATAGAGGCTCCGACCAGACACCCATCAGCGCCCCCATTCGCGGGAGCGCAGGCGGATTATGGTCACCCGGAGCGAGCTCCGGGGTTTGTTTTTTTCTGGGGGATTATCACTATGTCTTACAAGCACATTTCCGTTCCTGAAACCGGTGACATGATTGTTGTCAACGCTGATAACAGCCTGTCAGTCCCGAACAATCCCATTATTCCCTATATCGAGGGAGATGGTATCGGGGTCGATATCTCACCCGTGATGATCGCGGTAGTCGACGCAGCAGTGGCCAAGGCTTACGACAGCGGGCGACAAGTATCTTGGATGGAAATCTACACTGGCGAAAAAGCTGCCGAGCTCTACGATGGTGACTGGTTTCCGGAAGAGACGCTGGACGCCATCAAGACCTATAGCGTGGCTATCAAGGGGCCGCTGACCACTCCGGTTGGCGGCGGGTTCCGCTCGCTTAACGTGGCTTTGCGTCAGGAGCTGGATCTGTACACTTGTCTGCGTCCTGTTAGATGGTTCGAGGGCGTACCGTCGCCGGTCAAGAGCCCGGGAGACTGCAATATGGTGATCTTCAGGGAGAACTCGGAAGACATCTACGCGGGTATCGAATATCAGGCGGGGACCGACGAAGCCCAAAAAGTGGTCGATTTCATCATTCAGGAGATGGGCGCAACCAAAATCCGCTTTCCCCAAAATGTCGGCATCGGCATCAAGCCGGTATCAGCTGAGGGCACCCAGCGCTTGGTGCGCAAGGCGATCCAATACGCGATTGATCAGGACTTGCCCTCGGTAACGCTGGTGCACAAGGGCAACATCATGAAGTTCACGGAGGGTGCTTTCCGTGACTGGGGTTACGAGTTGGCTCAACAGGAGTTCGGTGGTGAACTGCTGGATGGTGGCCCCTGGGTGAGCATAAAGAATCCTCGCACGGGCGGCGACATTGTGATCAAGGACGTAATCGCCGATGCGATGTTGCAGCAGGTGCTGACTCGACCGAGAGATTACAGCGTAGTGGCCACGCTGAACTTAAATGGTGACTACTTGTCCGACGCGCTGGCAGCCCAGGTAGGTGGCATCGGAATCGCACCGGGTGCAAACCTCTCGGATACAGTGGCGTTGTTTGAAGCCACTCACGGGACGGCACCTAAGTATGCGGGGCAAGACAAGGTCAATCCAGGCTCACTCATTCTGTCAGCGGAAATGATGCTGAGGCACCTCGGCTGGAACGAGGCGGCGGATCTGATCATAGATGGTATGAACGGTGCCATTCAGGCCAAAACCGTCACCTACGACTTCGAACGGTTGATGGAGGGGGCGACGCTGGTGTCCTGCTCGGCGTTCGGTGAGGCCGTGATATCACACATGTGAAGCGCTCGATTTGTTCAAGAGCCCGCCTCGAGCGGGCTTTTTATTGCCTACACACCATAGGCGCCACGAGATTCATTCTGCAATGACACTTGGTATTGCGAAAAAGCGGCAGAAACTCGGGTCTAAAAGCTCCAAAATTTCGCGGTTGGATTATACTGAGGCCATGCACAAATTAGTCCGCGACACCGTTTTTGCCCCCCTGTGTGGTACCGGTACTGACAGAGAGGATCACCACGATGGTGATCTGGCTGTTGCGCCAGCCAAACCAAAGCTCAAGAAACCACCACTGTATAGGGTGATTCTCCTGAATGACGACTACACTCCGATGGAGTTCGTAGTGCAGGTGTTGGAGCAGTTCTTCGCTATGGGCCGGGAGAAGGCCACTCAGGTCATGCTGGCGGTCCATACCCAAGGTAAGGGCGTATGTGGAATATATCCCCAAGATATTGCCGAGACGAAAGCATCGCAGGTGAACCAAGCTGCCCGCGACAGTGGACATCCGCTACTGTGTGAAGCGGAACCGTCAAGTGACGACGAAGAGGACTGACTGAATGCTGAGCAAAGAGCTCGAGAATACGCTCAACGAGACGTTTCGCACTGCGCGAGCCAGACGCCATGAGTTCATTACGGTTGAGCACTTATTGCTCGCGCTGCTCGACGACTCCGCTGCTGTTGCAGTGCTCGAGGCCTGCCAGGTCGATCTGGACGACCTTCGCGGCGAGCTGACCGAGTTTATCGACTCCACCACGCCGTTGCTGTCTGATTCAGATGATGGTCGGGATACTCAGCCGACGTTGGGCTTTCAGCGAGTACTGCAGAGAGCGGTGTTTCACGTTCAGAGCTCGGGGCAGCAGGAAGTTACCGGCGCCAATTTGCTGGTGGCGATCTTCTCGGAACAAGAGTCGCAGGCAGTTTATTTCCTGAAATCGCAAAACGTGTCCCGTCTCGATGTGGTGAATTTCATTACCCATGGCATTGGGAAAGACGGAGAGGAAGCGACCGATGGCGCTGAGTCGCTCGCGGATCTTGAGGAGGATCACGAGGGCGCAGAGAAGCGGCCGCTCGATGCCTACACAACCAATCTCAACGCCGAAGCCGAGGCCGGCAATATTGACCCGCTGATCGGGCGTTTGACCGAGGTGGAGCGCGTCGCCCAAATTCTTGCGCGACGGCGTAAAAATAATCCGCTATTGGTTGGCGAATCCGGTGTCGGTAAAACCGCCATCGCCGAGGGTCTCGCCAAGATGATTGTCGATGGTCAAGTCCCTGAGACGCTCAAGGAGGCAGTGGTTTACTCCCTAGACCTGGGTGCCTTGCTGGCCGGCACAAAGTACCGCGGCGATTTTGAGAAGCGCCTCAAGGGATTACTCGCCAACCTCAGCGAGAGCGATCACGCTATTCTCTTTATTGACGAGATTCATACCATCATCGGCGCGGGCGCCGCATCGGGTGGGGTGATGGACGCCAGTAACCTATTGAAACCTCTGTTGGCATCCGGAAAGATGCGCTGTGTCGGATCCACAACCTATGCGGAGTACCGTGGCATCTTCGACAAAGACAAGGCCCTGAGTCGGCGTTTCCAGAAGGTAGATGTGCTGGAGCCCTCGGTGGAAGATGCTTACAAGATATTGAAGGGGTTGAAGTCCCGATTTGAGGCGCACCACAAGCTGCGCTACACCGATAAGGCACTCCGAGTCGCCTCTGAGATGGCGGCACGCTACATCACGGACCGTTTTTTGCCGGACAAGGCCATCGACGTCATTGACGAGGCGGGCGCCTTCCAGCAGCTCCAATCACCGAGCAAGCGTAAGAAAGTGCTGGGACCCAGTGACATTGAGGCCGTGGTGGCCAAGATTGCACGGATACCTCCAAAAACCGTGAGCAGCGACGACAAGGAGCTGCTAGGCAAGCTCGAGGGCAACCTCAAGATGACGGTGTTTGGGCAGGATGCCGCCGTGTCGCAGATGGTTGGGGCCATGAAGCTGGCCCGAGCAGGGCTTCGGGGCGGACAAAAACCGATCGGGTCCTTCCTGTTAGCCGGGCCTACTGGTGTAGGCAAAACGGAGCTCACTCGCCAGCTTGCGCTGCAAATGGGGCTTGAGCTGCTCCGCTTCGATATGTCCGAGTACATGGAGCGCCACACCGTCTCGCGTTTGATTGGCGCGCCGCCGGGTTATGTCGGGTTCGATCAGGGCGGCTTGCTCACCGATGCCGTTACTAAGCACCCCCACTCAGTGGTGCTGCTAGACGAAATCGAAAAGGCGCACCCGGAGGTCTTTAACCTCCTGTTGCAGGTCATGGATCACGGCACGCTCACCGACAACAACGGCCGCAAAACCGACTTCCGTAATGTGATCCTGGTGATGACAACCAATGCTGGCGCTGAAAATGTGAGTCGTCGTTCGATTGGTTTCTCCATGCAGGATCACTCCACAGATTCGATTGAGGCGATTAATCGCACTTTCACTCCCGAATTCCGCAACCGCCTCGATGCCATCGTGCCCTTTGGGCCATTAGGTGAGGACGTCATTCTCACGGTGGCGGACAAATTTCTCACTGAGCTGCAGTCGCAGCTCGATGAGCGACAAGTCGTCATTCAGGTCGATGAGGAAGCTAGGCTTTGGCTGGTGGAGAAGGGCTACGACGTCACGATGGGCGCGCGACCCATGGAGCGCGTGATTCAGGAGCACATTAAAAAGCCTTTGGCGGACATGGTGCTGTTTGGTTCACTGGCGAAGGGTGGCACTGCTGCCGTGACTCTCAATGAGGCAAGGGATGATCTTCTGATTGAAGCGCTGGTCGAGGTTGAGGAGCCAGTAGAGGCCTGACCGAGGGCCTTTACCAGCCCCGCGCTGCGTGATGATGAGGATCGTTATCTTTCTCGATAAGTGATGCGGCCCTTTGTTAGGTCATAGGGCGTTAGCTCCACCCGAACCTTGTCCCCGGTTAGAATGCGAATATAGTTTTTGCGCATTTTGCCCGAGATGTGCGCTGTGACCACGTGGCCGTTCTCCAACTGTACTCGGAAAGTAGTGTTAGGGAGGGTATCGATGATCTCCCCCTCCATTTCAATTTGATCTTCTTTCGCCATTCAGGCTGCGTCTCCATGGGCTGAGTGGGCGGCACTGTAGCTGAAAGTACAGTGTGGGGGAAGCGCTTCGCTGGGCTGGTGATTCTAGGCTTTGTCGTTCAGGTCGAGCAGCGATACCACCGCGGTCGCGTCGGGCGACGACGTTTGCTCGGTCTTTTGCTGCTGCCAGTGCCCGTCAACAAATAGCTCCAAGGGTGAGAAGCGGGATTTGTAGGCCATTTTGCGGCAGCCATCGATCCAGTAACCCAGGTAAACAAAGGGCAGGTCCATACACTGTGCCTGCCGAATCTGGAGCAGAACCGCCTCGGTGCCGAGACTGCGCTGGGGCTGATCAGGGTCAAAAAATGTGTAGATCGCAGCCAGTCCATCCAACATTTTGTCGGCAACCGTCACAGCCACGAGCCGGTTTCCCTGATATAGCCTGTAATAGTTGGCGCAGCCCAGCCCGTCGTTAAGGAATGACTCGTATTGCTCCCGCTCCGGTGGGTACATATCGCCATCGGCATGGCGCGACTCAATGTAGTAGCGGTAAAGGTTATAAGCCTCATCGTCGAGAATCGATTCCGACTGCTCAAGCCGCAGGTC
>QOPK01000022.1 GCA_003331685.1 Halieaceae bacterium | reverse complement strand
TAGTCTCGGTCAATGCCTGCAGACAGAACCGCTTTTGTCAGGCGTTTGCCATACCGGCGCTGCCGCCTGCGCGCTTTGGCAGGTGTCGCGCGCCAGCCTGCGCGCTTGTCAGACACCAGAGCGTCGAGATCTTCGACGACCTCAACGCGGTGTCCGTCTGATTCATAGGTTCTGCGGGGCATAGCGCACTGTAGCGAAACCGAAGCGCAGTAAAGCTCAGCTTCGACTCAATACAACCTCATACAAAGAGTAGGTCAGTACACCATCCTCACTGAGTGCGCCGGCACCGACCGCTTGAATACTGTTGAGCCAGGCGTAGCGCTCATCGCCGGTCTGAAAAGTGGGTGCGGTGGCAATCAAGCCGTTGGCCATGTCGGCCCGGCCGCCGTACTCGACATAGATGTAGGCGCCGTCATCTGTTTTCAGGGTAAAGCGCACATCCACACAGCCCACGGAGCCATCACTACCGACTGTCAGCCAATCTGCGGCGTCGGTTGCCGCCAGGCTCGCGCGTAACCGATCACTCTCCACCTCAACACTGGTGACGTCCACCAGCAGTCGAGTGCCTTTGGGGCCGGCGCCCACCTCAATACGTTGCCCCAGTTGTGCGATGATAGTGCCCATTGGCACCAGTTCGGCGTTTGCCCTCATGTATTGCTCCTGTTCTCTGGTCGGTGTCATGAGTGGCGAGTGTATCGGGACACGGCGGTGGTGACTTGGATGAGAATCCGCGTCGATTGACGAAACAGGGTGTTGGCGCGGAATGCAGGAGTCGAACCTGCGACCTTCGGTTTCGTAGACCGACGCTCTATCCAGCTGAGCTAATTCCGCGCAAAGCCAACAAGGCAGTGCCCCGTCGGGGCGCGTAGTATACACACTTGGCAGGGCCTCGCCAGCGCTGAAGAGGGCTGCCGGCGCCCCATGCGTCAAAGGCAGAGACGCGCTGAAGCGATGTCTAGCGCAAAGTTTATGAGGTCACATTACGACAATGCAGATTCTGGTTGATGCAGACGCCTGCCCCGTGGTGATTCGCGATATTTTGTATCGCGCGGCACAAAAGCGCGGCGTTCAACTCACGCTTTTCGCTAACCAGTCCTTCCAGATTCCGGCTTCTCCGCTGATCAGCCTGTACCAGGTCGCCCAGGGCCCCGACATGGCGGATCATGAGATCGCCGCTCGAATGGAGGAGGGCGATCTTGTGATCACGGCCGATATCCCGCTGGCCAGTGAAGTCCTTGAAAAAGGCGCCCTCGTGATCACACCGCGGGGTGAGCGCTACACGGAAAACAATATTCGCCAGCGCTTACAAATGCGAGATTTCATGGAGACCATGCGCGCGTCTGGGGAGCATACCGGTGGCCCGCCGCCGCTCAACCAGACCGATCGCAAAGCGTTCGCTGATCAATTGGATCGCTTGTTGAGTCGGGCGCTTAAGCCCGGCTAATTTCCGTCTTCAGACATCCACCCACTCGATGATCTCGGCCTCCAGGTGGTCGAGATCGGCGGTGGTCTCGCTGATCGTTCTGCCCGCGACAGCCATGCCGGCATGGGCAGTTGATAGGGGGTCGCCTGTGATCAAAGGGTGCCACAGTGGCAACGACTTCCCCTCTGCGAGGCGCCGATAGGCGCAGCTGCGTGGCATCCAGGCTAGCTCGGTAGCGTTCATGCCGCGCACGTCCAGACAGTCATCAACTTCCTCAAGGCGTCGTGCGTAGTGTTTGCACCTGCCGGTCTCGTCATCCAGCAATATGCAGGCCACCCGGGTGTAGAACACGTCGGCCGTCTTGTCATTGACCAGCTTGTGGAGACAGCACTGCCCGCAGCCATCGCACAGCGACTCCCATTCCGTATCGGTCATGGCGTCGAGAGCTTTGACTTCCCAAAAGGGCGTGACGGACATGGGATTCTCCCTGTGATGTTCGGGTCAGGTGGGTTACTTCACGGCTCGCACAGTGGCCGCCAGATAGCGGATAATCTAACGATTGCGGAGTTTACAGGAGTCGCCGGTTATGGATCTCGGTATCAAAGGACGCACTGCGCTGGTCTGCGCTTCCTCAAAGGGTTTGGGGAGAGGGTGCGCAGTAGCCCTTGCCGCGGAGGGCGTCGACCTTGTGTTGAATGCGCGCGGCAGTGAGGCATTGGAGGCGACGGCGGCATCAATCCGGGACGCCTATGGTGTCGCGGTTACCCCTATCGCCGCTGATGTCACGAGTGAGGCTGGTCAGGCGGCCGTGTTGGCGGCGGCAGGAGAGGTTGACATTCTGGTGACCAATGCGGGCGGTCCACCGCCCGGTATGTGGACCGATTGGAATCGTGACGATTTTATTGCGGCCTTTGATGCTAATCTGTTGACGCCTATCGCACTCATAAAGGCGCTGCTGCCAGGCATGATGGAGCGTGGCTGGGGCCGGATCGTGAACATCACCAGCGTGGCGGTGAAGGCCCCTATACCGGTGCTTGGACTGTCTAATACGGCGCGTTCTGGTCTCACGGGTTATGTGGCGGGCGTGTCACGGCAGGTCGCGGGCAGTGGTGTCACGATCAACAACCTCTTGCCGGGGCTGCACGATACCGACCGGCTGGCCATGCTTGACCAAGTCGACGCGGCGGCACGGGGCATCACTGAGACTGAGGCGCGCGAGGCGCGCACCGCCACTGTACCCGCGGGCCGCTTCGGCACCGCTGAAGAATTTGGCGCGGCCTGCGCCTGGCTGTGTTCGGACAAAGCAGGCTTTGTGATTGGTCAGAATATCCTGCTTGATGGAGGCGCCTTTCCCGGCGCGATATAGTGTTAAGCACTACCCCCCTGCCAATAAGCATGCGGGTCATTAGCGGTTGGCTTCACCCGCCCGCAGTCGTTGGATCAGGCTGGAGGTGTCCCAGCGATGACCGCCGAGGTCTTGTACCTCAGAATAGAAGGTATCGACTAATTGGGTGACCGGGATTTGGGCGCCCACCGACTGAGCGGCTTCAATCGCAATACCCAAGTCTTTCCGCATCCAGTCAACGGCGAAACCAAAGTCGAATTCTCCCCTGATCATGGTCTCGGCGCGGTTATTCATCTGCCAGGACTGCGCCGCCCCTTGCGCAATGACTTCCATAGCAGACACCACGTCGAGCCCCGCCCGCTCGGCAAAGTGAATCCCCTCTGATAGCCCTTGCAGCAGTCCCGCGATGCAGATCTGGTTGACCATTTTGGTCAGCTGCCCGGCGCCGACTGGCCCCATACGCCGGACGCTTTTGGCGTAGCATTCGATCAGAGGTAACGCGCTGGAAAAGGCGTCTTCCTCAGCGCCCACCATGATGGTCAGCACGCCGTTTTCCGCGCCAATTTGGCCTCCTGAGACGGGTGCATCGAGAAATTTCACACCGGATTGATCGGCCAAGGCCGCCAGTGAAGTCGCCAGGGCTTCTGAGGTGGTGGTGTGATCAATGAGGATCGCGCGTTCGCGCATTGATGAGAGCGCGCCGTGCTCACCCGTTGTGACTTCGCGCACATCATCGTCGTTGCCCACACACAGCATCACAGCGTCTTGGTCCTCTGCCGCGGCTGCCGGGGTCGGTGCAACGTGGCCGCCGTACTCACTTTGCCAGGCTTCAGAACGGCTGGTGGTGCGGTTGAAGACGGTGACGGTGTGTCCCGCGCGCGCCAGGTGGCCGGCCATGGGGTAGCCCATGGCACCCAATCCAATGAAAGCGATGTGGCGTGGTGAAGTCATCTGTCGGCGCGTCCCGTCGTAAAAAGAGGAGTACAGCCTAACCCAATCAGGTTGGGTATCGGATGAGGTAAGGTCAATGAGTGGCAACAGTTTGGACGTGGTGATCGGCGCGGGCAGTGCGATCGGGCATGCGTTGATCGAGAGGTGGTCTCGCGAGGGTTCTCGCCCCGTTTTAGCGGTCGCCCGGTCGGCGGCGTCTTTGGCGGCAGCTGGTTCGCTCGGTGTGCAGCCCCAGCACTGTGATTACAGTGAGGCCGCGCTCGCGACACTTGCCGCTCAGCTGCATGCGCAATCCTCAGACATTACGCGCTTGGTGATCTGTAATGGCGTGCTACAGGGAGAAGGCTACCGGCCGGAGCGGGCACTCGATCAGCTGACAACGAGTGCAATGCAGCAGGTGTTTGAGGTCAATACGTTTCTGCCAATGCGGGTGCTGGCCTCGCTGGCACCGGTTCTCAAGCGAAGCACGGCGCCACGGATCGCGGTGCTGTCAGCCCGGGTTGGCAGCATTGGCGACAACGGTCTGGGTGGTTGGTACAGCTACCGCGGTAGCAAGGCGGCGCTGAATATGATGTTACAGTGTGCGGCGCTCGAGATGAGACGCGTTAACCCCGCTGCCAAGATCATGGCCTACCACCCCGGCACAGTAGATACGCCGTTGTCTCAGCCTTTTCAGGCCAACGTGGCGCCGGAAAAACTGTTTTCACCAGAGCGGGCAGCGGCGGCCCTCGACACTGTGCTGGCGAGCCTGGAGGCAGACGGTGAGCTCTCTTATCTCGACTGGCGGGGCGAGACCATCCCCTGGTGATGGGCACTGCTCAGCGGGCTCTGTCACCTATTGCACCTCCGCGCGCTGTACTTGTTCGGCAATTACAGTAGTCTCTTGCACGCAGGATGCACTTTGACTTCAAGCTCCCTCAGCTACTGCATTATTTTCGGGGATCCAGTACGCTAACCAACAAATGTTAAAGAGAGGAAATTGTCTCATGAGAACTTTGTTTATTTCACTGTTTGCGGTCTTTGCGCTGATTGCACAGCCCGCTCTCGCTGACGACGTCGACACAGCGATTGAAAACTTCCGTGGCGCGGGCGCGGGCGACTTTATTGATAACGCCTTCGGCTATGCGGTGTTCCCTAGCATCGGTAAGGGCGGTATCGGTATTGGTGGTGCCCACGGCAAGGGCGAGGTCTTTGTCGGTGGTAAAAAAGTCGGCAAAACAAAAATGAGTCAGATCACCTACGGTCTTCAGCTGGGTGGTCAGGTTTACAGCCAGATGATTTTTTTCCGCGACGAACGTGCGTTTGATGATTTCGCCTCTGGCAACTTCGAGTTTGGCGCCCAGGCAACCGCAGTCGCGCTGACAGCGGGCGCACAGGCATCCACGTCGACCGGTGGCGGTGGCAATACCTCTACTGGTACCGATGCAGACTCTAGCAAAGTGAACGCCAACGAAAAGCAATACGACGGCCGCAGCGGCATGGCGATCTTTACCATAGCCAAAGGCGGTTTGATGTACGAGGCTACGCTAGGTGGACAGAAATTCAAATACGAGCCGATCTAAAAGTGGACAGTGACCATAGACGAGCCGCCTTCGGGCGGCTTTTTTGTTGGTGCACGAAAGTGACTGAGGCGCACGAGGCCACGAAACCTGCGATAAGCCAAACTAGCAACGTAGCCGATTTCCACGGGGTGAGGTGAGTCACCTGAGAGGCTTTACCCAGATGTGCTTCGGGGAGGAATCTAGATCAGGATTCAACCACTGAGAAATGGACATCGACGCTGGGCAGGCGTGCAAGCAGGGCGTCTCCCATGGCGCTTGCGGTAGTCCAAATGCCGCCGTTGACAGAGAGCTCATCCCGCGCGAGACAGAGCCCGGCTTGGGCCAGCATACGCGAGGTGGCGCCATAGCCCGGGTCGCGCTGGCCCGCCACTTTGACGCGCAGCTGATTCTCGCCATCGGTCCCATGTGCCCAAAACTCAAAAAAGCCGTTGTTGCGGGTAGTCTCATTGGGCCCCTCACCGGGGTTGGGCAACACTTTTTTCAGTAACGCCCGAGTTGGTGAGAAAAAAGTGCCGGCCATGACGGCGCCCAATCCCGCTGCGCTCAAAAGCGCCTTGGCGCGGCTCGCGCAGAGCTGCGATTCGTCGTAACGGAAGTCTGCGCCGTAGGGCAGGCCCGCGAGGGCATGGGAGCGTCTCACCACTTTGGTGTTGATGGCCGCCATGACAAACGGGCCTGTCCAGGACTCGAAGTTATCGTCCCAGGCGATACCCACCTGATCCGGGCCATCCGGTCCCTTCTCGAGGCCGGTCGGGTAGAGCGCGTAGGGGTCCATGACCCGCTCCTTGATGACGGGGTCTTTGGAGGCCTGCTCCGCAACGTACATCAGGCTGGCAACGGTGCCACCACTGACGCCCCCCGCGGCGCGACCCATGCGACCGGTTACGTGGGTGGCGTAGGTGCCGAAGCGTGCCTTGAACTCCTGCTGCAGGAAAAAGACTGACAGGTCGGAGGGGATCGAATCGAACCCACAGCAGTGCACGAGTCGCGCACCACTGTCCTTAGCGATCGGGTCGACCTGCTCATACACCTCCGCCATCCACTGCGCTTCGCCTGTGAGGTCGCAATAGTGTGTGCCCTCAGTCGCGCAGGCTTTGAGCACGGGCGTGCCGAACTGCGCATAGGGGCCAACGGTGCTGATCAGGGTGCGGGTCTGTCTTGCCACGGCGCTTAAGCTGTCGGGCTCGGCGCTGTCGGCAATGAGTATCGGCAGTTCCGGCAGGTTAAGCTCGCGCCGCAACTTTTCCAGTTTCTGGGTATTGCGCCCGGCGATGGCCCAGCGGAGGTCCTGATGCTCACTCGCCAAGTACTCAGCCACCAGTTTGCCGGTAAAACCCGAGGCGCCGTAAAGCACGATCTCAAACTGCCGATCTGTCATGGTCATCTCACCGTGTCAAAAAACCTGCAAAAGAGTAGCAAGTTCGGCCCACATTCCGGCGCACAGAGGCTGGTACTTCTTTGCACATCAGGTCTCCCCACCAACGTTCTGCAAATCAAATGCGACTTATGCCCATGGAGAGTGGGCGCCTCTCGCGCTAACATTCGCAGCTTCGAGATTGCCAGCCATGGAAGGTGGTTGTGACACCAATGACGTCTAGATGCGTCGCTGTCACCGTATCAAGGAGGTGAACATGATCGCCAAATTACGGCAGGCCGCCATACCCATTGGAGTCGGACTGGCTGGTCTCGCCATATACGCGCTGCTGCAGGTGACCAAGCCGCAGCCCGCCCCCAGTATTGAGGCTCCTCGCCCCGTCAGCGTAGAGGTTGTCCCCGCTATCCGCGCCGCCTCACGGCCTACTATCGTCGTGTATGGAGAGGTGCGACCGGCGGTGCGGACTCAGCTGGTGGCTCAGGTTGGCGGCAAGATCATGTCGATCGCGCCCGACTTCATCGAGGGCGGTCAGTTTGCGCCCGGCGAAGTGCTGCTGACTATCGAAGATACCGATTACCGCGCCGCGGTTGATGAGCGACGTGCGCGGGTTGCGGCCGCCAAGGTGGATCTTGAGCAGGCACTCGCTGATGCTGACGTGGCCCGCAAGCAGCTTGCCGGCCAGAGCAATCCCTCACCCTTGGCCTTGAAAAGACCTCAGGTAGCGAGAGCTGAATCTGCGCTGAAGGCGGCTGAAACAGCACTTTCGCTGGCACAGACAAATCTGGAGCGCACGCAAATCAGTCTGCCTTTCAAGGGTCGCGTAGAGAGTCAGGCTGCCGATCTTGGGCAGTACGTCAATCCGGGCAAAGTGTTGGGGAGCGTATTTGGCACCGATGTGGCGGAAGTCAGGGTGGCGCTGACAACCAACCAGCTCTCTGCACTGGGCATTCCCGTGGGGTATATCGGTGGTGAGACCGGCGGTCTGATGACGACGCTGTCTGCGGTGATGGGTGGCAGGGTTCATCGCTGGGAGGGCCGGCTGACAGGTCTTGATGCTGGGATCGAAACTACCACTCGCAGCGTTTACGGGACGGTGCGAATTGAAGACCCCTATGGCGAGATACACGCCGATAGCGGTATGCCTCTCGCGGTGGGTTTATATGTCGATGCTGAAATTCAGGGACGGACCCTTGTCGATGCGGTTCAGATTGCTGCTGCGGGTCTTCGCGCCGGCGACGAAGTTTTTGTTTTAGACGGAGAGGGGCTTCTGGATGTCCGCCAGGTCGACGTGATTCATCAAAATCGCGATATGGTCATGCTCGCCTCCGGGATTGAAGCGGGAGAGCGAGTGATTGTGTCCGCGATTCGTAATCCCGTGCGCGGGATGCGCCTCCAGGCTGTCGATGACGGCACCATTGCCGATAGCGTCGGTGATGACGTGAAACCGACAAATAACGAAGCCTGAGACTCGAGCCATGGAAGGTCTGATTCGCTGGTGGGTCCGCAATCCGGTTGCAGCCAACCTCTTGATGTTCATTATTGTCACGGCCGGCTGGTTGGGCCTGCGTGATATCGAAAAAGAGGCCTTTCCCTCTGTCCAGCCCGACATGGTTCAGGTCGAAGTGATCTGGCCTGGTGCCTCTCCTAAAGAAATGGAGCAGCAAGTCGTGCAGCGGGTCGAGGAGGCACTGAAAAACGTCTCGAACGTTTACCGGGTGTCCTCTGAATCCCGAGAGAGTTTTGGCTCTCTGACGGTTGAAACCTATCCCACGGTAAATCTGAACGCCTTTTTGAATGACGTGAAGAACGCGGTCGATTCGATCACGTCCTTCCCTCGTGACATGGAAAATCCGCGGGTCAGACGCTTGGAATGGCGTCAGGAGATGATTCGCGTTGCGCTTGCAGGAGATGTGGGAGAAAAGCCACTCACTCGACTGGCAAACAAGCTGCGTAATGAGATGGCGGGTTTGCCCTATATCTCACAGGTCGATGTGTTCGGCTCGCGACGGGAAGAGGTGACGATCGAACTGTCAGAGCGCGCATTGAGAAACTATGGGCTCAGTTTCGCTGATGTGTCGACCGCCATTCGTCGCGACTCGATGAATGTCTCTGTCGGCGAGGTTCGAACCCGGACAGGCGATGTACAACTGAGAGCCCAGAATCTTGCTGATAACCAAACCGATTTTGAACAAATTGTTATTCGCCAAACGCCAGACGGAGGGACAGTGCGCGTCGCCGACGTGGCGATCGTGATTGACGGCTTTGAGCAAAACGAGATTCTGGCGACGTTGAATGGCAAGCCAGCTGTATTGCTGCAGGCCAAGTCGACAGACGATATGCAGGTGGTCAAGGCCAGCCAGGCCGTGAGTCAGTGGATTGAGCGCACGCAGCCGACGCTCCCTGTCGGCATGGATCTCGAGCTGTGGTTTGATACCGCCGACATCTATGAGAACCGTATGGAGCTGATTGCCAATTCCTCGATCCTGGGCCTGATCCTCGTATTTCTCATACTGATCTTAACGCTCGAGCCCAAGGTGGCGTTGTGGGTGACAGTAGGTATTGGGGTGAGCTTTCTCGGTGCTTTTGCGCTCCTGCCTGCTAACGATGTCTCGCTGAACCTATTGTCGACCTTTGCCTTCCTTCTTGTTCTGGGGATTGTGGTCGACGATGCGATCGTGGTGGGGGAAAGTATCCATCACCATGTGCACCAGCGTGGGCTAAGAGGCGAGGAGGCGGCTATCGCCGGCGCCTTCGCCGTGAGTCGCCCGGTCATATTTGCCGTGCTCACAACGATCGTCGCATTTGCTCCCTGGTTGTTCCTGTCAGGCGTTACGGCGCAATTTACCCGGCAACTCTCGGTGGTCATCTCTTTGGCGCTGTTATTCTCGCTGATCGAGGCGTTTCTGATCTTACCGGCGCATCTGCGCAATGTGAAAACCACAGCGCCCGATTCCAAGTGGATGAAGCGCCAAAAGAAGTTTGCGGACGGCTTGGTGCATTTTGCAGAGAACCGTTACCGACCGTTCCTCGAGCGCTGTCTAAGATATCGATACACCACCGCCATGGTTTTTTTCTCGCTGTTCATGCTGTCGTTGGGCCTGTACACCAGCGGTTGGGTAAAGTTCTTTTTCTCGCCGCAGGTGGAAAGCGAGGAGGTCTATATCAATGTGAGCTTGCCGCCGGGCACGCCCTACAGCCGTTCGATGGAGGTGTTAGCGCAGTTGCAGCGAGCTGAACAGCAACTGGCTGAAGAGATCAACGCCGAAGCGGAGGCCGGTCGCGGTTCAGGGAAGCTGATAGAGGGCTGGTATACCCGGGCTCGCCGCGGCGATGTGATCGCGATTGTTCAGCTGGCGCCGCCAGACCAGAGAGCGCTCAGTGCGCGGGAGACCGCGGAGCGTTTTTCCGATCTGGTCGGGGATATTCCCGACGCCGATGAGGTGAAAGTCAACTATAGCTTTAGCGATGGGGAGGCCAGTATTACCTTCCTGCTCAAGCACGAAGATCTCGATGCCCTCAATGCGGCGAGCCTGTCTCTGCAGCAGCATCTTGCGAGTTACGACAAAACATATTTTATCCGGGACGACCAGTTGGGCGCGCTACCTGAGTTGCGCTTCAATCTGCTGCCCGGTGCAGAAAAATTAGGAATCAGTCTCGGAGATGTATCGAGTCAGGTGCGACAGGCTTTTTACGGAGAGGAAGTACAGCGGCTTCCTAGGCAGAACGGCGATGTTCGCGTCATGGTGCGTTACCCGCAGGAGGAGCGAGAGTCGCTGGCAACGTTTGAGGACGTCCGCATACGGACTGTCGACGGCAGACTCGTCCCATTGCTGGAGATCGCTGACGTGGAAGTGGGCCAGGCGACTCGCCGAATTACACGCCGAAACGGGGACCGCGTGGTGACGGTCAACGCGACTGTCGAGCCTGAGTCTCTGGGCGAGATTAATCGCGCTGTGAGGCAGAACTACCTGCCAGAACTGTTGGCCATGTATCCAGGCTTGAAGGTGCTCAAGGGCGGGTCTCAGGAGGCAGAGGCGGAATTTTTCAGTGAAATCGCGGCGCTCTACACCATCGCGCTATTTGTGATCTACGCCCTGATTGCCGTCGCTTTCCGCTCTTACAGTCTGCCGCTACTCATCATGACCGCCATGCCATTTGCTTTTATGGGCGCTGTTTTCGGCCATTTGATTTTTAATCTGCCCATGGCGCTCTTTTCCTATTTTGGCATTGGCGCAGCAGCGGGGGTCGTGGTGAACGACAATCTGGTGCTGATTGACTATGTGCGACGACTTGAGCGCGAGGGCATGTCGCCTCCCAAGGCGCTCGTGACCTCCGCGGTAAGTCGATTCAGGCCCATTTTTCTGACCACCGTGACGACCTTTGTCGGTTTGATTCCGATCATGGCTGAGCAATCGACCAGCGCCCAGTTCCTCAAGCCAGCGGTGTTGTCACTGGCCTTCGGCGTGTTCTTCGCGCTATTTGTCAGCCTGCTGCTAGTGCCGGCCATGTATCTGATTGGTTATGACTGGCATCAGATGCGCTTAGCACGCAAAAATCGCAAGTCGGGTGATGCCGATGCGACCGAGGCAGTGCCTGCCTCGATCTGATTTATCGCAGGCCGTGCATCATGCGCTTTAGCAAGGGCGACATGACCAGTAACACCGCGCCGCCAGCTAAGCCGATCGTGAGCAACTGACTGAACAATTCGGTGTAGCCCGACAATGCATCGCTAAGGTTGAGACTCCCCTCATTGGCCGGGCGTGCAGCAATGGTGGCGATTTGCGCGGCGACGTAGGAAGAGTAAGCCGACGCCAAAAACCACGTGCCCATCATCACACCGACCACCGACGGAACCGCGAGTTTGGTGACCGCCGAGAGCCCCACTGGACTTAGGCACAACTCACCCGTGGTGTGGAGCAGGTAAGCCACGATGAGCCACCAGGCGGAGACCAGGCCCGCCTGGTCGGGAAATTGCGCGCCGTAAACCAGTGCGCCAAAACCCAGGCCTGCCTGAGCAATGCCGAGTGAAAACTTCACTGGTGTGCTGGGCTCCCAGCCTCGCCGCCCGAGGCGGATCCAGAGCAGGGCAAAGAGCGGCGCCAGAGAGAAAATGAAGAATGAATTGGCGGCGCCGAATTGCGCGGCGGTGAGGGTAATGCCAAACAACGTCTTGTCTGTGACGCGGTCCGCGTACAACGTCATAGAGCCTGCACCCTGCTCGAACAGCGCCCAGAAGACCACCGTTGAAAGGGTCAGCAAAATCAGCACAAACATCCGTTCGCGTTCAACTTTCGAGCAGCGAAATAGCAGAAACCACCCCAGCCCCGCCAACACCGTTAGTGACAGGACATCCAGTAGTGTTCCAACCGTGTTCGTCAGCTGAACCAGCTGCCAGACCACGACCACCATGAGAAAACTGCCCACGTAAATAGCGCGCTCGATAGTCAAGCCGGGGATGCCAAGGCCTTGCGTGAGACGCTCCGGGTGCTCAGGTTCGCCATGGCCCATGAGGGTTTTTTGTCCCCACTGGAAAAAGATGAGACCCAGTAGCATGCCAATACCCGCTGCGCCAAAGCCCCAAGACCAGCCGTAGACCTCACCCAGCCAGCCGCAAAGTAACGTTGCGCTAAAGGCGCCGATATTGATGCCCATGTAGAAAATTGTGAAACCCGCGTCCCGGCGGGGGTCACCGTCGGGGTAGAGTTTGCCGACCACAGTGGAAATATTGGGTTTCAGAAATCCGACGCCGACCACAATCAATGCAAGTGAGAGATAGAAGATCGACAGCGCCTGATCATCGCGAACGATACCGGCAGCGGTCTGACGCGCTGCCTCGCCCTCAAATGCCATGCCCAGATGCCCGGCGACAAGTAGCAAGCCGCCAAAGGTGACCGCTTTGCGCATGCCGATAAAACGGTCGGCGATGAGGCCGCCCAGCACGGGCATCGCGTAGACGAGGGAGGCGTAGCTGCCCAATACACCGAGACCTGCTGCGTCGGAGAAGAGGTGGTACTTGGTGAGGTAGAGGAGCAGCAGGTACTTCATGCCGTAGAAGGAGAAGCGCTCCCACAACTCTGTGGCGAAACAGATATATAACCCGCGAGGGTGGCCCCACAGGTCGTTGCTGGTGTCTTCAGCCAATGTGGTCATTGCGTTGTGTCCTCGCAGGTAATGATTAGGCGGCGCTTGCTAGCCTTGGATGGCCTTGCAGGGCCAATGCCATGTCGTCGGGGTCGGTGATTCTTTTGACCTCACTGAACAAGGCGGCGGCCTGTGGGTAATAGACCTTCAGATAGACTAGCCATTGCTTTACCGGATTGACCGCGTAGCGAGGATCGTACAGCGCCCGGTTACGTGCCAAAAACGTCACCAGTAGCTGTTGTGCCTCGGGCCAGCTGAATGTCGGTCCCGCCTCGCCCCGGTCGGCCGCAACGATTGCTGCGCCAAGATCCGGGCGACAGAGCGCGCCCCGGCCGAGCATAAAAGCGTCGCAGCCGCTGATTTCAGCACAACGTGCCACATCGGCTGGTGTCCAGAGCTCGCCATTGGCGATGACCGGGTAGGGGAGCGCCAGGCGCGCTTTCCTCAGTTGGTGCCAGTGTGCTGGCGGCCGGTAGCCCTGCCGTTTGGTGCGGGCGTGGATGGTAATCTCGGAGAGGGCAACGCCTGACAGCGCTTCGAGGATCTCCTCAAATTGTTCGTCGCTGTCATAGCCCAGACGGATCTTTGCTGTGACTGGGGTATGCCCGGGGACACTGTCGCGCACCTGTTCGCAGATCGATCTGATCAATTGGGGGGAACGTAATAACACTGCACCGCCTTGCGATCGGTTGACGGTTTTCGCAGGGCAGCCAAAATTCAGATCAATACCTGGTGCGCCAAGGGCGGCTGCACGCGCCGCGTTAGCGGCCATCAGCTGGGGGTCAGAGCCCAAGAGCTGAAGATAGACAGGGGTGCCTGAAGGAGTGAGTCCACCTTGTCGCAGTTCAGGGGCATAACGAAAAAAAACCCGCTTCGGGAGGACAGTTTGAGACACGCGCACGAATTCGGTCACGCAGCGCTCGTAACCGCCAATTGCAGTGAGCTGTTCGCGCATGACTGCGTCAACAACGCCCTCCATGGGAGCAAGAAGCAGGCGCGGTGGCAGGCATGCTGGGGTGTGGCCTGGGTTGATCATGGCCGGCAGGGTAACCAGATACCTGACTTTTTAACAGTGGGCGTGACGCAAGCGTTCTCACTTTGTAGACTCCTGTGCTCGATTCAACCCGCCACGCGCGTGGGCATGGGGTAACGTAATGAATCCAAATTATCTCGACTTTGAGCAGCCGATTGCAGAACTCGAAATGAAGATCGAGGAGCTGCAGGGGGTTGGCGACGGCGCCGATCTGAATCTGGGCGACGAGATCGACCGCCTGCGTGAAAAGTCTTTCGCGTTGACAGAGAAGATTTATGCGGACCTGAGCGCCTGGGATATTGTGCGTGTGGCGCGACACCCGTTGCGGCCGTACTCCCTCGACTACATCCCTGAGATCTTTACTGAATTCGATGAATTACATGGCGACCGTCACTTTGCCGATGATAAGGCGATTGTGGGCGGCGTTGCCCGCCTCGACGGGCGCCCGGTCATGGTGATTGGTCAGGAAAAAGGCCGCGCCGTCAAAGACAAGGTCTATCGTAACTTTGGTATGCCCAAGCCCGAGGGCTATCGCAAAGCGATGCGGCTGATGGAGATGGCAGAGCGTTTCAAGATGCCGGTGATCACCCTGATCGATACGCCCGGAGCCTACCCTGGCATCGATTCAGAGGAGCGTGGCATCAGTGAGGCGATAGCGCAGAACCTGGCGGTGATGTCGCGTTTGAAAACCCCGTTGATCTGTACCGTGATTGGTGAGGGCTCATCGGGCGGTGCGCTCGGCATCGGGGTGGGCGACCATCTTGCCATGTTGCAGTACGCCACCTACTTCGTGATCTCACCCGAGGGCTGCGCCAACATTATCTGGAAGAGTTCCGAGTTTGCGCCGGATGCGGCGGCGGCCATGGGTGTGACTTCCTCTAAGCTTGAGGAATTGGGCATTGTTGACGCGACGATTCCAGAGCCGCTTGGTGGTGCGCACCGTGACCCGATTGAGATGGCCAGCCGACTGAAGGCGCACTTATTGAACCAGGTGGATCGGCTGTCAGCGATGGATACCGATGCGCTTCTTGAGGCGCGTTACCGAAGGCTGATGTCCTACGGTAATTGAGTGTCGGTGCACGCGACGTGCGCGAGATCCTGACAACCTTTCCTGATGCACTGCTAGAGGCGCCCCGCTGGTGGGTGGCGCTCTCGGGCGGAGCGGACAGTGTTGCGCTGCTTTATGCGTTGGCGGCTTACCGAGATGCCTCATCCGCACCCCCCCTCTGCGCCATCCACGTTAACCACGGTTTGCACGCGGCCGCGGGGGAGTGGAGCGCGCTCTGCCAGCGCCATGCCGACAGATTGAGCATTCCGCTGCACATTAATGTCTGCAGTATCGAGCCCAGCGGCCGCGGGGTGGAGGCCGACGCGCGCCGCGAACGCTACCGGGCTTTTGAGAGTGTATTGGCCGAGGGCGATATTCTCTTCACCGCGCATCATGCAGACGACATGGTGGAGACTGTTCTATTGCGGCTTTTGCGTGGGGCCGGTCCGCGGGGCTTGTCTGGGATTCCCCAGGAGCGGGCTTGCGGTGCGGGACGGATTTTTCGACCGTTGCTCAATACGACGTCAGACACCCTGCGGAGCGCGGTCGAGGCTGCGGAACTTGAGTATGTGATCGATCCCTCAAATCTTGAGACCGAACAGGATCGCAATTATCTGCGGCAAGTTGTCTTGCCTGCTGTGGCAGAGCGCTGGCCGGGATACCGACAGACCATTCAGCGTGCCGCTGGACTGCAGGCCATGGCGCAGCAGCGGCTGAGCCAACTGCCGCTCCCTCGAACCGAGACAGTGATGGGTGAGGCAGCTTTGATGATTGATCCGACAGTGGATCTGGCGGAGTTGGCGGCACAGATCCACCAGTGGCTGGGTGAGTCTGATATTGATTCGCCCGATCGACGTCGGCTACTCGAGTTGGCGAGGCAGGCCCTTGATGCGGGGCAGGATCGTCTGCCCGAGTTGCGTTGGGGCGACGGCTGCTTGCGGGTCTGGAACGGATGGGTCGTCAGCGTTACAGAGCCTGCCAGTGACTGGGTTCTACCCGGTGAGGTTGTGGTTGGAGAACCAGCTGAGGGAAACTGGGGGCGACTTGACTGGGAACCCGCTGAAGACGGTACCGGCCTACCTTCAGGGGCGCGACTATCCTGTAGTACCAGTGGAGAGATCGAGTCGTTGACACCGCTCAACCGACCTCAAAAATCCACCAATAAATGGTTGCAAGAGATGAGAATTCCCCCATGGTGGCGCCCTCATCTATATGTGCTGTGCTCAGAAAAAGGTCCTGTGTGGCTACTGCCTGTCGGCCCCTTGTCGGCGGCCGTAGCGCTCGATAGCCACACCGAGACACCCGGTTTTCGGCCCGTTTGGCGACTTTCTTCGTCACTTTGAATTGAGCCTCGCGGGGCTTCCTGTTAGACTGATTGTCCATCGGAGAGAGGTTCGCGAAAGACGTCGGAACAGACGTCCGTATACTCTTTCGCATTGGTGGAATCCATGACGAGATATGTGTTCGTTACTGGCGGTGTCGTGTCTTCCCTGGGTAAGGGGATCGCTGCCGCCTCCCTCGCTGCTGTGCTCGAAGCGCGCGGCCTCAAAGTCACCCTCCTCAAGCTAGACCCTTACATAAACGTCGACCCCGGCACGATGAGTCCTTTCCAGCATGGCGAGGTCTTCGTCACCGACGATGGCGCGGAGACGGATCTCGACCTCGGTCACTATGAGCGATTCACGCGTGCCGTGATGAGCCGCGCCAATAACTTCACGGCGGGCCGCGTATACGACGCGGTGCTGCGCAAGGAGCGCCGAGGCGATTACCTTGGCGGCACCGTTCAGGTGATCCCGCACATTACCGATGAGATCAAACATCGGGTTGTCGAGGGTGCGGGCGATGCCGAGGTGGCGGTGGTGGAAGTAGGCGGCACCGTGGGCGACATTGAAAGCCAGCCGTTTCTTGAAGCAGTGCGTCAGCTGAAGTTGGAGTTGGGGTCTGTCAACGCGCTGCTTATGCACCTCACGCTCATCCCTTACATCCCGACTGCCGGTGAAATTAAAACCAAGCCGACTCAGCACTCGGTTAAGGAATTGCGATCGATTGGTTTACAGCCGGAGGTGCTGCTGTGCCGCTGCTCGGTTGAGGTGGACGAAGGCGCCCGCCGCAAGATTTCCCTATTTACCAATGTAGAAGAGCGGGCAGTGATCCCCATCATGGATGCGGACACGATTTATCAGATACCCGGCCACCTCAAGGAGAGTGGTCTTGACGACTATATTCTTGAGCGTTTTGGGCTGGCTCAGCCGGCGGCTGATCTGTCGGGGTGGGAAGACGTGGTCCGGCGCGAGCTCAGTGAGCGCAAGGGCACGGTGCGCGTAGGCATGGTCGGAAAATACGTCGATTTGGTCGACGCTTACAAGTCGCTTAATGAAGCGCTTGATCATGCGGGCCTGCAAACCGATACCCGGGTGGAGATCGAATACATCGATGCCGAGGAGATCGAGGTTCAGGGAGTTGGGTCGCTGTCTCAGCTGGATGCCATTCTCGTCCCGGGCGGTTTTGGTGATCGCGGTATTCAGGGCAAGATTGAAGCGGTGCGGTATGCCCGGGAGCAGGGCATTCCCTTTCTCGGTATTTGTCTGGGGATGCACATGGCGCTGATTGAATACGCGCGCAATGTCTGTCATCTAGATGGCGCTCACTCTACTGAGATGCAGTCGGACACCCCCCATCCCATCATCGCCTTGATCACCGAGTGGCAAACTGTGGACGGTGCGGTTGAACAACGCTCCGAAGACTCAGATCTGGGTGGCACCATGCGACTGGGTGCGCAGCCCTGTCGGTTGGTGGCGGGCACTAAGACTCAGGCTATTTATAACGCCGAAGAGATCTCCGAGCGGCATCGCCATCGTTATGAGGTGAACAGTAACTACGTTACTCGTTTGGAAGACGCGGGCATGAGGATGAGTGGTTGGTCTCTGGATGGTGAGCTGGTCGAAATCATCGAGTTGCCTGCTCACCCCTGGTTTGTGGCGTGTCAGTTCCACCCGGAGTTCAAGTCCCGACCCCGGGGTGGGCATCCCCTGTTTACCAGCTTCATAGAGGCAGCGTTGGCGATCGCACAGCAGTGTGGTGATGCCGCGTGACGGGAGAGCATCGCTCTGTTGAGGTAGCGGGCTATACTTTTGCCAACGATCAACCGATGGTGCTGATCGGCGGTATTAATGTCCTCGAGAGTGCAGAACTCGCCATGGAAAGCGCCGCTGAATTTGTGCGCGTCTGTGAGCAGTTGTCGTTGCCCTACATTTTTAAGGGGTCTTTCGATAAGGCCAATCGTTCGTCCATCCGCTCTTTCCGAGGGCCGGGCCTTGAGGCCGGTCTGAAAATTCTTGCCGATGTGAAATCAACCCACAACGTGCCGGTGCTGACCGATGTCCACACGCCGGAACAGGCCGCGCCCGTGGCTGAGGTCTGCGACATCTTGCAGTTGCCCGCGTTTTTGGCGCGTCAAACAGATTTGGTGGAGGCGATGGCGCGCACGGGTGCTGCGATCAATATCAAGAAACCTCAGTTTTTAAGCCCCGAGCAAATGGCCAATGTCGTGGAGAAGTTTCGCGAATGTGGCAATGATCGGCTAATGGTGTGTGAGCGCGGCAGCAATTTTGGCTACGATAATTTGGTTGTCGACATGCTGGGATTTGAGGTGATGCGTGAGGCCACCTTGGGCTGCCCACTCATTTTCGACGTGACCCACTCGCTGCAACGCCGGGACCCCGGTGAGGCCGCCTCTGGGGGGCGCCGTGACCAAGCACTCAAGTTGGCTAAGGCGGGTGCAGCCGTGGGCATTGCGGGCTTGTTTTTGGAAGCCCACCCCAATCCGGATGCAGCCCTGTGCGATGGCCCCAGTGCGCTGCCGCTGGAGCAACTAGAGCCTTTTCTCGAGCAGGTCAAAGCGGTAGATGCATTGGTCAAGTCTCAGCCTGAACTGGCCATCCGCTGAGTCGGTTTTAACAAGGAGCGTGTTGTGAGTGAGATCGTCGATGTGCGAGCTTTTGAGGTATTGGATTCTCGAGGGAATCCAACCGTCATGGCTGAGGTCACATTAGATGACGACAGTGTCGGCAGTGCTTGCGCGCCCTCAGGCGCCAGCACCGGCACCCGCGAGGCGCTGGAGCTGCGCGATGGTGACGCATCGCGCTATCTCGGCAAAGGCGTCCTGACGGCGGTAGGGCACGCAAGTGGTCCCATTCGCGAGCTGTTGGTGGGCCACGATGCGCAGGATCAAGCCGGCGTAGACCAGCGCATGATCGAGGCCGACGGGACAGAGAACAAGGCACAGTTCGGTGCCAATGCCATTCTGGCTGTCTCGCTGGCGACCGCCAAAGCCGCAGCACTGTCAGCTAAAAAGCCGCTTTATCAGCA
>QOPK01000021.1 GCA_003331685.1 Halieaceae bacterium | reverse complement strand
CGCATATCACCAACCAAAAAGGTCACGTCCAGAGTTTGATTTAGGTCACGCAGCCGCTCTCTGGCCAAATTAACCAGTGTGGGCGACAGATCTACGGCTACGACTTCGGCACCGCGCTGTGCCGCCTCGATGGCCAGCGTGCCGGTACCACAGCCGGCGTCAATCAAAGTGCTGCCTGTCAGATCTTCAGGCAACCAGCCCATCAACGTTTCGCGCATCGCGTCACGACCACGACGCACCGTTTGGCGGACACGACTGACTGGCGCATCTGATGTCAGCGCGGCCCAGGCATCGGCAGCGGTGCGATCGAAATAGGTTTCGATCTCATCCCGACGGGTTTGATAATTCACTGATGCCATCAATCAAATCCCAAGAAGTCGAACAGGTCACGGTCTTTCATCGGCTCGCAGGGCAGCGGATCGGTTCCCGCCCACAGTTGCTCAGCGAGCTGGAGATATTCATCACAGACCTCGCTCAAACCCGGTGCATCGTCGAGCTCAAACAGCGTCGACTTCTTCAAACGGCTGCGGCGAATCACATCGAGGTCCGGGAAATGAGCCAGCCGCTTAAGACCGACTGCTTCGTTGAAACGATCAATCTCGTCAGTATCGGCGCTGCGGTTCGCAATCACGCCACCTAAGCGCACGGCGTAGTTCTTTGATTTGGCCTTGATGGCCGCCGCGATCCGGTTCATCGCAAAAATGGAATCAAAATCGTTGGCGGTGACAACCAGCGCCCGCTCCGCATGTTGTAGCGGTGAGGCAAAGCCACCGCATACCACATCACCCAGCACGTCAAAGATCACCACGTCGGAGTCATCGAGTAGATGGTGCTGCTTAAGCAATTTCACGGTCTGACCCACTACGTAGCCACCGCAGCCCGTGCCGGCAGGCGGTCCGCCCGCCTCGACACACATCACACCGTTATACCCCTCGTGCACGTAGTCCTCGGGGCGAAGTTCCTCGGCGTGAAACTCAACCGACTCGAGCACATCGATCACAGTGGGCATCAACGCTTTGGTCAAGGTGAAAGTGGAGTCGTGCTTGGGGTCGCATCCGATCTGAATGACACGCTTACCTAGCTTGGAAAATGCCACCGACAGGTTGGATGAGGTTGTGCTCTTGCCGATACCGCCTTTGCCATAGACGGCAAATACTTTGGCACTGGTCTGCATCAAGTCCTCTTCAAGGTGGACCTGAACGCTGCCCTCCCCGTCACCGACGTTCTTGCCAGGATCAATGTTATTGACCGGAATATGTTGATTGGGTGAATTCATGCTGCCACCTCCCCTGTGACACCTTCGAGGAAGTCCTCGAGGTCTTCTCCTGCCCGTTTCAGGGCATCGATACTCTCGTCATCGGCCCCCCAGTACTCTCTTTCTTGTGCTTCTATCAGCCGGTTGGCCAACCTTGCGGCCGACACCGGGTTTAGCTCCGCCAGACGACGACGCATGTCCTCATCCAACACAAAGGTTTCGGATAATTGCTTGTACACCCAGGGTGCGACGTCGCCGGTCGTAGCCGACCAGCCCATGGTGTTGGTGATATGCGCTTCGATCTGGCGCACGCCCTCATAACCGTGATCGAGCATCGACTCGTACCACTTGGGGTTGAGCAACCGCGTGCGGGCCTCGAGGGCCACCTGCTCACTGAGTGTGCGCACGCGACCGGTGCCACCTGAAGTGTGGTCTGCGATATAGACGGGGACCCGCTCTCCCCGAGCGCGCTGCACCGCGCGACTAATGCCGCCCAATGTGCCGAAGTAATGGTCAACGGTGGTGACCCCGAGCTCAACGGAGTCCAGATTTTGGTAGGCGAGATCAACATCCTCGAGTACACGATTCAGCAAGTCTGACTGCTGCGACACCTTGCCGTGCCGGTCGTAGGCAAAACCCTTTCGCTGGGTGTAGCAATCAGCCAATTCTTCTTCGTCTTCCCAGCGACCGCTGTCGAGCATCAGGTTCACGTTGGACCCATAGGCGCCTTCGGCGTTACTGAAAACGCGCAGCGCTGCCTGTTCGAGATCACAGCCATGCTCTTCCTGATAGGCGAGCACGTGCTTGCGCACGAAGTTTTGCTCAACATCTTCGTCTGCTGTGGCGGCCAGCCAACTGGCCTCGGCGAGCAACTGGGTTTGCATGGGCAACAGATCTCGGAAAATCCCGGACAAGGTCACCAACACATCGATGCGAGGACGGCCCAACTGCTCGAGGGGCAGCAGGCGTGCACCGACCACCCGGCCGTAACTGTCTTGTCGCGGCTCTGCTCCCAACAGCGCCAGCGCTTGCGCGATGCTGACACCCTCCGTCTTAAGGTTATCAGTCCCCCACAGCACTAGCGCGACGGATTCGGGCAAAGCGCCGCTCTCGCTTTGATGGCGCGCAAGCAATTGCGCGGCCTGTCGGCAACCCTCGGAGTGGGCAAAACTAGCCGGCAGTCGGAACGGATCGAAACCGTGGAGGTTACGCCCGGTGGGCAGAATCTCGGGCGCCCTAAGCACGTCACCGCCCTTCACCGGTTGAATAAATCGACCATCGAGCGCCCGAAGAATCGCGCGCAGCTCGTGATCCTCGCTGAGCACCGCGGCGGCTGTAACCAGCGTCTCTGTCAAAGCGGCAGGCGCGTCCTCCGCAGCGTTAGGCATCGCGTCTTTAAGGACCGCTTTCAGCGATGGCTTGTTCTCGGTTTCGACCGCATGGGTAAAAGCAGCCGCATCAATGTTAGACGCACCACCAGACTCCGCCATCGCCAACAGCATCTCTAGCCGATCATCTAACTTGAGCGGTTCACCTACGACATGGAGACCAAAAGGAATGAGTGCCTGCTCGATCTCATCAAGCTGATTGCGCACTTCCGCTACCTTCTCTGCCCATTGATCGGGCGCCCATTCGACGCCCTCCTCACACAGCTCACACAGCGCAGCGAGCGCTAATACTATGTCGATCATCGCCTGCTCGGCATCGCGCGCGATCTCGGCTGGACGCTGTCGCCAATGATCGATGGCAGCGCGCAAGTCAACCAAATGGCGGTACAGGTCGGAGTGGGTCACCGGCGGAGTCAAATAACTAATCAAGGTCGACGCGGCGCGACGTTTCGCGATGAGACCTTCTGAAGGATTATTGGCTGCGTAAAGATAGACATTGGGGAGGTCTGCAATCAGTCGATCGGGCCAGCATTGGTCAGAGAGACCCACCTGTTTGCCGGGCATAAACTCGAGGGAACCATGCGTACCAAAATGCAGCACGGCATTGGCCCCGAAATCCTCTCGCAGCCAGCGATAGAAGTGAGAGAAAACATGGGTGGGCGCAAGCCCTCCCTCGAACAGCATCCTCATGGGATCACCTTCGTAACCCATGGGTGGCTGAATGCCGACCAGTACGTTGCCAAACGATTCGCCCAGCACAAACAAATGCTGACCGTCCGTCCACTCCTTGCCCGGTGCCGGCCCCCATTGCGCCTCGATCTCTGCGAGCCAAGGCTCCGCGCGCACGTGGTCATCCACCGGCACACGCTGGAACACATTGGCCTCGGCGCCAAACTGTTTGGCATTGCCTTTCAGGATCGCGTCGCGGAGTTCGCCGTGGGAGTCGGGAAGATCGACTTTGTAACCCTCATCCCGCATCGCCGAGAGCGTGTTGAACAGCGACTCGAATACGCTGAGATGCGCCGCGGTGCCTGCCGCGCCGCTGTTGGGCGGAAAATTGAACAAAACGATCGCGACCTTGCGCTCAGCAATGGGCGTATACCGCAGCGCAATAAGTCGCGCAACACGGTCCGCGAGACGATCAATCCGTTCGGGTGCCGGTTTCATGTCAAACTTTTCGCCGGCTGAGAGCTCGGAGCGACCGCCAAATACCATCGACCCTGTGGCGCCGTCGAGCTCTGGAATCGCCACCATCATGGTTGCCTCGACCGGCATCAGGCCCATGGAGGAGGACTCCCAGTCCTGGAGGCTCTGAAATTCGAGGCCCTGTACCGCCAAATACGGAACGTCGAGGGCTTCGAGCATTTCCTGTGCGGCGTCAGTGTCGTTATAGGCCGGGCCACCCACTAGAGAGAAACCTGTGAGCGAGACCACTGCATCGACAATCGGCTCACCGCGGTCCATGAAGAAGGCTTTCACCGCGGGTCTTGCATCGAGCCCAGCTGCAAAAGCGGGGATAACACGCAGACCTCGCGCTTCAAGAGACTCGATGACCGCGTCGTAGTGGGCGCTGTTGCCCGACAACGCATAGGAGCGCATTAGCAGGACGCCAACGGTGCCCGTAATGGCTTTTTTGCCGGCCTTGCCAAGCAGTTTTGGGTCATCGGTGATGCGATCGGGCAGCCGTTTATGGTATAGACCGGTATCGGGGTATTCGATCGGTGGCTCATAAGTCAGTGCGTCACGAGTACTCGCATGGGCATCACCTGCATACCGATTGATCAGAAACGCCATCATTCGAGCCAGATTGGTTTCGGACCCGGCCAGCCAGTATTGCAAGGTCAGAAAATAGGCGCGGACATCCTGTGCCGTGCCCGGGATAAAGCGCAGTAGGCGTGGCAGGCGGCGCAACATGGTCATTTGCTGGGCACCGGCGGAGCGACCGGTTTTGTCGCCGCCACCGCGCATTCGTTTCAAGAGCGCGAGCGCCCCGGTCGCTTCTGTGTCCATGCGGAATCGGCCCATGCGGGTCAATCGCATAATCTCGGGGGCCGACATGCAACAGATCATGGCATCGCACGCCTCACAGCGGTCAGCCAACGCGGCGCGAACCGCTTCAATATGGGCCTCGAGAAAGAGCATCGTGACGATGACAATGTCTCCCTCGGCGATGGCACTCAGAGTGCTGTTTAATGCCGCCGGGTCACGGTCCCACTCGGTCGCCGCATGAGCGGATACATACAATGCGGGGACCTGTTTTGACAGCGTATCTGCCGCCCGTGACCATGCGCCACTGACGTGGTTATCGAGGGTAACCAATACCACCCGCAAAGGATGGTCGGTACTAGCGACTGAAGTGCGCTTTCGCTTCATACAGCGTCTCGACATCAATCACGGAGAGGCCTTGCTCCATCGCAAAATGCTCGGTGTTTCTGCGCGCCTTGCCGCGGACAAAGAAAGGGATCTTTCTCAATTCTTTTTCGGCGGAGACCGCCCATGCGACCGCATCGGGCTCGGCGGGCATCATGGGTGTCACATTCTCAGGTTGCTGGGCGCCACCCCCTTCACCACCGAGGTGTGACGGCACTGCATCGTCATTGAACTCAAAATCGTCGCGGAACATGGTGAGTAAATGCTCCTCCAGACCCATGATCAGCGGATGAACCCAGGTATCGAAAATAACGTTGCTGCCCTCGAAACCCATTTGCGGCGAATAGCGCGCGGGGTAGTCCTGGACATGCGCCGGGGTCGAAATCACTGCACAAGGGATGCCTAAACGCTTGGCAATGTGGCGCTCCATCTGAGTACCCAAAACCAGCTCGGGCTGAAGTTCGGTGACCGCCCGCTCGACGGCGAGATAATCATCGGTGATGAGAGCCTCGAGCCCATACCCAGTTGCGAGGGCCCGGACATCGCGGGCGCGCTCTCGGCTGTAGGTGCCCAAACCGACCACCTCAAAACCCATTTCGTCCCGCGCCATTCGCGCGGCTGCCAGCGCATGGGTGCCATCGGCAAATATGAAAACTCGCTTGCCGGTCAGATAAGTCGAGTCCACCGAGCGGCTGTACCAGGGCAGGCGACTCTCGCCCACCGTGTCGGGGTCAATATCCAGCGCTAACGTGTCAATTACTTCGGCGATGAAGTCGCGGGTGGCGCCCCAACCCAGCGGCACTGTGGAAATCGTCGGCTGTTTGAATTGCCGCTTGAGCCAATCGCAGGTCAGCTCTCCCACCTCTGGCGCCAAATTCACGTTGGCATCTGCCTCGGGGATCCTCAGCAGATCATGGGGAGTCGCATCGAGTGGCGCGACCACGTTCACCTTCACGCCCATGCTCTCCAACAGCCGTCGAATCTCGGTAACATCGTCACGACAGCGAAAGCCCAGCTTAGTGGGACCAATCAAGTTCACAGAAGGCGGCTGATCGTCGGGTCTCGCCGGACGCTCTTCTCCGGGCTTAGGTACCCGCCCGGCCAGCAACCCCCTGACCAGCTGATAAAAAGTCTCGCTCGCACCCCAGTTTTCTTTGCGGGTATACGCTGCCATCTCGATGGAAATAACCGGCGCACTGAGGCCAGCACCCTTGGCGAGTGCGCCCGGTTGATCTTGGATTAATTCTCCGGTGCAAGATTCAGCCACCAGCAGCACCTGAGGTTGGTAGCGCTCACATGCGCCCTTGAGTGTCTCAATGACCATCTCTGCAGTGGAGCTACCGAGGTCCCGCGCCTGAAAGGTCGTCCAGGTCACCGGCGGCCGGCGGTTCTCTCGCTCAATCATCGTGAACAATAGGTCAGCGTAGGTATCGCCCTGAGGCGCATGCAGGACCAGATGCACATCGCGCATGGAGGCAGCGATGCGAATCGCTCCGACGTGAGGCGGCCCCTCATAGGTCCAAAGCGTCAGCTCCATGAGCCGACCTCCAACTGGCGCTCTCTCAGCAGTGGTCTGGCGAACAGACCTGCGAGGTCGGCCACTTGATCAAAGCCCTGGATCGGCGTGAAGATGAGTTCAATAGACCATTTGGTGCGGAGACCCTCAGCCTCTAGCGGGTTCGCAATGCCCATCCCGCAGACCGTCAGATCAGGACGATTGTGTCTGACACGAGCGAGCGCAGAATCGAGGTCTGAACCCTCAACCAGTGAAACACCGGGACCCAATCGCAACATCTCCTCAGCCATCAAAGTCTGATCTAGGTAAGGCGTCGCGACCTCCATCAGTGACATCCCACACTCGTCCCGCAGAAACCGTGCGAGGGGCAATTCCAGCTGTGAGTCGGGAAGGAAATGAATGGTGCGGTCCTGAAGTGATTCCCGAGCTTTGGCGAGCGATTTCTGAGCGCGGGCGATCGGGATTGCGAGGGACTCCTTGACGGACTCCGCGCCAACGCCCCACTCGGCAGCGGCTGCCTGAAACCAAGCGAGAGTGCCCTCAACGCCGAGCGGATAGGTTGCCGACACTAACTTCGCACCCCGCTTGCACAATGCCGAAACGGTATCACTCAGGTAGGGCTGAGCCAGCAACACGCGAGTGCCGGGGCCAACCGGCGGCAAATCGTCCGCACGTGCTGCCGGGAAAAAGTCCACGTCGGTAATTCCGACCTGTGCGAAATGCCGCCGAAACTGCTCCTCAATGATGTCGGCGAGTGTGCCTACCACCATCAGGCGCTGACTACCCTCGGGCGCCACCGGCAAATCGGGCACCATGCTTGCGAGACACTGGTCCTCGCCTTGTGTAAAGGTGGTCTCGATCCCTGAGCCACTGAAGGCTGAAATTCTGAGTCGGTTTTCGTGCACCCCTTGCAAGCGTGCGGCAGCGTTGGCGAGATCTAGCTTGATGACTTCCGACGGGCAGGAGCCCACCAGAAATAGTCGTCGGATGTCGGGCCGACGCGCTAACAACTCGGAGACCACACGATCAAGCTCTTCATGGCAATCAGCCATACCCGCCAGATCGCGCTCACCTAGAATCGCTGTTGCGAAACGGGGCTCTGCGAAAATCATGACGCCAGCGGCTGACTGGAGCAGGTGCGCGCAAGTGCGAGATCCCACAACGAGGAAAAATGCATCCTGAATTCGCCGATGCAGCCAAATGATAGAGGTCAAACCGCAGAAGACGGCTCGCTCACCCCGCTCAGCTCTCACCTCCGGCAGCGCCTGAGGGTCGGCTCGAGCAATCACCTGACTCACGATTCCAGCGCCCCGTGTGCACCCATCACCGTCGCCGATGCGCTTAGATGAGCAGTAGAGGTCTGTTTCGCAGCCTGAAACTTCAGCAGAAATTGCAATGCGTTTACGACATAACTGGCGTAAGCGGCGAGTGCCAGCCACATTTGCTCGGTGGGCGTTCCCCAACCTGCCAACCACATGATGACGTAAGCGGTATGCAGCGCCATAACCACCATGCTGACCACGTCTTCCCAGAAGAATGTGGGTGCAAACAGGTAACGATCAAAAACCACTTTTTCCCAGATCGCGCCGGTCACCATGATGGCGTATAGCAACCAGGTCTTAATGACAACCGAGATCGTCGCCACAGCAAAGCCGACATCGTTGAGGAGAAAGTTAATGACAAGACAAAGGCTGATAGCAAAAGCCAAAAATTGAAGCGGCGCCAGAATACCCTGCACCAGAGTCCAGGCCGTCGCGTCGCGACGTGCTCTCTGCGCAGGAGTGTATAACGTCTGCTTATGCCGATTGACCACCGGCTGATCCGCGCCCATACAAACCTCCAGTCGTAGCAGGCACCACGACACCTATTGTTTGAATCAGAGTAGAGTTACACCCGGTGAGTGTCAAACCTTTTTTACAAATTTAAATTGAAGCTATTTAGACACTTAGACGCCGGATTTGCAGGGGCTAAACCACGCTTTCAGGGGGTGTTTTTGACGCAATAGGTGTGCGAGACTCCACCAATCAAGACCCAAGGTGTCAACCTAGTGAGACACCTCGGCGAACCAGAGGCCCGAAAAGTGTCAAGTTCCAATCAACAGCATCTGGAGGTATTGCTCGCCAACCTCGCCGACCTGCGCCTGACACTAAACGAAACTGGGGGCGTACAAGCGGTTGATGCGAACAGTGGTTTGCTTCGTCACCTGCCTCGCGACGCCATGATTGGGCAACCCTTGATGGAGCTGGTACGAGAATCAGACAAAGGGATTGCAGCAGACGCGCTGAGCGCAGTGCAGAAAGAACCTGGCATCGCGCATCGGATGGATGCGGCACTAGTGGCGGCGCCGGAGGAAGAGCCTGTGCCCGTCACCTGTTGGCTGTGTGCCAATACTGACGACAATTCGACTCAGCTCGCCTGTGTGGACCTCAGAGGGGAGACCAGCCTGCGGCAACAACTGGTGAACGCGCAGCGCACCTTGGAGCAGGATTACTGGAACAATCGCCGTCTGGAAGCGCGTTATCGGCGCATGCTAGAAATGGTCACTGAGGGCTTTCTGGTCGTAGACGATCTCTCTGGAAGAGTGCTTGAAGCGAACAGCGCGGCGGCCAGCCTGCTCAACCTTGAAGAAGGCGCACTGGTGGGCCGCGTGTTCCCTGTGGGTCTCGACAACGACAGCGCTCGAGCATTAACGGAGCTGCAAAGGGAAGCCCGCAGCACCACTGCCATTGTGCAGGGGCAGGCTACCACCTCTGACGGCGATACTCTCTCTATCGGCGTGACCTGTCTCAGACAAGGCAACGAAACCCGACTTTTAATTCGTATTGCGTCGATATCCGAAAATCAATCTGAACTGGGGTTGGGTGGAGACAGCTTTGAGGCTTCACCCGACGGCATATTGATTACCGACCAAAACGGTGCGGTTATTGCTGCTAATTCCGCTTACCTCGAAATGGCGTGCATCCAAGATGCCGAACAAGCGATGGGACGCCGGGCGGACCGCTGGCTGGGCCGTTCCATCGTCGATTTAGACGTGTTACTCAGCAACATCCACCCAGATAGGCCCCTGCAGCTATTCAGCTCCGTCTTGCGGACCGAGGTAGGCACACGATTAGATATTGAACTCTCCGCAGTACAGACAGAGCACTCCGGAAGACCTCTGATTCTGATGTTTATCCGGGATGTAAGCCGCCGTGTCGGAACCGAAGAGAGTACCGAGGTGCACTTACCCAGGTCGATCGAGCAGATCACAGGACGCGTCGGGCGACTGCCCCTCAAACAACTTGTGCGGGAATCCACCGATGTGATTGAAGCGCTGTGCATTGAAGCGGCACTCAAACTGACTCAGGACAATCGGGCGGCAGCGGCTGAACTGCTGGGCCTCAGCCGTCAAAGCCTCTATACCAAGCTGCGTCGATTCGATATCGGCGATTCTGAGGACACAGTCGACTAAAAACGGCGCTGTACTCATAACTGACAGCATATCTGTAAATTAAAATTGACAACCCTCTGCCTGGTGGCCAACATGGCGCCATGGATCAGTCTGCCCCGGTCAACGTAGCAGTTGGCAGGGCGTCACCGGGCGCACTGCTTGAACTCCTCAAACCCATCACGTGGTTTCCTCCCATGTGGGCATTCCTGTGCGGGTGGGTTTCCGCCGGCCCTGGCACGGGAATCAGTGGTTGGTCACTCCTCGCTGGCATCGCACTGACCGGCCCGCTGGTGTGTGGCGCAAGTCAGGTGGTCAATGACTGGTATGACCGAGACGTCGATGCACTCAACGAACCCCATCGCCCCATTCCCTCGGGGCGGGTGCCAGGTAATGCGGCGCTCTGGTTCGCCATGGCCTGGACACTGCTGGCACAAAGCTGGGCGCTCATGCTCGGCCCCTGGGTCGCCGCGGCCACCTTTATCGGCTTGCTGTTGGCCTGGGCGTACAGCGCCCCGCCGCTGAGACTCAAATTGAATGGTTGGTGGGGCAACAGTGCCGTGGCGCTTAGCTACGAGGGGCTAGCCTGGGTTACCGGTGCAGCAATTGTGCTGGGCGGCGATCTGCCACCTGCACCGATCTTGATCATCGCCCTGCTCTACAGCGCTGGGGCGCACGGCATCATGACTCTCAATGACTTCAAAAGTGTCGAGGGCGATCTGCAGATGGGCATTCGCTCGCTCCCCGCTCAACTGGGCCGCGAGCGGGCGGCCAAAGTCGCCTGCATATTCATGCTGCTACCACAGCTGGTGGTCATTGCCCTGTTACTGTATTGGCAACTCGCGCCCTACGCCGCCGCGGTCACCGCTGTGGTGGTGGCTCAGTGCCTGGCCATGAAGCGCCTTCTATCTGACCCCAAGCAACTGGCCCCCTGGTACAACGCGACCGGCGTATCACTGTATGTGCTTGGGATGATGAGCGCCGCCCTAGGCCTCGGAGGCTGGTTCACATGATCACCGCCTCGAACACAGGCACAGCCGGACTCAGCTGGTGGCAGATCATTCGACTGGGCCTGATACAAACCTCTCTGGGCGGGATCGTGGTGCTGACCACGTCGACGCTGAATCGCATCATGGTGGTCGAATTGGCGCTCGCTGCAACGATCCCGGGCTTTCTGGTCACCATTCATCATGTCGTACAGCTGGCGCGCCCGCGCATCGGCTATGGTTCAGATGTGGGCGGTCGACGGACACCCTGGATCATCGGCGGCATGTTTATTCTGAGTCTGGGCGGTGTTCTCGCTGCACTGGGCACGACGCTCATCCCCAGCCAATACTGGCTGGGCATGTTTGTCTCAGCATTGGGATTTTTTGCTATCGGCGTAGGAACCGGTGCCACCGGTACTTCCCTGCTGGCGTTGCTCGCCAAGCATGTAGCACCGGAGCGAAAGCCAGCTGCCGCGGCACTCGTGTGGTTCATGATGATCATCGGCTTCGCGGTCACCGCAGGCGTCGCCGGGCACTTTCTGGATCCCTACTCCCCCGAGCGCCTGATGACGGTAACCAGCACCGTGTCGATTCTGGCGATCATGGTGACGTTGGTCGTCGTCCGCGGTATCGAGCCTCACGCGCAACCTGACGCGGCCGCGGTCTCTGATGAACCCCCACCCGAAACAGGCGATTTCAGGGCAGCGCTGGCCGAGGTCTGGCAGGACCCACAGGCGAAGGTCTTCACGATCTTTGTCTTTGTATCGATGCTCGCCTACTCGGCTCAGGATTTGATCCTGGAGCCTTTTGCAGGACTCGTTTTTGGGCGAACGCCGGGAGAGTCGACTCAGCTCGCAGGGGTACAACACGGTGGCGTGCTGCTCGGCATGGCAGCGATGGCGATCTCCACCCTCCTCTTTAAATCGAGAGGCGCGGTGTTGCTGCGATTCTGGATCAGAGGCGGCTGCCTGCTCTCGGCCGTGGCGCTTTTCCTGCTGTGCTGGGGCGGACTGACGAGTCCGACCTGGCCATTGGAGGCTAATGTCTTCCTGCTGGGCACCGCTAACGGTGGGTTCGCCGTGGCGGCAATTGGCGCCATGATGGTCTTGGCCAGCGCAGGACAACAAAAACGGGAAGGCATCCGCATGGGACTGTGGGGTGCGGCGCAGGCCATCGCTTTTGCTCTCGGCGGTTTTCTCGGCACGGTGGCAGTCGATGTCACCCGCTACTGGCTTAATGATCCCGCCATTTCCTATGGCCTTGTTTTCGCCTGTGAGGGCGTTCTGTTCCTGGTCGCTGCCACACTGGCACGACACATTCACATTACCAACTGGGGAGGCGGACAGCGTGATCACCTGCCGTCCTTTGGAGACATCGCTCTGGCTGAAGCTGGAGAGGGAGGCATGAGATGACAATAACAACAGCTGACTACGACACGATTATCGTGGGGGGTGGCCCTTCGGGAGCCACCGCCGCACACGACCTCGCCCGACAAGGACACAACGTCTTGCTGCTCGAGCGCGGCTTTCGCATCAAACCCTGCGGTGGCGCAATCCCGCCCTGCCTGCTCGAAGAGTTCGATATCCCCGAGCATCTGTTGAAGGCGCGGATCCGCTCCGCCCGCATGGTGTCACCGCGAGGAGAATCGGTGGATATGCCGATCGATGGCACCTTCGTCGGTATGGTCGACCGCGATGAGTTTGACCCCTGGCTGCGAGATCGCGCGGGCCGAGCCGGTGCCGATGTGGTGGCAGGCGTATTTAAGTCACTGTGCTACCAAGGCGACCTCGTGAGCCTCACCTATCAAACCAAGGATGACAATCCCCGCACCGAGACGGTAACGGCGCGCAGCGTGATCGGCGCCGATGGCGCGCGATCTGCTGTCGCCCGCGCCACTATTCCCGATGCGGAAAAGACGCCCTGGGTATTGGCATATCACGAAATCATTGAGGTCCCCGAGGACCAGAACTGGGACGCCTATGATCCCGATCGCTGTGACGTTTGGTACCAGGGCCGGTTATCGCCAGACTTCTATGCTTGGGTCTTTCCCCACGGACGAAACGCCAGCATTGGCGTGGGCAGCGCGCACAAAGATTTCTCCGCCAAGGCCTCGGTGGCCGCGCTTCGGGAAGACGTGGGCCTTACCGAGGCGACAACCAAACGCAAAGAAGGCGCACCGATTCCCATGAAGCCTATGAAGCGCTGGGACGATGGCCGCGCAGTGCTGGTGTCGGGCGACGCCGCCGGCGTGGTGGCGCCGGCTTCTGGCGAGGGTATTTACTACGCCATGCTCTGCGGACGCCTTGCTGCCGACGCCATGCACGCCTTTTTAGAGACAGGTGACGCAGCGGTACTTGGTCAAGCACGCAAGCGTTTCATGAAACTGCACGGCAAAGTCTTCTGGGCGCTGGGGCTGTTGCAACGCTTCTGGTACGGCACCGACAAGCGCCGCGAGAAGTTTGTTGCGATGTGCCGCGACCCTGACGTGCAGACGCTAACCTGGCAGTCCTACACCACCAAGAAGTTGGTGCGGCGGCGCCCCTTCGCCCACATTCGGGTGTTCTTCAAGGACGTGGCACAGCTGCTGGGATTCGCCCGGGCCTGATCAATGCCTGACTGGCTGTCAATTCCCCGGCTGGTCGACATCATCCTGCTGGGTATGGCCCTCGAAGCCTTCTGGTTACTTTGGCGTCAACTGCGCGGCGGAGCGCCGGGGGCACCACCGATGCTGCTGCACCTGATATCTGGCGCTCTGCTATTGCTCGCCATGAAGCTGGCGCTGACCGGCGCACCCCCAATGATGGTGGCCGCCACGCTCGGTACGGCCGGCCTCGCCCACGCCGCAGATTTGCGGTCTTCCCTGCGGGGCTCCTGAGCGACTCTCTATAATCTGCTAGATTACGCGTAGTCTGATTACTACTTTCATTCCCTATGAAAATCTCCCCTGCTTTACTGTCGGGAATGGCGCTGACGTTGATTGCGAATCCCGTCCACCCAAACAGCCCCATTGTCCAACCCGGTGCACCCGGCGAACTCCCGCGCGAACTGTCTGCCCAGGAAGCGATTGATGTGGCGGATACCCGCTACACGGCGAGTGATGCCCAGTTTATGCGTGACATGATTCCGCATCATCAACAGGCACTGGAGATGTCGCGGCTGGCACCCGATCGCACCAACTCACCTGAGCTACTCGAAATCGCCGGCAAGATTGACGCCGCACAGGGAGACGAAATCGCCTTCATGGAGCAGTGGCTCACCAGCCGCGGTGAATCGATCGATCGAAGCCACGCGCACGGTGACCACCACACGATGAAAGGTATGGCAACCGAAGAGCAGATGGCCGCGCTCGCTGCCGCCTCCGGCGTGGTATTTGATCGTCACTTCCTGTCACTCATGATTGCGCACCATGAGGGGGCCATCGATATGGTCGAGGCGCTCATGGAACAGCCGGGTTCTGCCTACGACCCAACGCTGTTTGAGTTCACGACAGATGTCACCAATGATCAGTCGAAAGAAATTGAGCTCATGCACGGCTTGTTGTTGAGCCTCTCGGACGACCCGCGCGCCGATCTCGCTGCCGGTCTTTACGATGCGGAAGAGGCGATCTGGAATCTCCGTAAAGTGGCGGTGCTCACCAAACCGCCCGGTTTCTATGACCCAGCCAACCCCGCTGAATTACCTCCCGAACGCTTTTTGCCAACCGAAGCCAAAACAACAACGGATAAGACAGTCGCCGATGAGCAAGCAACCCACGCTCACCAGCATGATCAGGAACAGGCTGAAGTCTCCGGTGAAATGGTCACGGGCACTATGGCAAAAGCCGACGAGAGCGCCTCCGAGGACGATGAGAAAGAAACCGACGAGACACCCGATCCTCGCTCGCCCCTGCTGAGTTTTTCCAATACGGACATCGCTTTCCAGGACGACATCATGGTGGCGGGCAGCTATCACGGCTTCAATATTTACGCGCTGACTGACGACGGCCAACCGGATTTGACCGCGTCTGTCGTGTGCCCGGGTGGTCAAGGCGACGTCTCGATTGTTGACGACCTGCTGATCATGTCCGTCGAGGAGACGCGCGGCCGGGTTGACTGCGGTCTGGAGGGTGTCACAGACGAGATCAGCAATGAGCGTTTTCGTGGCCTGCGTATTTTTGATATTTCCGATCTGACCCGGCCCAAGCAAGTGGGCGCCGTGCAGACCTGCCGCGGCTCCCATACCCATTCCGTGGTGTCCGGGCCTGACGCCGACGGCAAGCTGATTGTGTACAACTCGGGTATCTCCCGGGTTCGCGATGAAGAGGAATTGCCCGGGTGCTTTGATGAATCGCCGGGGGATGATCGCACCGCCTTGTTCCGGATTGATGTGATCGAAATCCCGGTGGATAACCCGGCAGCGGCGCGCATCATCGACAGCCCGACGGTATTTGCCGACCCGAAGACCGGCGCACTGGCTGGGCTCTGGCGCGGCGGGGATCATGGTGAGGACACGCAGGAAACAAGTCGCACCGATGAATGCCACGACATTACCGTTTTCCCGAGCCTGAATTTGGCCGCGGGGGCCTGCTCAGGTAACGGCATTTTGTTCGATATCACCGACCCCAGTACACCCGAGCGCATCGATGCGGTGAGTGACTCAGGCTTCGCCTATTGGCACTCCGCGACCTTCAACAACGACGGCAGCAAGGTGCTCTTTACCGATGAATGGGGCGGCGGTACCCGCCCAAGATGTCGAACCTATGACCCACTCACATGGGGCGCGGATGCCATCTATGACATCGTCGACGGCAAACTGGTATTCCGCAGTCATTTCAAGATGCCCGCACCACAGGCAGAAACAGAGAACTGCGTGGCCCACAACGGATCCATTATTCCGGTGCCGGGCAGAGATATTTTCGTGCAGGCCTGGTATCAGGGCGGACTCTCCATCATCGACTTCACCGACTCCGCCAACCCCACCGAAATTGCCTACTTTGATCGCGGCCCGATCGACGATACTGATCTCGTTACCGGCGGCTACTGGTCGACCTATTGGTATCAGGGGCGGATCTATGGCACCGAGATCATTCGCGGTATCGACGTCTTCGCACTCGAGCCCAGCGAGCACCTCAGCGCCAATGAAATCGCCGCGGCTGAGATGGCCAATCAAGGCGGGCTGTTCAATCCGCAGCAACAGTTTCCCGTCACCTGGCCTAAAGAGGCCACAGTGAGCCTTGCGTATCTGGATCAGTGGTTGCGCGACCATCCTGAGCAGAATCAGACGCTGGGAGCGCTTTATGAGACACTCCATGACGCAACCGCAATATTAAAAAACAAGGGGCAGGATGCGGCGCTCGCGGCGTTGCTGACTGACTGGGCCAATGCAACCGAGCTTTCTGCCGCAACCGCGTTAACAGACAGCTTGCGCGCGATCAGTCGCAGACTCTCGGTGGGGCCGCCCACCAGGCTGATCAGTCAGGCCGCTCCCCAGGAGAATTAATGCCAGAGTCCATCACCCGGGTCGAAAGCACCGGGTTCTATGCCGGCCAGAACCGCTGGGTGGCGATCGCCGTTAAAGTCATCGTTGTCAGCCTTGTGCTATGGGCGTCGCTCGCCAGCGACGCCGGCGACATTCTGATGACTATTCAGTCCGGCACCATAGGCCATTTCAGGGGCTGGTACGTCTACGCCTCCGCCACCTTCATGGTCATGAGCCTTCTGCTGGCCCTCATTCCGGCTACCGGCCGCATACGCTTGGGAGCAAATGACTCCGCACCCGAGTTCAGTCGGTTTGCCTGGTTTTCAATGATGTTTGGCGCGGGAATCGGGGTCGGGATGCTGACTTATTCCACCGCCGAACCGCTCGCGCATTTTGCCAACAACCCCGATGTCATCATGGGCGCCACCACTGCTCTGGACCGAGACAATCTGGGCGCTGCCTACAAGTGGACATTACTGCACTACGGCCTCACGCCCTGGGGCTGCTACGCGATAGTGGGCATGTCGCTCGCCTACTTTGCCTATAGACGAGATATGCCACTCACCATTCGCTCACCCTTTATCGCTGTGCTTCGTCCAGAAGCAGGCAGGCGCGTTGGTGCGGTCGTCGATGCGGCAGCGATTCTTGCCACCATCATCGGTATTGGCGTCACAATCGGCTACGGCGTCAATCAGCTCACGTTCGGACTGCACCAAATAACGGATTGGTCGTGGCTTGTGACCAACGGCAAGCCCAGCCTCACAGCACTATCACTCGCTGTCATTTTCCTGACGCTGGCGGCCATGCTCTCTGCCCTTTCGGGTATCGGTCGCGGCATCAGATGGCTTTCCAATCTCAATATGGCGCTCTCTTGGCTACTGCTGCTCATATTTATCATTTTTGGAGCGACGGCATTCGCCGGGGAGATGTTTGTCTCGGGCCTGACCGAATATGTCCGATGGTTACCTGCCATGTCGGTGACAATCTGGAACGGTGGCGAGGCGGGAACAGCCCAGGCACTCAGTGATTGGCAGGCCGCATGGAATATTTTTTATTGGGCATGGTGGATCGCTTTCACACCGTTTGTCGGGCTATTTCTGGCCCGGGTGTCGCAGGGCCGAACCATTCGCGAGTACGTGGTGGGCGCTATATTGCTTCCCTCTCTGATGTGTTTTGCCTGGTTCTGCATCATTGGCGGTACGGCGCTTGATCTTGAGCTTAGCGGCATTGCCAATGGCGAGATTATCGGAGCTGACCTCTCCGCACAGCTATTTGCAACCGTCGACAGTCTCTTTAGCGAAAGCTGGGTGATGCCGGTCTCAACCCTTTGCGTGGTGTTGCTGATTACTTATCTGGTCACCTCTGCCGATTCAGCGGTACTGGTGATCAACACCATTGTCTCGGGCGGCGCGACAGAGGGAATCCGGGCCAGGCACATCGTGCTGTGGAGCATATTGCTGGGGCTGGTAATTATCACTTTGCTGTTTGCCGGCGGCATGGACGCCCTGCGTTCGGTGATGATTATCGGCGCGCTACCGTTTTCCGCGGTGATGCTGTTTATGCTCTGCGCGCTGTTATACGCCATGCTCGCAGACATCAAAAATTCGCACTGAGTTCTCGGTCCAGGGCTAGGTGTCACTGCTCAAGTACGCGACGCCTAGCAAGCCCGGATTAGGGTGGGTCACGACAAAGCTTGGAATGCCTTCATTGTGCTCGGCAAAGCGTCCTTTTGATTCAAAGCGCGAGCGGAACTGGCTGTGCCGCAGAAGCTCAACATAGCGCGGCACGATACCTCCTGCGATATACACTCCTCCGCGCGCACCCAGTGTCAACGCCAAATCCCCGGCGACCGAGCCCAACACAGCGAAAAATACGGACATTGCCTCTGCCGCCATAGAGTCGCTATGAGCTTGCGCCGCCTTGCCGACCGCTTCGGGTGTGGACAACGCAATACCGTAACCATGGATATCACACAGTGCGCGATACAGGCTGAGGATGCCGTCACCACTCAATAGCCTTTCGATGGATACTCGCTCAAACTGGCCTCGCAGGCACTGGAGCACGGCGATCTCTATATCGCCAACCGGTGCAAAACCAATATGCCCGCCCTCTCCCGGCACTACCATCGGCTCACCCACGCCATCGAGTACCAAGCTGGCGACACCCGTACCCGTTCCGGGCCCGATGGCGACCATCACGCCCCCCGCCTGGGCCTCGCCGGCACCAATTTGCACTGTGTCTCCAGGCTCTAGGAGTGGAAGGGATCGCGCCACCGCCGCAAAGTCATTGACCACGCGAATGTCAGCGCAACCCAGAGTCTGGGACAGCTCAATACGGGTAAAACGCCACGCGTTGTTGGTGAGCACAATCTCGTCAGCGGAAGGATCCGCCGCTACCGCAAGACAGCTGCGTGTCAGCCGGTCCAGCGGTAGGTTGAGTTGCTCTATCGAAGTGCAAAGCTGGTCCATGACAGCGTCAAACTTAGGGTAAGTATCGACGGTATAGATGCCAATGAGTTGCGGTACCGGATCATCCGGCTTCAGGTAGGCAAAGCGCGCATGCGTGCCGCCTATGTCGGCCAGCAGCACCCAGTCCACTTCAGACAATTCGGTCATCACGGGACGCTCCGGTCGCTACCACCATACCGTGTAAAAAAAGGGCGAGGATCAACGTGACAGCTCTCAGCCCGCCATAAAGTGAATAAGCCAGCGCAGAAACCGCCGCAATTGCGATGTCTACCGTCGTCAACACTGATTGAACACTCTTTCCCCAGCGATCTGGGTCTCGCAGCCTAGCATCCATTGTGCCCTAATCCCGCAACAATCTGTGGCACACCGGTGACCTCCACATCGCAAAGCGCTAGAGCTGTGCAGTACTAATCGATATGATTGAGCGCTGGAATCTGACAGGTACTTAGGATGTCCGCCGACGCTCAACCACCCATCGAAGCGCAGCGCCAGTCCGCCTCAGGATTGGCGGGATTGCTCGGCTCGGTCATCAGTGCTGGTAAAGGCATTTTGGCGCGCAGGCGGCAAACTGCAGCCGCGGCGCCATCAGGCGATTTACTGGCCAAATGTCGGCAGTTGCTCCATCACCGCGGCGAAGCCTCTGGTCTCGCGTTAGCCTGCGAGGTCATTT
>QOPK01000020.1 GCA_003331685.1 Halieaceae bacterium | reverse complement strand
CGAGCCGGGTTCACTAAGAGATATGGAAGACTTAGCGCGCCTGATGATTTCCTCGAGTGCAGGCGTTCAGGAGCTTGCCGCTGATTCAAAGCTGGTGGTCCGCTGGGTAGACAGCGAGGGCAGTGGCGCGATTAGGTTATGGCAGTCCGCGGATCCAAACTGCTCCCGCCGTTATCTCGAAGAGACCTCTGCAGGACAAATGCAGCTAAGCGCTCCCTTCTCGAACTCACTGGGTGTTGCTTCCGCTGCTGGCGGGCCCGTCGAGATTCGGCTGGATCTGTGGTCAGCAGAGCAAAGACAAGCGGGTCAAATCTGCCTGTTGTTTGAGGGAGTGAGTCAGGGCATTGGGTCCATACGCCTCGCACTCAGTACGCTCATTTGGAGTTAAAAATGAGGGTTAATGGCCGGACACCATTTATAGCGTTTATGGGACACACTAATGAGTTTGGGAATCCTTTTTTACACTGAGCGGCACAGCAACCGCCTCCATACTGTTATCACCTGAAGGGCAATACCAATGCCATCAACACTGACCGTCAGAGTCGCCAGCCGGAGCGATCTCGACGACCTGACAATACTGTTCGATCAATACCGGCAGTTTTATCAATGCACGCCAGATCTGCCTGCTGCAAGAAACTGGCTTGAAAAAAACATGGACCAAGAGCGTTCGACTGTTTTCGTAGCCGATATAAGGGGTACTTTATTGGGGTTCACTCAGCTGTACCCGGCGCTGTGTTCCGTTGATCTAGTCAAATATTTCGTGCTCTATGACCTGTTCGTAGACCCATCCGGAAGACGCTCGGGGGTTGCACGCGCCTTAATGAACGCGGCGAGTGAGTGGGCGAAAGCGCAGGGCGCTGCCCGGCTGGACCTGGAAACGGCGCGCGATAATGCGCCAGGACAGGCTTTATACAGGGACCTGGGCTATGAACTCGATGAGGTATTCCTGAAGTTCAGTCTGGACCTGTCCAACTAAGCATTACTCTTCTTCAGACCGTCACGACTTTATTACGGCCCGAGTTTTTAGCCGCGTATAAGCCCTCGTCCGCGCGCTTCAAGATCTGATCCACGCTCTGACCCGTCTCGCTATGGGCTACCCCAATACTGATCGTAGCCTTCAGGATCTCTCCCGTGCCGGCTTCGATCATTTGGCGCAGCGACTCGGCGATAGAAGCAGACTCATCGCGGGTCACACTCTCCACGATCACCAGAAACTCCTCGCCACCCCATCGGGCCACCGTATCCTGCACCCGCATGCGGGCCTTCAGGATCTCGGCAATTCTCTGCAGAATGCGGTCTCCCGTGTCATGGCCATGCTGGTCGTTGATTGCTTTGAAGTGGTCGATATCAATCATCATCACCGCGTAGCGGCGCTGCCTGGTGGCAAAAAGGTTGAGCGCACGCTCTGCGACCCGTCGGTTGGCAATTCCCGTCAAGGTGTCGGTATTGGCCGCCTTGCGCAATCTATCGACACGTTCTGCCGTTTCTCGCAGCTGGTCACGTTCGCGCACCCAAATGCCCAGAAGCCAGGAAAATAATCCGTAGACGCACAAGACCAGCGGGGCGATGCGCCAGTCATTGAGATAAGCGCCCGCCAGCGCCTCTCTGGAGCTGCCCATATAGGCGACGAGCCCCATGACCAGACCCGCACCCGCTCCGATGTACAAACTGATTCGACCCCAAAGCAGCGTGGTTATAATGACCAGCACTGGTGTGTAAAGCAGGCTAATTATGACGCCAATCGTGGCGTCGGCGGGCTCAGCGTAGAGCCATGACACCGACCATCTGATGACAATCAGCATGAGGATGCCCACCGCGATACCGCGGTGCCAGAATAAGTTCATCCACGGCCAGGCCAGCAACAAAATTGAGCAAACGGCGAACCAGCCACCGGCAAGCCAATTGGAGAAATAGGTGCCGTAACCAAGGGAAGCCGAGACCAAAACCGCCCCAGCTAGCGCCCAGGCAAACAGCATGAGCACTCTCAGCATGCGCGATGCAGAGCGCTGGTCAACTTCCGCTGCGCTGAATGCCTTGCCGTCTTCACCCGGCACGCCATATTCCGTTGGCAAACCGAGCAACTGCGTGGTCGTCTCCTGACTCATGGGCAGAGTGTGCGTGTCCCTGCGAACTTACTCAAGCTGGCTGCGCTACCCGGTGGGGACCTCATTGAACGGGATGCCTTTATCGAGGCGAGGCTCCTGCGGTAAACCCAGTACCCGCTCCGCAATAATATTGGCCATGATTTCGTCCGTGCCACCGGCGATGCGCAGACCCGGCGCCCCCATGTAGGCCCGCTGGATAATGCCGGCCTTGGCGGCTAATGACTCGTCAGCAATGGCGCCACTGGCACCTAAAAGGTCCATCAGATAAGAGGACATCGCCTGCATCTTGGGCGCGCCGACCAGCTTGCCAATGGAATTCTCCGGTCCGGGCAGGGCACCCCGAGATAGCGCCGTCAGCGACCGGTATCCCGTGTATTTCAAACCCGCCTCCTGCACATACCAGTTGGCAATCCGCGCACGCACTGCAGAGTCTTCCAGCGCAGGTCGGCCATCGATTTCGACCTCCTCCGCTACAGACATCGCCAGCGAGACATCCATCTGGCCAAAGCTGCCGCCAATCGCGGCGCGCTCGTTCATCAGCGTGGTAAGCGACACCTGCCAACCCTGACCGACTTCGCCCAAGCGTTGACTGTCTGAAACCCTCACGTCGGTGAAGTACACCTCGTTAAAATCCGAATCCCCTGTCAACTGCTTGATCGGCTTGACCTCAACACCCGGCGCCTTCATGTCGACATAGAAATAGCTGAGCCCCTTGTGCTTTGGCACGGTGGGATCGGTGCGCACCACAATCACACCGTAATCAGAGTAATGGGCGCCCGAGGTCCAAATCTTTTGTCCATTGATGACCCAGTCGTTCCCGTCGCGCTCTGCGCGGGTGCGCAGTGCGGCGAGGTCCGAGCCGCCCGCAGGCTCTGAGAACAACTGGCACCAGACTTGCTCGCCGCTGGCCAGCGGCGGCAGGAAGCGAGCTTTGTCCTCATCGCTCGCCCAGGCCATCAACGTCGGACCAATCATGCCCTGACCGATGAGGAAGAAGCTGGCCGGCAGGTCGTACTGGCTTTCCTCCTGACGCCAGATCACCTCTTCGATTGCAGAGGCGCCGCGGCCGCCAAATTCCGGCGCCCAACCTATACAGGCCCATCCCGCATCGTACTTTTGTTTTTGCCAGACCTTCGCCTGTTCCAACGGCGTCAGCGCACGGAATGCGTCATCGGTTGGCGCGTTCTCGGCAAGCCAGGAGGCCGCTTCTTCGCGGAAGCGCGCTTCTTCAGGGGTATCATTAAAGTCCATCTGCTCTCTCCCTCAGGCTGCCGCGGATTGTGCGGCCAACGCCGACACCAATCGGTCTTGCCACACCGCTTCACTACCAATCGCAAGGCTTAATAGCTTCGCCCGGCGCAAATAAAAGTGGCAATCGAACTCCCAGGTGAAGCCCATTCCACCGTGGGTCTGGATGTTTTCTTCTGCCGCGTAGGTCGAGGCTTGTATCGCCGCAACACGCGCAGTCGCCGCTGCCAGCGGCAACTCGCCGCTCCCCTCGGCCAAAGCCCAGACACCGTAATACGCGTTACTGCGGGCGAGCGTGTTCTTCACGTACATGTTGGCCAGCTTGTGCTTGATCGCCTGATAGGAGCCAATGGCGCGACCAAACGCGAACCGTTGCAAGGCGTAGTCCCGCGCTTGAATCAGCGCAGTCTCCGCAAGGCCCAGCTGCTCCCAAGCCAACAACACCGCCGCACCATTGAGCAAGCTCTCCCAGTTCTTCGGATTAATGGTGGTATCACCCAACACCTCCGCCTCAGCGGCGTCGAAGGTCACGGTGCTGTGCCCTCGGCTAGTATCAAATGTGAGCACCGGCTCAACCGATACGCCGGCTTGCTCCAAGGGCACCAGGCAAGCTTCCAGCCCGCTCTCGGAACGGGCCAGCACTACGGCTACCTCCGCTATTGAGGCGTCAGCAACAGGAACTTTTGTACCAGAGATTTGCGATCCGCTGCGTCGGGTTTCAAGCCGGCCAAGCGCCAGAGGACCTGCGCGTTCTGCCATGGCGACGGTCGCGACGCATTCGCCGCCGGCGAGCCTCGGTAGCCAAGCCGATTTTTGCGCCTCGGTGCCAAAGCGCTGAATCGCCTCACTGGCCAGATAGACAGAGCTGCTAAAGGGTAATGGTGCTGCACTGCGCCCCATTTCCTCAGCAATGATCGCCAATTCGTAATAACTCAGGCCCAGACCCCCGTAGGCCTCGGGAATCACCGTGGCGGTCCACCCCATCTCGGCAATCTTCTGCCATAGGGCGGGGTCCCAGTCTTGATCACCATCCAGCACAGCCCTTACTGCGGAGGTGGGGCAATGCTCAGTCAAGAACCCGCGCGCTTGCTCTCTCAGCAGTTGCTGCTCCTCGGAAAACTCAAAATTCATAGCTGTCGCCCGATTAAAAAACTCGGCGTAGGGTATCAGAACTGCTTATCGCTTCACGCCGCAAACAAGAGTTGGGGCGCCTGCTCCCGAAGGCGCTGATATTGACGGGGTGGCTGGAACCCGAGTTCCAAGCGCACCGCATCGATCGGCTCGGCAAGCCGCTCCTCCCATTCAATTTCGGCCATCCAAATCGCCTGCTGGGCGATCTGGGCGCCTTCTCGAATGAGTAGTCGCACATCAAACTGCGGCACCTCACGAAGATACTTCCACTTGGCAATCCACACGATAAAACTGATGCCGCGGTTGGGTGTTTGGGTCTTCATAAAGGATAGCAGGCTCAGTTCACCCACCGGGTCACGCCCGTAGCCCGTCATAACATGCTGTAGGTCATGGATATCACGCAATCGATCGGCCAACCAGACCTCATCTTCGGCAAGACCACGATAGATTTCTTCGCGGGCACCTGTCTCACTCGAGGCGATCAAGCCGTTAGCCGACAGATCTTCCGCGTGCACAAAATCAAAGTAGGCCCGTCCGATACTTCCCGCAGGCAGGCTCAAGAGCCACTCTCGGTCATTGAGCCTGCTGACAATGTCAGGTTTTTTTTGCAATAAGGCGCGGCCGCGATCGCTTGATCTCAAGCGCCTCACGGCGGCGCTCAGGCTGTCGCCCTTTAGCGCTTCAATAATGTGAAACACCTGCGTGGTGTCGTCAGGGTTTTTGAGCAACTCGCGCATGGCGCGCCATGCCGCAAGCGGTTTGATCTGGTTGCGAAGCCACACTGTTTTCAGGCGTTTCATTTTCGCTTCTATTCTCAACGTCATTTAAGAGCGCGGGCCTGCCAAAGACCTAGCTTCGGCATACCACTCACTGAGCTCGGACTGGGCACTGGCCACCTGCACTGTGGGCCGAGCCGGAATGCTCAAGCCATCATGACAAAGAGGATAGCGGCGACGGCCGCGCCCAACAATGCATAAGGCAGCTGTGTGAGCGCATGCTCATACGTCCGGCAACCCGCCCCCTGCGCCGAAAGCACCGTCGAATCCGAGTAAAAACAGGCATGTGAGCCAAAACCACTGGCCGAAAATAATGCTCCCATGACCAGCGGGATGCTCACGTCAAAGGTCTGCGCCAACGGGAAAGCAATGGGCATGGTAATGGCAATCACGCCCCAGTTGGATCCCGTGGTAAACGACAGCAGTGACACGGTGACAAACACCACAACCGGTAACAACTGCGCCGTCATGAAAGGTGACACCGCGTCGATGACATAGGGCGTGAGACCCAAACGGTCATTGGCTTCAACAAACACAAAGAGGGTGAGGAGCATCGCCAGCACCGGCACCATGGACTTAATGCCGTCGATACAGGTGTCGAATAACTCGCCCAGCGGCATGACGCGCCATAAAGCGTAGTGGACAAAGGTCACCAGAATCCCGGCGATGACACCCCGAAGCAAATCGATGCTCGGAAACACTGTGAAGAAGACCATCGCAATAATGGGGAAGAAGAACACACCCATGCCGCCCCGTGCGGTCTCTTCCACCGCCAAGGCTTCGTCTTCGAAAATACCGAGATCACCTGTGCTCTCGGCGTGCGCTTCGGCGCGACGCATCGCGCCCAAAAGAGGAATGGCCCCTATCGCCACCAGCGGGACAGTCAGCAGCGCCACGATGGGATAGAACATATAGGGAATAGTGTGGATGAAAACTGACAAACCTTGGCCTTCGGGCGCCACGCCATTCTGCTCCAGCAGACTGGCGAAATAAGCACCCCAACTTGATAGAGGGACCAGCAAGCACAGCGGCGCCGCGGTTGAATCCACAACATAAGCGAGCATGGCGCGCGAGGTGCGGAAGCGATCGGTCACCGCTTTCATGGTCGCACCCACCGTCAGTGAGTTCAGGTAATCGTCCAGAAAAATCACCAGGCCGAGGCCCCAAGTGGCAAGCAGTCCGCCGCGCTTGGTCTCAATCCGATTCATCAGTGCCCGACCAAAAGCATAGGAACCGCCGCCCTTGACCAACAGGCCAATAAATCCGCCGTAAAGACCGCAGACCAGCATGACCCAGGCCACATCCTCGGTCATCAACGTGGCCAGCGTCGCCTCAGCCAGGGCATCGATAAAACCGAATCCCTCCATAATGAAGAAAGCGAACAACGCCCCCGCCAGCACCGATTCAAGCGTCCGGCGACTCCAAATCGCCAGGCCGAGCACCAGCAAGGTAGGCAGTAATGTTATGAACCCGTATTCCATCGATACCAAAGGACCGATTCCTGTTGCACGTTACAGTATCAAAGCGCCTGCACCGCGGCCTTCACAACGGTGTCTCTCTCGCGGGATTCCGAACGCCTTGCACAACTGCCCGCGTGAATCACCCATGCGCGACTTATCGCTCACCGGTTCTTCATTGCTAGCCAGCTTGTGGTTTTTTTACGTTTGGAGCTCTCATAGACAGCCGTGTAAGGTGCTACTACTGTCTGTTAGCCAGAATACGCGAAGTCGAGTCTGTCGTGTCACTTTCCACTCTGCTCCAGAACATTGCCGACGCCGAGCAAGGCCCTAAAACCTGCGCGGTATTTGATTTTGACGGGACCATCATCTCGGGCTACTCCGCGAGCGCGTTTCTCAAGGATCAAATAGCCCGGGGCGAGATCTCGCCCGCTGATCTGGTGCAGTTGACCCAAGCGGCGACCCGCTTTGGCATGGGCTCATTGGGCTTTTCGGCACTGATGGCGGTTCACGCCCAATATCTCGCAGGTCGCTCAGAGGCGGACTATGTTGCCAATAGCGAGCGACTATTCCGCAGAGCGATTGCCAAACTGATCTATCCCGAGGCCCGACAATTGATCAAAGCGCACCGCGCTGCCGGTCACAGTATCGCCATTATCAGCTCAGCCACGCCCTATCAGGTGCTGCCCGCAGCGAGAGATCTGGGCATCGAGCACGTCTATGCGACTGACCTGGAAGTTGAAGGCGGCCAATTCACGGGCAGCGTCGTACAGCCCACCTGTTTCGGTATTGGCAAAGTCCATGCCGCCGAGCGTTTTACGGCGCAACAGGGCAGCGATCTGGAAAATTGCTTCTTCTACAGCGACAGCACAGACGACATCGAATTGCTAGAAACGGCAGGGCGCCCGGTGGTGTTAAACGGAAGCCGCGAGTTAAAGAAGATCGCCCGCGAGGAAAATTGGTTGATGGCCGACTTCAGTAGCCGCGGTAACGCCACTAGCAGTCAAGTCGTGCGCTCGCTTGCCGCAACCGGATCGCTGGTGGGGAGCTTCATAATGGGCTTGCCGCTCTATGCCTTGAGTGGGTCACGGCGGGATTCTCTCAACTTCTCGATTTCCCTGTTCGCAGAAACCGCCAGCGCATTGATCGGATTGGATCTCGATGTGCGCGGCCGCGAGCACCTCTGGAAACAGCGCCCAGCGATCTTCATGTTCAATCATCAAAGCAACGCCGACATGCTGATCATGGCCAGCCTAGTCCGTCGTGATATCGTGGGCGTCGGTAAGCGAGAGCTGAAAAATCTTCCGGTCATCGGCCCGCTGATGGGTGCGGCAGGTGTTGTGTTTATTGATCGCAGCGACCGGCAAGCGGCCATCGAAACCATGAAGCCGCTGGTACAAGCAATGCGAGACGAAAAGAAAAGTCTCGTCATAGCGCCCGAGGGCACCCGTGCTCCAACACCGAAGCTAGGCGCATTTAAAAAGGGCGGCTTCCATGTGGCGATTCAGTCCGGTGTCCCCATTGTGCCGGTCGTCATTCACAACTCTGGCGACATTTCTCCAAAGGGAGACAAAATTTTTAGAAGCGGTACCGTGCACGTCGATGTGCTGCCGGCCATTGAGACCACCGATTGGTCTGTTGCAAGCATCGATGAGCACGTGGCCGAGGTTCGCAATGCATTTCTGAGAACACTGGGCCAGCCAGAGCTCTCTGCAGAAGAGACAGCAAAGGCGCGACGCGACACACCTGATGACCTGAAACCCGAAGTGCGCGGCCGGCGCAAAAAAGCCGAGCTCAAAAAATCCGCAGCCGAACCGAGCGAGCAAGACGGCGCGCCGTCAACAGGTCGCGGCAAACGCGGTACTCTTAACAAGTTGGAGTCGGTCAGCTCAAAGAATGGCTTCGATCCAGAGACTCCGGCCACGAGGCACTGAGTGAGTCTGGCCACTGCGCTGCGAGATCAGCTTGCCCACAATCCCTGGCCGCCCGCTGCACAGCAGGTCATTTTTCTACTCGACACGAGACGTCGATTCGAGCGACACCTGCTCGAGCGGTGGATCGCCGCGCACGGCAGCCAAGCTACTGATCACAAGATCGTGTTGCTGGATTTGCGCGATGACCGCAAAACGCTGAACGTAGAGAAACTATCGCTTGCGCTTGAACAACATCCTGACGCCATGGTGGCGCCGCTCCGCGTATCTTGGTTACAAGCGGAAAGAAGCGCCAGCACCAGACCCCGAATACGTGACATCCTTCGCGGCGGAGAGCGCAGGCCTCCGGGCTGGCTGGCTGACCGTGTCGCACGACTGAACCCCGAGCGTGTGCACCTGACACTTGGTGAGCCTGGCGCAAATCGCGACCTCGCTGAACGATTTCACGCCAAGACAGGATTATCGGCCGCCAACGAGCCCGAAGATTTCGCGGTGTTTGTCGCAAGGCAGGCCGCCGTTGTCATCGATATGGCGGAGCGGCAGTTAATTGGCGGTCGCTACAAAGTGCCCCGCTATGTTCACCAAAGCATTCGCAATAACCGTGCCTTCAAAGCTGCTCTGCTGGACATCGCCAACGCCCGCGAGCAGCCCAGCAAAGCCGTGAGAGCGGAGGCTAGCGAGTACCTGCGGGAAATGATTTCGATACCCACCCGCTTCTGGCTCGATGTGTGGGCCAAGCTGTGCGGGATTTTTCTAGGGCTAGGCTATGAAAAAACACTGCACTACGACCCCAATGATCTCGAGCGCATACGGCAGATCGTGCGCCATTATCCTTCAGCCCTGCTCTGGACGCATAAAACCTACATCGACGGATTCGTGGTCCCCAAGCTCCTGTTCGACAATGACTTCCCGATGCCGCATTTCTTTGGTGGCGCCAACCTGAATATCCCGATTCTGGGGTTCTTCTTGAGGCGGGCCGGCGGCATCTTCATTCGCCGAAGTTTTCAGAACAACGAGGTCTACAAGCTTAGCCTCAAGCAGTACATCGGCTATTTAATGGAAAAGCGGTTCCCCATGACCTGGTCTTTTGAGGGAACGCGCTCGCGGCTCGGGAAGTTGATGCCACCCAAATACGGGCTTCTCAAGTACGCACTGGAAGGCGCGCACCACGCGGGGTCACGGGACATTCACATTATCCCCGTGTCGGTTTCCTACGACCTTGTCAGAGACGCGGAAGAGTACGCCCGCGAGCAGTCCGGCACGCCAAAGGCACCCGAATCTGTTGGCTGGATGATCCGCTACTTGAAAAGTCTCGCCCGCCCGATGGGCAGGATTCACGTGGACTTCGGCGAGCCTGTCCGACTTGACGCAGCACCCGATCCGGAGGATCAGTTGGCGATCTCGAAGATCGCCTTCCAGGTGGCCGTAGAGGCCAACCGCGTGACGCCCGCCACGTTCCCGGCGGTCGTCTCTACCGCACTACTGGGCGCCTTTCCGCGGGCCTTGACCGAGCCCGAAATCGTCAAAGAGGTCTCGATCATGATCGATTGGGCCACAGCCCGCGGCGTGAGGCTGTCGCCCGACTTCAACCTCAATTACGCAGAGGAAATAGGCAACATGCTGGCCAACATGATGGAAGAGGGCATTATCACGCGATTCGTGGGCGGCCCGGAGACGGTCTATGGCATCGCTGAGGGTCAGGCGCCGATCGCCAGCTTCTATCGCAACACTATTGTGCATTTTTTCCTCACGCGTGCGGTAGCAGAACTGGCGCTACTGGCAGTCAGTGAGCAACGTGAAAGTAACGGGTCACTCTCGCAGTTCTGGTCTGAGGTACAAGAGCTGCGGGATCTCTTTAAATTCGAATTCTTCTACCCCGACACCCAGTTATTCGAGCAGCAGATCGACACCGAGCTATGCCGTGACGAACCTGACTGGCAGGCCTTGTTGAGTGAGAGCCCCGACAATGCGCGACTGATCTTGAATCGGCTGTCACCGAAACTGGGGCACGTGGCACTGACCGTTTTTGCCGAGGCCTACAGCATTGGCACTGACATTCTGATCCGGCACTCGGACGGAGAGCCGATAGAGGAGGATGCCTTTATCGAGCGGTGCATGAGCTATGGCAAGCAGGCATACTTGCAGCGCAGGATCAGTAGCGAGGCATCAATTGGAAAACTGCTTTTTGCCAACGCATGGAAAATGCTGGTGAGTCGCGGGCTGGCGAGCAACGCTGAAGGGCGGTCTCGTCAGGCAGAGGCGCTGAATCAGTTGATTCGCCGCCTTGAGGTGATTCGCGCGCTGAGCATTGCTGATCGCGGTGCCAGCACGCTGAGGGATGTTGCCCGTGAGACGCTCTAAGATTGCGGTGCTCGGCGGGGGCTCATGGGGCACCACCACTGCGTCGGTGATCAGCCGCCAATGTGACACCGTGCTGTGGGCGCGCGACGCGCAGATCGTGGATGAGATTAACCAACACCACACTAATTCGCGCTATCTTGCGGGCGCCACGCTACACCCCAAGCTCACCGCCACGAGCGCGCTGAAAATCGCGGTTGAGAGTGCCGATGCCGTATTGATTGCCGTCCCCAGTAGCCACTTCCGTGAAGTGTTGGTAAATGCCCTGCCCGATATGCCGCGGGATATTCCCGTGATCAGCTTGAGCAAGGGTTTGGAAAAGGGCAGCCGGATGCGCATGACCGAGATCATCCGCGACGTGTCGTCACACTGCATTCCCGGGGTGCTGACCGGACCCAACCTCGCCCGCGAGATTGTCGCGGGTCAGGCGGCGGCTAGCGTGCTAGCAATAGAGGATCACGATGTTGCCCTCGCGCTCCAGCCCATCCTGAACGTTGGCCTGTTCCGCGTTTACACCAATCAGGACGTTGTCGGGTGCGAGCTCGGAGGCGTGTTAAAAAATATTATCGCCATCGCGGTGGGCATGGGCGACGGGCTGGGCGCGGGTGACAATACACGCGCGGCACTCATTACCCGCGGTCTGGCCGAGATGAGCAGACTCGGTGAAGCGCTGGGCGGCAAGTCCGAGACCTTTGCGGGCCTGGCGGGCATGGGCGACATGATCGCCACCTGCACGAGCCCACAGAGTCGGAACCGCCATGTTGGCATGGAGCTGGCAAAAGGGCGTTCGATCGAGGACATCATCGACAGCATGCATATGGTAGCCGAGGGGGTAAAGAGCGCCCCAACCGTTATTGAGCTGGCCCGGGAAAGAGGCATCAGTCTTCCTATCAGCGAGGATGTGTATCGCGTGGTCACCGGGGAGTCGAATGCACGGGGCGTCTATCGCGGCTTGCTTCGTGTTACAGCAGGGGCCGAATCGGAGCCCGGATAAGACCCGCACCGAAGTGAGAAACCTCCGCAGTATGCGCCGCAGCGTGATAAATACCCAAACGACGGAACACGGCTTTCGCTAGGCTGTCTCACTATGACAGTGGGATCAGTAGGAACTTACGAATGGGCCACGACAAAATGATCATGCGCACCAGAATATGGGCCATTTTGGCTGTATGGGTGCTCCTATCCAGCTGTGCGGTGAGTCCGACCGGGCGCACCCAGTTCATCATCATCTCCCCAGATGCCGCGATTATCGAGTCAGAGGCTGCGTACCTCGATACCGTCCGGCAGTTGGACGACGAAGACAAACTAGTCGGCGACCCGCTAACCGTTGCGAGGGTCGCGCGAATCACGGGACGACTGGTCTCGATTGCCGTTGCCGACTTCCCCGCAAGCGCAGACTGGAAGTGGAGCGTGGCCATTGTTGATGATGCGGAGACCGTCAACGCCTGGTGCATGGCAGGAGGTCGTATGGCAGTCTACACCGGGCTATTTGATCAGCTCGAACTGACCGATGATGAATTTGCGCAAATCATGGGCCACGAAATTTCGCATGCGCTCGCTAACCATACCGCAGAACGGATGTCCCGAGCGATGGCCACAGCCGCAGGGGTGGCAGTAATTGGCGCAGCCTCAGATAACAGTGGCGCGGCGATGGCCGGCGCTGCGGTGCTGGCTAATGTCGCGCTCACACTCCCTAATAGCCGAGACGCCGAGAACGAAGCGGATGTGATGGGCATGGTGCTGGCGACCAAGGCGGGCTATGACCCTGAGGCCGCGGTCACACTGTGGCAAAAAATGGGGGATCTCAGTGACGAGCGGCCCGCGGAGTTTCTCAGCACGCATCCCGCCCCAGAAAATCGGCAGGCCGCGCTCAATGCCATGATCTCCCCAATGCTGGAGATCAACCCAGATCGAACCAAGGCGCTGATTCATCCGGTCACGATTGTTCAGTAGTAGCCGAGCTACTGCCTGACTGTATGCAGGAAATGCAGGTGGTCCTCATATTGGTTGAGGATATCGACAATGATCTGCTCCTGAGACCAGCCCATCACGTCATAGTCTTGGCCGCCCTCCGCCAAGTGCACCTCGGCGCGAAAGAAGCCTTCCGCCTGAGCACTCCCCTCGGCCACGCCGATCGAAGCATCGGGTAAGGGGTGATGACTTGCACGCACCTCATAGGTGAAACCGACCTCGTCGCCATGAGAGACCTCTAACCGGAGAGAGAGCGCGTCGTCTTCCGTCACGACCCGGGCTTCCACGCCGCGCTCGGCCAATTCACTGGCAAACGACTGCATCGCAACCTGCACGGTATTACGTTGAAACGTTTGCACCGTCAGGTCATCCGGATAATCCAACAGGAGCCGAAGACGATCACGCCAGCCCTCTGCCGCCATCACAGGTGGCGCATGAATCGACTGCGCCTGACGCTTGGCACCATCGGCCACTATCGCCCGCCCAAACCCCCAGAATGCACCAAGCATGGCGATCGCGAAGGGCAGTGCACTTGCGATCGTCGCGGTCTGCAGGGCCTGCAACCCGCCGCCCAGCAGAAGAAGTGACGCCGCCATTGCAATCACCATTGTCCAGAGCGTGCGCTGTAGGGCGGGGGTGTTATCCACCCCTTTGGCGCTCAGCATGTTAAGCACCATTGCACCGCTATCGGCAGAGGTGACAAAGAAGATCACGATCATGATCAGGGAGATGGCACTTAACACTTCGGTCGCCGGCAGGTACTCGAGAAAGCGGAAGAGCCCCACCGCCGGATTCTCCTGCACCGCTGAACCCAACTCCTCGAAGCCCTGGTTGGTGATCAGCTCCAAGGCGCTACCACCCAGCACGCCCATCCACAGACAAATGAACAGGGTGGGCACCAGCGTCACGCCAATCAGGAACTCCCGGATGGTTCGCCCGCGGGAGATGCGCGCGACGAAGACACCGACAAAGGGCGCCCAGCTGATCCACCAGCCCCAGTAAAAAATGGTCCACCCGCCAAACCAGTCGGTGGGTTCATAGACATACATGTCGAGCGTGCGGGGCACCAGACCCGCGACGTAGGCGCCAAAGTTCTGTAGCGTACCCGCCAAAAGCAGGGCGGTTGGGCCCGTCAGCAGGATGAGCAGCAGGAGCATTATTGCTAGAACGATATTTATTTCAGACAGACGCTTGATACCCGTGTCCAGCCCAAGCACCACCGAGACCGTAGCCAGCGCCATCGTGGCAAAAATCAGCCCGACTTGCACCCACACATCAATGGGCAGCCCAAATAGGTAATTAAACCCGGTATTGATCTGCAGTACGCCAAGGCCGAGGCTCACCGAAATACCACAGGTCGTGCAGATCACCGCGAAGACATCCACCGATGCACCGATGGGCCCATGAATGCGCTCGCCAATTAGCGGGTAGAAGGCGGAGCGCAATGTCAGCGGTAGTTCGTGCCGGTAGGCGAAATAGGCAAGAATGAGCGCAACGATGGCGTAGATCGCCCACGCATTGAAACCCCAGTGAAAATAGCTGATCTGAATCGCCTCGGTGGCGGCAGCCGGCGTGCCCCCGGGACCATTCGGCGGCGCCAGAAAATGCATCACGGGCTCAGCGATGCCGTAGAACATCATGCCAATGCCGATGCCCGCGGAAAACAACATCGCGAACCAGGAGATATAGCTGTAATCCGGCTCTGCATGGTCGGGCCCCAACTTGATATCTCCGTAGCGAGATAGAGCAAGATAAACGACGATCACCGCAATTAGCGTCACAATGAGCACATAAAACCAACTTGCGGTATTCACAATAACCGCCTGAAGCCCAGCAAAAGGGTTGCTACCTTTCTCCGGTATGGTCAGCACCATCACAATGGCACCAAAGAGCAGAATCAATGCGGGAAAGAACACCGCTTTATCGATGGTGAAGCGGGGTGAGGTGTGCTGGGTCATATCGGGCTCATACATCGTGCGTGGTAAGAGTGTACCTGAAGCCCGCCAAATGACCTCTAAGCGCCTTGTTTGGAACAAGTTGTGATTTGCAGACAGTCTTTATAACCGGTAGCCTCTGTCCTCGCACTACTCAAACAATAATTATCGTTCCGAAGCCATGAGAGAAAAGGGAGCCACTATGTCTCATCCCAAAAGATTTCAACGCACGCCCTTGTCGGCAGCGCTCGGTGTAGCGTTACTGCCGCTGGTGTCGAGTCCAGTCCATGCGCAGCTGGAAGAAGTGATGGTCACAGCGACCAAGCAAGAAGCCAGCCTGCAGGACGTACCTGTCGCGGTATCAGCACTCACAGAGGAGTCTCTGAACCAGCGCGGCGTCTCTAACTTCTCCGACTACCTGATCGAGCTGCCCAATGTGTCAGCCGGTGGCGCGGGTCCCGGTCAGAGCACCATGTATATCCGTGGTGTCGCATCGACTACGCCCAATCTGACCACCTCGGGTGTGGCAGGTCTGAGCCCCAACGTGGCGCTCTACCTCGACGAACAGCCGATGGCACAGCCCGGCCGTAACCTCGATATCTACATCGCCGACATTAACCGCGTAGAGGTTCTCGCGGGACCTCAGGGCACACTGTTTGGCGCAAGTTCACAGGCAGGCGTGGTACGGCTTATCACTAACAAGCCTGATACGTCCGGTTTCTACGGCCGCGTTCAAGCTGGCGCATCGACCATGAAAGATGGCGAAGCCAACTACAACATCAATGCGATGCTGAACATTCCTCTTAGCGATAACTTCGCGATTCGCGGCGTGATCTATACCGACGAAAAAGGTGGCTACATTGACAACGTCGCTGGGACGCGAACAGCAAGAGAGAGTGCGCGATTCCGGTCCGGAAGCACAATTCGCTCAAATGGGACAGAGGTCGGGTTCAGGGGAGGCTTCCAGCAAAGCGTTACAGACTTCAGCAACGTCACCTTCCTTGAAGCTGATAACGCTGATCTCGTAGAGGACGACTTTAACGACACGACCTATTCGGGCGGTCGCATTGCAGCCCAGTGGGACGTTAATGACAACTGGCGCATCAGCGCAGGTGTGATGGCCCAGAAGATCGAAAGTGATGGCACGTTCTACACTGATCCCAATCTCAGCGACGACTATAAAATCCAGCGGTTTGAGAAGGAGTTCGTTGAGGACGAGTACACCAACGTGCATTGGACCATCGAAGGCCGCATTGGCGCACTCGAGGTCCTCTATACCGGTGCCTTCACCGAGCGCGAGACCGATCAGCGTACCGATTACTCGGATTACCTGTTCATTGGTCAGTACATCCCATACTACATCTGCGATTACTACGTGTCCTACACCGGATTCTCGCCGGCTGGCGCAGGCACCCCCTCAGGAACCTGTCAGGCGCCTAACCTTTACACGACCAATAAGGTCGACAGCGAGTTCACCAGCCACGAGATTCGCTTCAGCACCGATCAGGACAAGCGCTTCCGAGTCACTGCAGGTGGCTTCTTTAGTGAGATGGAGCTGAGCGAGATAGTCGACTTCTCCTACCCCGGCAGCAAATTTGTTAACTCGTACGGTGGTGGCTACAACGGCACAGGGCTTGGGTTCGCTGAAAATTACAATTATCCCTACGATGGCCAGGGCGGCTACAAAGTGGGGGCCGGTCCCTATCCGAGAGATACGGTCTTCCGAAACGACATTCTTCGCACGGATGACCGGATGGGGGTATTTGGAGAGGTCACCTTCGATCTGACCGATAGCTTATCGATTACCGGCGGCCTGCGCTGGTTTGAGTACGAGGCGGATCTAGCCGGCAGCGCTAACGGGTCTTTCTATAACATGACAGGGACCGACTATAACAAGTTCGGTACCAACATTAACGACCTGTACGATGGTGATCAATCCATTCGCTGGACCTATGCTGGCTTCTTCCCTTACGAGGCCAGCCCGGTCTATTCGCCAAGCAACCTACCGTCAGCGGATGATCCCAACTACCAGCGGATCGTCAACAGCATCTACGCGCCGGACAAAGCCGAGGATGATGGCGTCATCGGAAAGGTCACGCTGTCTTGGCGGCCCAATGATGATCACTTGTGGTATGTCACCTGGTCAGAGGGCTTTAGAACCGGCCTGCTGAACCGTCCCGGCGGCGCATACCAAGCAGCAAACGACTACACCGTGCCATTCGAAGTGAAGTCTGACGAACTGATCAATATCGAGCTGGGCTGGAAACTGGACATGCTGGATAACACCCTACGCTTCAACGGCTCGGTGTTCTTCCTGGATATCTCAGATCTACAGACCACGATCTTTGACACCAGCATTGTTAACCTGTTCTTCTCGGACAACGCTGCTAATGCGGAAGTGACAGGTCTCGAGGGTGATATCACTTGGGCGCCAACAGGCAACCTTACGATGGGTGCGGCTTTCTCGTTCCTCGATACAGAGATAACAGACACGCTGACTCCGTCTACAGACGTGCAGGAAGGCCTCGAGCTGGCTTACGCACCAGAGTTCCAAGGCAATGTCTGGATGCGCTACGAGTGGACTATGGGTAACGGTTGGATGGCTCACGTGATGCCTAGCATCAGCCACTCTGCCAAATCCTACAGTGACATCATCACTATTAACCGGATGGACGTGCCGAGCTGGACGATGGCCAATGTCACCGCGGGCGTTTCATCGGAGAAGTGGATGGTTGAAGCCTTTGTCACCAACCTGACCGATGAGCAAGTAGTCACTGGCGCCAACTACGTCAACGACCGTGAGCGTTTGGCTCTGGCACCGCCTACTACGCTCGGTGTTCGCGTCTCCTTCGACTTTTAAAAAGTCGGTAGAGACATCTCTTGAAAAAGTGCCCCAATCGGGGCACTTTTTTTATCTGTTAACTTTCTGCGACCCAACACAACGTCATGACTGCTTCTCCTGCCAACGAAGATCCGGATCCGCTGAGCGCTGTGCAACGGCTGATACAGCAAGGAGAACTATCCAAAGCACTAGAGACACTCAATAGCCTCGCTGACAGCGCTCAGTCCTCGGTTATGGGCCAATACATGCGTAGTGTCTGCTTGCGACTAACGCGCGATTTCGCCAATGCGGAGTCCGCTCTTAGGCAGCTGGTAGAGAGCAATCCTTCCTATGGCAGGGCTTTTCAGGAGCTTGGCCACCTATATCGAGACGCTAACATGCCCACCGAGGCACTTAATGCCTACGCCACTGCCTGTCATCTCAACCCCGGCCTCAAAGCCAGTTGGGCGGCGCAGAGAGACCTGGTCGGTAAAAACTCACCCGAGCGCGCGGCTCAGATTAATCAAAGACTTCAGTGGTTGGAGGCTTTACCACCGAGCCTATTGGCAAGCTGGGACCTGCTTCACGAAGGCAAGCTACATCGGGCCGAGCAGCTGTGCCGGCAGTTTATGCAGCAGAATCCTCAGCATATTGATGGGATGCGCGTACTGGCAGAAATTGCCACCCGCCATGGCGTTTTGGAGGACGCAGAGTTCCTTCTTGAGAGCGCTGTAGAGTTCGAGCCTGAGCATAGGCAAGCGCGTATCGACTATGTGCAGATCCTCAGCAAACGACAGCGGTTCCAGCGCGCGGTAGACGAGGCCAAAGCGCTGCTTGATCAAGCGCCTGATAATCCTCAACTGCAATCACTTTACGCCATTCAATGCATGCAGCTAGGCGACTACGAGTCAGCGCTGACGCTGTTCGATAAAATTTTGAACCGTGTGCCCGATGATCCCGTGACCAATGTGTCAAAGGGCCATGCATTAAAGACGGGGGGTCGGTCAGAGGATGCGATCACAGCTTACCGCGCCGCTTTGAAGTCCCAGCCATTTTATTGCGATGCCTGGTACTCGTTGGCGAACCTGAAGGTCTATCAGTTTGATGACGACGAGCTGTCATCGATGCAGGCACTTGATGAGAATCCGCATCTCGGTGGCCAGGACAGGGTCTACCTTCAATTTGCTCTGGGTAAGGCATTTGAAGACCGAAAGAATTACCAGCAATCGTTTCACCACTACGCCAAAGGCAACGCCATCAAAAAGGCGCAACTGCAATATAAGGCCAAAGGCACCACTCAGGAGTGCGAAGATCAAATCGCCGCATGCACTCACGAGATCTTTGACCGGGAAACAGGTTGCTCAGCATCTGACCCTATCTTCATTCTTGGACTGCCGCGTGCAGGCTCCACTTTGCTTGAGCAGATTCTCTCTTCACACAGTATGGTCGATGGCACGCTGGAGCTACCCAATGTACTGTCAATCAGCGGCAAGCTGCGGCGCCTGGGTCAGCGAGAAGGCAATCAAAAATATCCTTTTAATCTGACGGATCTTTCTGCACAACAACTTGCAACGCTGGGCGAAGAATTCATTCGCGATACACAGGTGCACCGGATGGGCGCGCCTTTCTTTATCGATAAGATGCCCAACAACTTCCGCCACATTGGGCTCATCAAGCTCATGCTGCCCAATGCCAAGGTCATTGATGCACGCCGGGACCCCATGTCCTGCTGCTTCTCGGGCTTCAAGCAGCTGTTTGCCGAAGGACAGATGTTCAGCTACGACCAGGAAGACATTGCTCAGTACTACCTGGACTACGTGCGACTGATGGACCACTGGGATGACGTCGTCCCGGGCTATGTGCTGCGCGTGCAGCATGAGGATGTGGTGGCTGACCTTGAGACGCAGGTGCGGCGGATGCTCGATTTCTGCGGGCTCCCTTTTGAGCAGTCCTGCCTCGAATTCCATAAAACAGAGCGCAACGTACGAACGCCGTCATCAGAGCAGGTGCGACAGCCGATTTTCTCGACCGCGCTAGAGCAATGGAAGCACTATGAGCCGTGGCTGGGACC